>JAJDUS010000094.1 GCA_022826535.1 Prochlorococcaceae cyanobacterium jk18x1bzbins.87
CACAGTCGGCACCGGTGAAATCACTGCGTTGCCCGTCACTCAGGTGGAGTCGCAGGCGACCACCTTTGCTGTCACAGATCACATGGAGCTTGCTGGTCATGCCCCCCTTGGTGCCACCAATCAGGCGGGGGGCACCCCCCCCCTTGTTAAGGCTGGACGCCGTGGGATGGGCTTTGATGTCAGTGGCGTCAATCATCAGGCATCAGGACCTCTGTCTCTGCGGCATCGGATGCTGACAACTCGGAAAAGATCAGCTCAAAAACACCCTTGTCTCACCAGCGGCGGCAACGGTTGTCGAGGGTTTTGTGGGGGCCATCGGCCGCCGGGGCATCCACCCAGGGCGGACCGCTCCGGGTCACGGGGATGATGCCGTGCAACACCTTCCTGCCTGTCACCCACCCGCTTCATACCCGGTTCCTTGAGAAACAAGGGGCGGATGCGGGCCATTTGCTCCGGGCTGAGCCCCAACAACTGGGCCATCACCGATCTCCTCCTGGTGCTCGCTTGGGGGTCCCTCCCTGGTGAGAGGACCACCCCTCATGTCATGAGTCCTGACCCTAGTGGCCGGACAGCAAACTGACCACTATTAACTCGAAGTCGTTATGAGTATGGATTAAATGGACGATGTGGACGCCTCACTTCCCATGGATCTTTCCAAACCCCGCACCCACGCCAATCTTGAAGCTGCCTTTGGCGGTGAAAGCATGGCCAACCGCAAATACCTCTTCTTTGCGGAGGTGGCCAAAGCCCTGGGTCATAAGGATTTGGCCAAGCTCTTCCGAGAGACTGCCGCCCAGGAAACTGAGCACGCCTTTGCCCATTTCCGCCTCCTGCATCCGGAGCTGGTGGTTGAGGATCCCCAGGCCTTGACCCCTGAGCAAAGGCAAGCGCTCCTCAGCCGCTGCCTGGAGTTGGCCATTGAGGGGGAAACCTACGAGTACACCACCATGTACCCGGAATTTGCCGCCGCGGCCCGCTCTGACCGTGACAGCGCCGCCGCCGCAGAATTCGATGAGCAGCTTGCCGAATCCCGGGAGCACGCTGGCATCTTCAAAAAGGCAGCCAGTAATTTCGGCTTTCTCACCTCCATTGAGCATCATCACGCCGAGCGCTATGGGGTGGCCCTTGCTGCCCTGGAGGGCAAAGGCGATGCCGCCGTGGCAGAAAACCCCATCCCTGGGCTCTGGATCTGCCGCGTCTGCTCCATGATCTACGACCCTGCCAAAGGAGATCCCGACTCCGGCATTGCCCCTGGCACCCCCTTTGAGGAGATCCCCGACGATTGGGAATGCCCCATCTGTGGCGCCCGCAAGGCCAGCTTCACTCCCTACCATCCATCAACCCTGCACCCATCGGCTTTGCAAACGGCTTGAAGCTCTCTCCCCCAGAGCCTCCTAAACTGGTCCCCAAGCCCAGCCCATCCACCATGACCGTGTCCCCCACCCCTCCATCCACATCCGACCCTGCTGCCCCCTCCATCCCACCGGCCCGGACGGACCGTGATGGCCGTGGGATTCTGATCACGGCAGCGGCCTTGAAACAGCTTGGCTTTCTACGTCAGCAGCAGGGGGCCGACTTCATTCTGCGGGTGGGGGTCCGCTCGGGAGGCTGTAGCGGCATGAGCTACACCATGGACTTCATCCAGCCCCAGGACCTGCGGCAAGATGATAAGGTGTATGCCTACACCCTGGAGGACGGTGCGGGGTTTCAGGTGGTGTCCGATCCCAAAAGCCTGCTCTACATCTATGGCCTCCAACTGGACTTCAGCACGGCCCTCATTGGCGGCGGCTTCAACTTTACCAACCCCAATGCCACCCAGACCTGCGGTTGCGGAAGCTCCTTCACTGTCTGAGGGGGGCCTTTGGGGCTATGCTACAGCCCTCAGGTCTTAAATTCCATGTCCCGGGTCTGCCAGCTCAGCGGCAAGCGCGCCAACAATGCCATGGCCGTCAGCCACTCCCACATCCGCACCAAAAAGCTCCAGCAGGTTAACTTGCAGCAACGGCGCCTCTGGTGGCCGGAAGGGGGCCGCCATGTGCGCATGCGCATCTCCACCAAGGCCCTGCGCACCATCCAGAAGAAGGGTCTTGACGCCTATGCCCGACAGATGGGCGTCAACCTCAACGCCTTCTGAACCCGCCGGCGCCCCCCTGGCTGGCCTGACCCATGGCCCCATGCTTCTCCTCCAGGGCTATGGTCTGTGACGTGGTTGTCGTGGGAGCAGGGCCAGCGGCCCTCTCCATGGCCACGGCGTTGGCCCAGCACCAGTTGCAGGTGATCCTTCTTGCCATCCAGGATCCATGGCGGCCATGGCCCAACACCTACGGTATCTGGGGCCATGAGCTGGATGATCCGGGTCTGGGGTTTTTGCTGGCTCACCGTTGGCGCCACTGTTCCAGTATCTTCCTCGGGGAGGAGCTAAATCATGGTCTGGACTATGGCCTGATCGATAATGACGGTCTCCAGAGATACTGGCGCCAACTGTGCAGCCAGCACAGCGTCCATGTTCGGCAAGACGCTGCTGCGGCCCTCCAGCACCACCAGGACCATTCGGATGTGCAAGGGGCATCGGGGCAACGCTACCGCGCACAACTGGTGGTGGACGCCACGGGGCATCAGCCGGTATTCGTCCAGCGTCCCAACTGCATTGCCGTAGCACAGCAGGCGGCCTATGGGGTGGTGGGGCGCTTCTCCATACCCCCCATCCGGCCAGGCTCCTTTGTGCTGATGGACTACCGCAATGGCCACCTCAGCCCGGAGGAGCGGCAGGAGCCCCCCACCTTCCTCTATGCCATGGACCTGGGCAACGGCAGCTATTTTGTAGAGGAAACCTCCCTGGCGGCCTGTCCCCCCCTCCCTTTCCCCCTCTTGAAACACCGCCTGGAGCGGCGCCTGAACCGGCAGGGCTGTGTCCTGGAACAGGTGCAGGAGGTGGAACAGTGCCTCTTCCCCATGAATCTGCCCCTGCCGGATCGACGGCAGCGGGTGGTGGGTTTTGGGGGGGCGGCCACCATGGTTCATCCCGCCTCGGGCTACATGCTGGGCTCCCTGCTGCGCCGTGGGCCTGGCCTGGCCGCCGCCATCGCCCAAGGCCTCAAGGAGGGGCGCAGTGGCGCAGCGTTGAGTCGCACCGCCTGGCGTAACCTCTGGGGCGATGACATGGTGCGCCGCCATGGCATCTACCGCTTTGGCCTGGAGAAATTGATGCGTCTTGGCAGCAACGACCTACAGACCTTCTTCCACACCTTTTTCCACCTGCCCCAACCCCTCTGGAGCGGTTTCCTCACCAATACCCTTCCCCTGGTCAGCTTGACAGGGGCCATGGTGCGTCTCCTGGCCACAGCGCCATGGACCATTCGCCGCCATCTTCTCTGGCCCCAGGGGCGTGAACTGAACTTGCTTCTCACGGGTCTCCTGCTGCGCTGAGGTGGGCGACTCGATATCCAGGCAAGACGAGGAAGATGACCTATTCACGCCTCAACAATCCCTCCATCTCATAGTACGCTGTATCAGTGATTTCCCGTTGCTGATGATAACGAACAATGATGCGGGCCAATGTGTCTAAACGCTGTTGTGCCGTTGCTCGCACCCCACCGGCCCGGTGAACAGGTGTGACGATATCCGTGAAATCGACGTCGACAATCATCGCGCCCACCCCCAGCTTGCGGAACACTTCAAAGCAGTCCCCATGCCACATCCACCTGCCGGAAACTTTTCTGCAGAGAGCCTTGATCTCTCCCCAGTCTCTGGCATACTTGGTGACAGTACCCTCTGACCTGCCAATTCTTCTGGCCACATCCCTTGTGGTGAATATAAAACTTCCGCGGTCTTCCGAAAAGAAGCGGGAACCCCCAGTGAACCTTCTGGCCATTACACTTGGTCGTCAAGAAAGATCATCTTAACCCCTTAACCCCAGTGCTGGAGGGCACCACGGAAAGTTGCCTCCTTCTCCCCTGCCAAAGCCTGTTGGTCTAGGGAAACACTGGAAAACCTCGCAGTGCCTTGCGGAAGAGGTTGGAATGGTGAGGAATTGAAAGAGAGGCTATGTCGAGCGCGGCATCAGGGCCACAAACCTGCTGGTGCTGGCGAGATCAGCAAAGAGTGAAAGAGTGGCGGACTCTTGCTCCGCACAGGAGAACAGCGCCACGGTAAAATCCTTGATGCGGGCGCTTCCGCTTGCGTGAGCGACATGGATGGTGCCTGGGAGACATTGCCTTGTCCCAGGCCGAGGAACCTGCTGAAGCAGAACAGCACTTTTCCACAGAGGTTTCTCCCCATGGAGGGGCTCATACCACAGCAGCTAACCCCTTTCCTGATGGTCCATCATCCAGAACTGAGGTTACCCCAATTCCGGATCAGTCCACCGGGAAGAAGGGATTAACCATTGCCGTGGAGCCCCTGCATGGGGAGTGG
>JAJDUS010000006.1 GCA_022826535.1 Prochlorococcaceae cyanobacterium jk18x1bzbins.87
TGAACTCGTGACCTCTCCCTTACCAAGGGAGTGCTCTACCGCTGAGCTACAAGGGCAAATGGGCCGGGTTGGATTTGAACCAACGTAGGCAGAGCCAGCGGATTTACAGTCCGCCCCCATTAACCACTCGGGCACCGACCCATGCCAGAGCCTCCTACCTTAGCAGACCAGATGCCCCGGTCACTGGGCATGGCGCTTCTCACCATCCTTGGCGTGGGACCGGGTGACCCCGATCTGATCACCATGGCGGGTCTTAAGGCACTGCGCCAAGCCCGCACCGTGGCCTATCCCGTTGCGCAGCCAGGGGGGGAGGGCATGGCGGCACGGATTGCCGCCCCATGGCTTCAGCTTGAACAACGGCATCTCCCCCTCCATTTCCCCATGACCACCGCCCCAGAGCCCTGTCGGCAGGCCTGGCGACGGGCTGCGCAGCGGTTGGCGCAGGCGGTGGCGGAGAGCCCGCCAGTGGTGCTGCTGTGTGAAGGGGATGTTTCCCTCTATGCCTCCGCCAGTTATGTGGTGCTCCAACTGCAAAGGATGGCCATCCCCCAACTGAAGATGCGCCTGATTCCAGGGGTGACGGCCATGGCAGCGGCCGCGGCGGCAACCCATTGGCCCCTGGCTCTCCAGACGCAGCAGTTGCTCATCGCCCCGGCGCCGGAAACCCCCACTGCCCTGGATGTCCTGTTGGCCAAGGCAGAGGTGCTGGCAGTCCACAAAGTGGGTCAGCGCTGGGCCTGGCTGCGGGAGGCCCTGGAGCAGCGCGGCCTCCTCCGCCAAGCCCTGGTGGCCGAACGGGTGGGTTGGCCGGATCAGCGCCTCATCCCTGCGGCGGAGCTTCCCCCTGGGGCATGTTCCTACTTCTCCCTGGTGCTGGTGCGTCAGGCCTGGCCCCCGGTGCTCCCATGGGACAGGGATGACGCCGGCGCCACCGGCTGAAGACGGCATCGGTTTTCATGGTAGCTTTCCCTGTGGCGCGTGTGCCGTCCTCAACATCCTTCCCCTGGGGCGCCCCATGGCTCCAGCGCTACCCTCCGGCCCTGGTCTGGTCATGTCTGTTGCGGGGGCTGGCCCTGATGGCCATCACCGGGATTGGCTCCTACCTGGGCATTGCCTATGGGGACCGTCTCAGTGGCACTGCCCTGGGGCATGGCTTTGCAGTGGCTGCTGTCATGGGTGTTGTGAGCCGTTGGGTGGCGGGGCGTTCCCTGGATAGCGGCCTCCATTGGCGCCACATCCTGGCCGGTGGTGGTCTGCTCACGGCAGCCAGCATGATGCAACTGCGGGATATCAACGACTGGCCTGCTCTGCTCCTGGGAATGGCCTTACAGGGGTTGGGTCTGGGTCTGTTTTGGCCTGCCGCCGAGATCGCGGTGGCCCAAACCCATGGCCCTGTCCCCCTGGGCAAGGCGTTCACCCTGGCCCGTTTTTGCGAGGCTGTCGGGTCGGCCCTCGGGGTGCTGGGCACCGCAGCATTCACTGCGGCGGGTCGGCCCTCCTGGGCGTTTCTCACTGCCGCGGCCCTGCTGTTCCTTCTGGCGGGGGCGGCCCTGCTGAGCCCCCACACCGTTGGCCGTCGGGCGATCTCTGGTGGTCGGACAGACCCACAAAGGCGTCAGGAGAGCTATTGGGGCCTCACCAAGGCGCCGGGCTTGCCTGCCGTGCTGTTGATCAGCATCATGGCCACCTCCATCATCATCCTGCAGCAAAGCGCCCTGCCTCTGGATCTGGTGCGCGGCAGCCTGGGGCGGCCTGCCCTGGAGCCTGTGATGAGCAATCTGATGGTGGCTGTGCAGTTGGTGTTGCTGGTGGTGATGCAGCTTCCCGTGGGTCGTCTGGTGAGCCGTTGGCCCACCAGCGCAGGCCTGCGCTGGTCCTTGTTGGCCTTTGCCGGTGGCCAGGCCCTGATGACCCTGTCCGGCTTTCCCAGGGCGCCGGGTCTGTTGCTGGTGTTGGCCGCCCAGATGCTCACGGCCCTAGGCACTGCCGCTTTCCTGCCCACCGCCAGCACAGCTTGTCTGGAGCGGGCCCCCGCTACTCTGCAAGGCCGGGCCATGGCAGCCTACTCCGAGTGTTGGGCCATCAGCGCAGTGGTGGCCCCACCTGTAGCCGGGTGGCTACTGGAGACCCAGGGTCATGGCGTAGGCCTGTGGTTACTGCTGACCACCTTGTGTCTTGCCGCCAGCCGCCTGAACCCTGATCAATCAGTTGTAGCGGAACCATAATTTGTCCTCCCTGAATAGCAGATGAAGAAACGAAGACGGGGAGGGAGATAGTTCCGGATCGGATGGATGGGTTGATTCCCTGGGACAAAAAGAGTGGGGCCATGGCAATGCTCCGCTCTGCGTTGCTATGAACAGGGCTTCTCAAAAAGCAAAATTGGGAGCAGAGGGGTGTTAAGCAGGTGAGGCCACCCTAGCGACTACGGCGGCCGCGGCTGTTGGAGCGGGGGGAAGATTGGCCTGTCTCCGGGGAGCCCACCTTGGGGCTGAGCTGACCAAACATCATGCGGCCAGAATTGGTTTGCAAGGCGCCAGTGATGGTCACATTCCGGGACTGGCCAATGAGCGCTTGGGCCCCATCCACCACCACCATGGTGCCGTCCTCCAAGTAGGCAATGGCCTGCTCCGGCTCTTTGCCCTGGCGCACCAGCTTCAAGTGGAATTGATCGCCGGGCTGGGCATTGGGCCGCAGGGCCACCACCAGTTCACTCAAGCTGAGCACCCGCAGATTCCGCAGGCGTCCCACCTGGGCCAGGGTGTAATCCGTGGTGATGAGGATGCCGCTGGTGTCACTGGTCAACTGAAGCAGCTTCTCATCTACGGTCTCGCCGTCATAGCGGGTGCTGTTGGTGACGATGCGGCGACCATAGTCACGGCGCAGGGCAGACAGACTGTCCAGCCCCCGTCGGCCGCGGCTGCGTTTTTCCCCTTTTCCCGAATCTGCCAGAGTTTGCAACTCCTCCAGCACCACCTGGGGGATGATCACTTGACCCTCCAGGAGACCGGAGTCCAGAAGGGGACCAATGCGCCCATCAATGGCGGCGCTGGTGTCAATAATTTTGGGTGCGGATCGTTGCACCAGGTCCCCTTCCAGTAGTAATGTTTCACTGCTGGTGGACCCCAGAAGGTGGCGCAGGGCTTGTCCCCGCAGTTGGCCCACCGTGAGACCAGCCACACCCAGCGACAGGTTCACCAGGACAAGGGCAAAGGGTTTGACCGGTTGCAACGACTCCGGCAAGGGCAGCAGCAGCAATGGCGCCACCAGAAGATTGGCCAGCACCAACCCCAAGCTGAGGCCAGCGGCACGAATGAGTAGAATGTCCCAAGGCAGTTGACGTTCCTCAGCACGGAGGCAGTTGCGCACCTGTTGGACCAGTAGACCCATGAGCAACCCCAGCACCACCCCAAAGCCAATCAGCCAGAACCAGGGGCGCTCCAGGGAGTTGATCAGTGACAGGACCCGCTCTGATACCAGTGCGGTCATCGCGTCCGGGCCATGGCGGCTGGACTGCGTCAGAGCCAGGCTCAGGGGATCCACCATGGCGGCTCTGCGCTGGGGTGATCTCTAACAATCAAAACAGGTGCTGTGGAGGAAGGGCAACGTTTTGAACCGGATTGCCACACCATGGTGGCCTCTTCACAGCCCCGCAGTGCATATGTGCATATTCCCTTTTGCCATCGCCGTTGTTTTTACTGTGATTTTCCCGTGGTGCCCTTGGGGGATCGGGGGGATGGGACCACATCCCGCTCCGTGGCAGAGTACTTGCGATGGTTAGAGGAAGAAATCAGCAGCAGCCCGCCGGGTCCCCCCCTCTCCACTGTTTACATCGGTGGCGGCACCCCTTCCCTGCTGGCTGCCAACCATGTGGTCTGGCTGTTGGCCCTGTTGAACCACCAGTTTGGTCTGGCTCCTGGTGCGGAGATCACCATGGAACTGGATCCGGCCGATGTTTGTGCTGAGCGGTTGCAAGGCTACCAGGGGGCGGGCGTCAACCGCATCAGTCTTGGGGCGCAGAGCTTTGACAATGGGTTGCTGATGGGCATAGGGCGACGTCACAGTTGCCAGGACATCAAGACCGCCGTGGCGCTGCTGAAAGCCCAAGGCCTGAGCCGGTGGAGCCTGGACCTCATCTCCGGTTTGCCAGGACTGACCCCGGCCCTCTGGGAAGCAACCCTGGACAAGGCCCTGTCCCTGTCTCCGCCCCATGTGTCCCTCTATGACCTCACCATTGGTGAGGGAACAGTCTTTGATCGCTGGCTGGAGCAGGGGCGTCTCTCCTTACCGCCAGAAACCACAGCCGCCGCCATGTTGGATCGTGCGGCGGAGAAGCTGGAGGCGGCTGGCTTACGCCGCTACGAAATTTCCAGTTATGCCCTGCCCGGTCATGGGTGTCGTCACAATCGGGTGTATTGGGGAGGCGGTCACTGGTGGGGCTTTGGCATGGGGGCCACCAGCAGCGAGGCGGGGCGACGGCTGACCCGCCCCCGTACACGGGGCGGTTATCAGGCATGGCTCCATGGGCCACGGGCGGCGGCGCAACGCCCCTGCAGCCCCAAAGAGCGCTTGGAGGATTTGCTGATCACGGGATTGCGCCGCAGTGAGGGGGTGAACCGCCAGCAACTGGCACAGCAGTGCTCTTTACATCTGGAAGCCTTGATGACCTTGTCTCCACGCCTGGAGAGAGACTGCGCCCAAGGTTTGCTGTGCTGCGAAGGACCCTATCTGCGCCTGAGTCAACCCCAAGGCTTTCGTTTCAGTAACCAGGTCTTGGCGGATTGTCTTCTCTGGGTGGACGAGCTGTTTGCTCCCGGTGGCGCTGCTCATGGCACCAGCCTCGTAGCTCCTGCTTAAACATCTCTGCCGCCTGAAGTCGTGGCTTCACGAAGGGGGGCTGACTGGGGGTCAGTCCCAGCAGGTCAGCCGTCACCAGAATCTGACCATCACAGTCTGGGCCAGCACCGATGCCGATCACGGGAATGTTCAGCTCCCGCCGTAGCCCACTAGCCAGTGCCGACGGGATGTGCTCCAGCACCAGGGCAAAGCATCCCTGCTGCTGGAGGTCCAGGGCTTTCTGCCGTAACCGCTCCTGATCAGAGGCACTGCAAGCCTGACGACCCCAGCCCAGGCGATGGACAGACTGGGGGGTGAGTCCCAGGTGACCCATCACCGGGATGCCGGTCCGCACCAGCCGACTGATCACCGCCATCGTTTCCGGTTCAGCCCCCTCCAGCTTGACGGCTTGACATGGAGTTTCCTTGAGAAAACGACCCGCCGCGGCCACAGCCTGCTCGGCCCCACACTGATAGCTGAGGAACGGTAGATCCGCCACCAAGAGGGGCCGATGGATGACCCGACCCACTGCTTGGGCATGATGCACCATGGCCCCCAGGGAGACGGGCAGCGTTGTGGGATACCCCAGGCTCACCATGGCCAAGGAGTCTCCCACCAGAGCCACATCACACCCTGAGGCTTCCACCCAAGCCCCACTCAAGGCATCCCAAGCGGTCAGGGCTGTGATGATGCGTCCCTGGCGCTTGTAATTCTGTAAATCCCGCGTCGTGAGAGGCAAACGGCCCACTGAGCAATGCAGATGCTACTATTGACATGACTCGGACCCATGCGCTCCAGACGCCCAAACCTGGTCAGAGCCGGAAGGCAGCAGCCACACGGGATGCTCCGGATTGGCGTGGACTCCGGGTCACCTCTTTTTGTCCAGACCATCTTTTCCGACCAGGGCCTGTGGCCAAAAGGATTGATCTTGATGCAATGAGGTTGCCACCAGATTCCCGTTCGCGGCATCACTCCTGCCAGCTTTGTCATGACGGGTGGCAATGCCCCGATACTCCTTGACCCTGGCAAAATTTGCGATCAGATGGGGCCATTTGCAGGCTTCCTTGTCGCAGGCCCTCTGGTCTTTGCGACTGTCCTTTGGGGGGATGCCTGCTGTTGCTCCACGGGCATCCAATCTCTGTGAGCAGCCGATCACTGTCAAATGCTTTGTCGGCCAGCGGAGCGCCAAAAGGCACGTTGTTAATCAGTGGCGTTATTCCTTTGCTGTGGTGGGTCTGCCCCGGAAGCAGGAGGAAGCGAATGAAAGTGCCCACCGCGTCCACCAATGTCACGTCCTCGTGGTCAACCCGCTGCGGGATCAATCAATGGACTAGCGTTAAGTCCCCCTTTCGCGCCAGAGGCCTTCTGGTGAACCAGGACAATGGCGCCGTTGATGAGAGCGTACTGCAGATCGGGATTCCCACTGAGGGCCTTGAACAAATACTCAAACACACCGCTGGTGGCCCACCCCCGGAAGGGGCGGAACTGACTGTTCCATTGGCCAAAGCAAGGGGATCGATCCCGCCAAAGCGCACCAGCACCCACACTTCGGAACACGGCTTCGAGAAACAGACGGTTGTCCCGGGCTGTAAAGCCGGCACCCCTGGCCTTGCCTGATCGCAGTGGGACAATACCGCTGTCAGGAAAAGTCGGGAAAACCCCAAAGGACCCCTTGCCTCCCCCCATCGGTCTGAGGATGGTTAGACCGAGTGTGAATTCGGAAGGAAAGGATGGAAGTGAAGGAGCAGCAGGTGTGGAGTTCAGCGACTGGGAGTGTAGCCCCATGAGGAAGCAGACCAGGAAGGAGAAGTTCCTCTGTGAGATGGAGGCAGTGCTGCCGTTCTCAACCCTGGTGAAGGCGATGCAGAACTGGTGGGGTCCCTGAGGGACAATGCCCTGATTGATAGCAGCACCATCCGCCGCTTCGCCGGGATTGATCTTGCTAAGGATAACATCCCGGATGCCACCACCATCTTGGCGTTCCGCCATTTTGTGGAACAACATCAATTGGCCGAGGAGATCTTCAAGACGGTGGGGCAGTACTTGAGAGAGAAGAGCCTGATGTTGTGGGAGGGGACGGTGGTGGATGCCACCATCCCCGGCAGATGGGCCGCTCCGCCGGTGCCTGCGATGATCACCTTCAAGCCCCGCTCAGCAGCAGTTCTGCCATAGTCCACCATCTCAAGGGGTGTGCGATGCCCACAGGGGGAACGCTGCTCGGGACTGTGAAGGGGCTGTGTTCATCCATGGCGGGCCAACAACAGCCTGGACTCCTGGAGCAGGCTACTTGTCCTGCCTCTCCACTTGATTGACGTAAAGCGTTTGGGTGGGGAAGGCAAAGCTGATACCCCGCTGGGCAAAGGCCCGCATAATACCCAAATTCACCTCTTGTTGCACATCCATAGCCTGAATATAGTCATTCGTGGGAATAATGTAGCAAAGCTCAAAATCAAGGCTGCTGGAGCCAAACTGTATGAAATGGCAGCGATTAAATATTGCATTATCTGTTTCGTTGATGACATCATGCACCAGCTTGGGAATGCATTCCATGCTCTCCAAAGGCGTACTGTAAACGACACCAAAACGATAAATCAAGCGACGATGCTCCATGGCGCCATGCTCTGTGGGTGGTGGTATTCGATGAGAGTTCCCATGGTTGCGCAGAGGCTGATTCATGAGAGAAGAATTGGTCATGATCACCAACTCCCCCCTGAGGCTGCGCAGGCGGGTGGAGCAGATTCCCACATGCTCCACCCAGGCCGAAATCCCTCCCACATCAAGTAGGTCTTCCCCCTGGAAAGGCTTGTCGAGCAAAATGTAAATGTATTCAAAAAACTCTGCGGCGGGTTTTTGCAAGGCAAGGCCAACGCCAATGCCACCGGCAGCCAACACGGTCCAGATGGCCTCCAGCTTGACACCAATGCTTTGCAGGTAATAGACAAATCCGATAGCCCAGAGGAAGACCCGAAGCATGGGCTTGAGAGCCTTGAGGATCTCGTGTCTGGCGCTGCTGCTGCCGTGGATATGCAGCAAAAAGTTGGCCAGTAGACGGATGAGCATATGGTGAATAACATGGATCGTGACAATGACAGTCGCCAGCCGGGCCAGGCCATAAACAATCTGGTCGCCAATGCCCTCCTAGGGGACAGTATCCCAGGCCCAGACCGCCACCGCCGTCCAACTGAACAGCATGAGTGCCTGAACGGTAGTCCGCACCACTTGGCGCCGATCCTTGCTGTTGCCCACCAGACGCAGGGTCAGGTGTAAACCTGCTCGACTCAATAACCATGCAGCCAACCAGCCAGCCGTCAGCTTGCCCAGTGCAGTGAGCCATAGCATAATTCAGACCCCATTGACGTGCGCAGTATAGATTGGGGAAAACACAGGCAGAATCGTTAGATAAGGCCTAAGCCTAAGATGATACCCACAGACGTGGTAGACCATATGTAGAATCCTGGGCTGTAGTTAGCCGAGACGGACCCAGCCCCGGCCTTGGCGGCTTGTCACCCGCAGCCACAGGTGCTGGCCATCGTGCCAGCGTACGAGGCCCTGCAAGGGCTGGCCGACAGGCAACGGCAGCATCTGCGGGGCGCTCACCAGGGGTTCACGGCGCAAACTGGTGGCATGGGCAGCCAGCAGGGGCTCCCCAGGTTGTCGCTGACGGGATTGACTCAACTTAAGGCGTGCCCCACCGGCGGGCAAGCCAATGGGGAGCAGCAGTGCCATGCTCAGGATCCAGGCCCAGCGGCCTGCCGTGGTCTGCTCCGGGCTGAAGGCAAACCATCCCGTGACGGTGGGGAAAGGGTGCGGCGTCATCAAATATCCAACTCGGTGAAGTGAAGCTCCGCACTGTGGGTTTCAATGAATTCCCGCCTTGGGGCCACCTTATCTCCCATGAGAATGGTGAAGATTCGATCAGCTTCTGCGGCATCATCAATTTGTACCCTTTTCATGAGGCGTGTGGAAGGGTCCATGGTGGTTTCCCAAAGCTGCTGAGGCATCATCTCCCCCAAACCCTTGAACCGCTGGATGGTATAGTTAGAATTTTTGGGGAACTCGGCGATACGCCTATCCTTCTCTGCTTCGTCAAAGCAGTAATAATGCTGTTTTCCCCTTTCAACTTTATAGAGGGGCGGACAGGCAATATAAATGTAACCATCTTCCACAAGCTGCCGCTGGTACCGATAGAAAAATGTCAAGATGAGGGTACGAATATGGGCACCATCCACATCTGCATCGGTCATGATCACAACCCGATGATAGCGCAAATTGGATGGGGCAAATTCCTCCCCCTTGATGCCCAATCCCAGGGCAGTGATTAGGGACTGAATTTCTGTATTTTTATAGATCTTTGCATCATCCGTCCTCTCGATATTGAGGATTTTCCCCCGCAAGGGAAGAATTGCCTGGAAGCGACGATCACGGCCCTGTTTGGCAGATCCGCCAGCCGAGTCCCCCTCCACAAGGTAAATTTCCGACTCTGCGGGATCCCGGGAACTGCAGTCTGCCAACTTGCCTGGCAGGGTGGAACTCTCAAGAACAGATTTGCGACGCACCAACTCCCGGGCGCGCCGTGCCGCTTCTGCCGCATTAAATGCCTGAATGGCTTTCTCTAAAATGAGATCCGCAGCTTGAACATTGAATTCCAGAAATTCTGTCAGGGACTCCCCAACAACAGAGTCCACCACACCGCGCACTTCCATGTTGCCCAGCTTGGTTTTTGTCTGTCCCTCAAATTCAGGCTCTGGAACCTTGACAGAGAGCACAGCCGTCAATCCCTCACGGATATTCTCACCGGATAGATTGGAATCTGTCTCCTTGCGCTTATTGCGCTTTCTGGCTAATGTGTTGAGTGTGCGGGTGAGCACAGCCTTAAAGCCTTCCAAATGGGTGCCACCATCCACTGTACGAATATTATTGGCAAAGCCAAGGATGCTATCCGAATAGGCATCGGAACACCACTGCAATGCTGCTTCCACCTGAACACCCTCCTTCTCTCCTTGCACAAAAACAATCTCTTTATGGAGCAGCTCTTTGTCCTGAGTCATGTAGGCCACGTATTCCTTGATGCCTCCCTCATAAAAATAGGTTTCCTGGTAAGGGTTACCCGCTTCATCAAGGGCACTCGGGCGACCATCGGACAACAGGATTGTGACACCACCATTGAGATAGGCCAGCTCCCGCAACCGCACTGCCACCGTTGGGAAATCAAAGCCAATGCCCCCGGTAAAAATATCTTTGTCTGGACAAAAGCGCACCGATGTTCCCCGCCGTCCCCAGTTGGGATCCTCCTTGCCAATGGCCCGGCTCTGCAGAAGCCCTTGGGCCACTCCTTTCTCAAAGCGCTGCCGGTGCTCCTGATCCTGGCGGTACACAACCACCTCCACCCAGGTACTCAGGGCATTCACCACAGAAACCCCCACCCCATGGAGGCCACCGGAAACCTTGTAGCCGCCCCCGCCAAATTTCCCGCCGGCATGGAGAACGGTGAGCACGGTCTCAAGGGCGGACTTGCCGGTGCGGGGATGGATGTCCGTGGGAATGCCACGGCCATTATCCACCACCTCAGCGGAGCCATCCCCATGGAGATGCACATGGATCTCGGTGCAATGCCCCGCCAGGGCCTCATCCACGGCATTATCCACCACTTCATAGACCAGATGGTGAAGACCCCGGGGACCGGTGCTGCCGATGTACATGCCCGGACGCTTGCGCACAGGCTCCAGTCCCTCAAGAACCTGGATTTGCGCTGCGCCATAGTCCGCCTGGACTTTGCTGGTCTCAACCATTGGCTTTCGGCTCATCCTGATGGAGGAGACCCGTGAGCCTGGTCTGACGGGACGGCCTGCAAAACGCCTGTAAATGGTGCAACAGTGGTTTTGGAGTCAACTCTGTTCCCATCTTACATTGAGCGCCACCACCACGGGACTGTCTGGGGATCGTGGACTGTCCCATGGGTCACAGGCAACCAGGCCTCATCGTCATCCTTGGTCCCACAGCCAGCGGCAAGTCTGCCCTGGCCCTGGACATGGCCTGCCGCCTCAACCTTCCCATCCTCAACGGGGACTCCCGCCAAGTGTATCGGGGGATGGACGTGGGCACCGCCAAGGCCACCCCGGCACAGCAGCGCCTGGCTCCCCATTGCCTGCTGGATCTGCGGGATCCCGACCAGCCCATGACGGTCCAGGAGTTCCAGGCCCAGGCCCAGGCGTGCATCCTTCAGTTTCATAGCCAGGGCACGACCCCGCTGCTGGTGGGGGGAAGTGGACTCTACATGGCAGCCATTACCCGGGGACTGCGCCCCCCGACGCTGCCACCCCAGCCAGCGCTGCGGCGCCAGCTCACCGCCCTGGGTCAGCCCCACTGCCATGGGCTGCTGCGCTGCGCTGATCCCATGGCCGCCCACCGCATTCACCCCAACGACACGGTACGCACCCAAAGGGCTTTGGAGGTGGTCTACGGCACCGGCTGTGCCCACTCCCTTCAGCAACGGCGCCAGCCTCCCGCCTATCCCATCCTGGAAATTGGCTTGGCCCCGGAGGATTTGCACCAACGCATTCACCAGCGTACCGGGGCCATGGCCGCTGGCGGCCTGCTGGAAGAAACACAACGGCTCATGGAGCGTTTCGGGGCGGAGCTGCCGCTGTTGCAGACCATGGGGTACCGGGAAGCCTGCCAACTGCTCATGGGACGCATGGACCACCAGCAGGCTGTGGCTGCCATCAATCGCCGCACCCGTCAGTATGCCAAGCGGCAACTCACCTGGTTTCGTGGGCAACATCAGGCCCACTGGCTCACCAGCGCCCAGGGGCAAGGCTGGGCAACCCTCCCCACGGATCTGCGACAAAACATTGTCGATTTGGTGAGAAAACCCACTGACAGTCCACCCATCCCGGCTTAGGATAAAATCCGATTCAGGGCTTCCCTACAGCCCTCATTTCACCCACCTCCGCGAATTTGGCCCCTCGTCCCCGCTTTGATCGCCGCCTCCCGGTCCGGGAGCTTCCCAACATCAACGAGCGAATCACCTATCCCACGCTGCGGGTTGTTGATGCGGACGGAACCCAACTGGGCATTATTGACCGGGATAAGGCTTTACAGGTGGCCCAGGACCGGGAGCTGGATCTGGTGCTGGTGAGCGAGAAGGCCAATCCTCCCGTCTGTCGGGTGATGGACTATGGAAAATTCAAGTTTGAACAGGAGAAGAAGGCGAAGGAAGCCAAGAAAAAATCCCACCAGACCGAGGTGAAGGAGGTGAAAATGCGCTACAAAATTGACCAGCACGACTATGATGTGCGCACCAAGCAGGCCAGCCGGTTCCTCAAGGCTGGGGATAAGGTGAAATGCACCGTCATCTTCCGTGGCCGAGAGATCCAGCACGTCAGCTTGGCGGAAAAGCTTCTTCTGCGGTTGGCCAGGGATCTGGAGGAGCAGGCGGAGATTCAGCAGATGCCCAAGCGGGAGGGCCGTAACATGATCATGTTCCTGACGCCGCGCCGCACACCGCTTGTGAAGACCAAGCCAGCCCCGTCCAGCAGCAATCCAAATGTGAAGAGTAGTGCGGCGGCGCCTTCCAATGGGGAGCACCAGCACCTCCGGTCCCGTACCCGTCGCCCCTTGAACTCCAATCCAGCCGTTGTGGCCCGTGATCGCACAATGCCGTAGGCTTGTGACAGTTGCCAACTGTCTACGTGCGCTTCCAGGTCCAGCCCTGTAGCTCTGTATCAGCGTCTTTGCAGTTGTACAGCCAACTGTCTTTTGCCATTGCATCCCGGTTTTACCTGCCTGGACATCGCTTACCCAGTACACGGCAGTTGGCCATGCAAACCAACCTGCACCGCAACACGGTCAGCAAGGTCTATCGGCAACTGGAAGCCCATGGCATCGTCCAGGCGGTGGCCGGCTCAGGGGTGTATGTGCGGGGCCAAATCCCCATCAACCTGAAGAATACAGCCGACCAGGCCAGTGTTGCCGAGTCAGCCCCTGGCCAAGGCCATGCCCAGGAGGTGGGACGCTGCATCAATACCCTGCTCCGTAGCGGCCTCACCCTGCAAGAGGCCCTTCACCAGCTCACCACGGAAATCAACTGGCGCATCAGTTGTGGCGCCCAGGTGCTGGTCAGTACGCCCCAGGAGGACCTTGGGGCTGCACGGCTCATGGCCAGGGAATTGATGACGCTGCCGGTTCCGGTGACCGTGGTTTCTCTGGAATGTCTAGGCCAACGCCTGGCCACCCTTGCCCAGGACGGCAAGAAGGCCACGGTGGTGACCAGCCGCTATTTCCTGAAATCAGCCGAGGAGGTGACCAGGGTCCATCAAATGCGTTGCCTGGCCCTGGATCTCAACTCCTTTGCCCATGAGCTCAATGTGGTTGCACAACTGCGCACGGATAGCTGCGTGGGCCTGGTGAGCATCAGTTCCGGGATCCTCCGCGCAGCAGAACTCATTCTCCAGGCCCAGCGCGGGCAAGAGTTACTGGTGATGACCGCTGTGGTGGACACGGACAACCCCCATACCGGAAGAAAACAACTGCTGAGTCTTTGCAGGGCCTCAAGCACGGTCCTGTGTGACCAGCCCAGCCATCCTGTGGTGGAGGCTACCATTCGTCAATACCGTTCCCAGATGCTGCGGGTCCCGACTCTCCACTGTGTGGGCCACTACCTGCGCCCGGAAACAGTAGAGGTACTGAGCAAGGAGATGAGCCTTAGCTGTCACGCTGCCTGATGGGACCAGCCATTCTGCACAGGTGGGATACAGGCTGTCAGGATGGATGCTGAGTCCACCCATGGCCGCCATGCGCACGCTTTTGGCTGATTTCCGGATGATTCGGGAGCGGGACCCGGCAGCCCGGGACTGGCTGGAGTCCCTGCTCTGCTACCCAGGCTTCCATGCTCTGGTGCTTCATCGCTTCAGCCATAAGCTCTGGCGCCTGGGACTGCCGCTGCTGCCCCGTCTGATTTCCCATGTGGGACGTTTTCTCACAGGGGTGGAGATTCACCCTGGGGCCCGCATTGCTGCAGGGGTGTTCATTGATCACGGCATGGGGGTGGTGGTTGGCGAGACCACGGAAATTGGCGAGGGTTGCACCCTCTACCAGGGGGTGACCCTGGGGGGGACCGGCAAGGAGACCGGCAAGCGCCACCCCACCCTGGATCGCAATGTGGTTGTGGGCGCTGGCGCCAAGGTGCTGGGGGCCATTACCATTGGGGCCAACACCCGTGTGGGGGCTGGCTCGGTTGTGGTGAAAGACGTGCCTCACCACTGCACGGTGGTGGGTGTGCCGGGCCGGGTGATTCACCGCTCCGGGGTGCGGGTGGATCCCTTGGCCCATTCCCAACTGCCGGATGCGGAAGCCCGGGTCATCCGCAACCTCATGGACCGCATTGACGCCCTGGAAGGGGAAGTGGTTGCCCTGCAGGAGTGCCTGCGGGATGTGGCGGCTGGAAGGCCACTGCGCCCCCGCTGTGGAGGGCAGGCCCAAAATCTGCAGGACCGGGAGATCATCGAATTCTTCAGTGGCCAGGACCATGGCCAGGATGGTGATTCCTGCCCCCAACCCACGGCGGACGATACTGCATCTCAGACGATCACATCTCCACGGGAGGGGGTAGACACTGCCGGTGGCCGCGGTTCAAACATGAACATGGAGTAGATGACATTACGGCGCATTTGGGTCATCATGTCCAAAAACATGGTATATCCTTCATTTTTGTACTCCATGAGGGGATCTTTCTGGCCATATCCCCGTAAATTCACCGATTCCCGTAGAGCATCCATACTCTGCAAATGTTCACGCCAAAGAGTGTCAATCTGCTGCAGAATAAAGAAGCGCTCAGCCTGACGCATCAGATTAGACTGGATTTCATTGACTTGGAACTCCTTGATGTCGTAGGCACTGCGTAGTTGCTCGCAGAGAAAAGCCTTGAGCTCTTCAACCTTGAGGTCACGGAGGTCCTGGGGTTGTAGATCACTGAGCAGGTGAACAAACTCTTTCACTTTGCCCACCAGCAGATCCAGTGGCCATTCCTCCGGGGGGAGCTCAGGGTCCACATAGGCATCAACAATGTCTTCCATGGTGCGCTCTCCATAACTCAGAACCTGTTGTTTCAGTTGGTCTCCCTTCAACACCCGGCGCCGCTCCGCATAAATGGCGCGCCGCTGGTTATTCATGACTTGGTCGTAATCAAAGACTTGTTTGCGGATATCAAAGTAATAGGTTTCCACTTTCTTTTGGGCAGATTCCAGGGAGCGGGTGAGCAGACCGGATTCAATGGGCATGTCCTCATCAACGCGGAAGGCGTCCATCACCTTGGCCACCCGCTCACCACCAAAGATGCGCAACAGGCTATCCTCCAAAGACAGGAAGAACCGGCTGCTCCCTGGATCTCCCTGGCGCCCGGAGCGGCCCCGCAGTTGGTTATCCACCCGCCGAGACTCATGACGTTCCGTCCCGATCACATGGAGCCCCCCGCGATCAGTCACCTCCTCCTGCTCACGATTGGTTACCTTATCATATTCCCCACGAATCTCCTGCATCAGTTCCCGTAGTTTCTTGATTAAATCATCCTGAATGGGGGCCTTCTCTGCCGCCACATTGAGGCGCTCATCCAAAGTGATGAGGCTCAACTGCTTCTCTCCCCAAGCCTCCACCAACTCAACCTTCAGTTGGGCCAACTGCTGCCCTGTCCCTGAGCTGATGGGGCAAGGAAACAGTTTGGCCAGGCGGCGGGACTGCTCCTCTTGCCGCTTACGTCGTCGGGCTTCTACTTGCAGGGGGGGCAACTGCTGCTTGTCCAGCCCGTCACCCCGTGTGAGCTGGGGATCCTCCGGGTTCACCAACTGGGGGAGCAATTCCTCACGGATGCGCAGACGGGCCATATAGTCCGTGTTGCCGCCAAGAATAATGTCCGTGCCGCGGCCCGCCATGTTGGTGGAGATGGTTACAGCCCCGGCGCGGCCCGCCTGGGCGATAATCTCTGCTTCTCGTTCCACATTTTCCGGCTTGGCATTCAAGAGGTTGTGGGGAATGCTGCGCTCCTTCAGCAAACCGCTGATCAACTCGGACTTCTCCACACTGGTGGTGCCCACCAGGACTGGTCGCCCCATCTCGTGTTCCTTGGCAATCTCATCGGCAACGGCACGCCACTTGGCCGCTTCTGTCTTAAACACCTGATCTGGTAAATCGTTGCGAATCAAGCGGCGATTGGTGGGAACAACTGCAACTTCAAGGTTATAGGTTTTCTCCAGCTCGGTTTCCTCTGTTTTGGCGGTGCCGGTCATGCCGGCAAGGCGGGGATAGAGAAGGAACAGGTTTTGATAGGTGATGGTGGCCATGGTCTGGGTTTCTGCCTGGATCTCCAGATCTTCCTTGGCTTCAATGGCTTGATGCTGGCCATCACTCCACCGTCGTGTTGGCATCACGCGCCCGGTGAACTCATCCACAATCACTGCTTGACCCTCACGGACAATGTAATTTACGTCTTTGGTAAATAATTCTTTGGCTTTGAGGGCGTTGTTAATATAATGTGCCCAGGGATCCTTGGGATTGAACAGATCCTTAACCTGTAACAGTGTCTCCACCTTCTCAAAACCTTGATCCGTCAGCATCACATTACGCTGTTTCTCGTCCACCTCATAGTCCCCCTCAGGTTCCACCCCGTCCTTTGTCATCCCTTCAGCCCGTAGCAACTGGGTGGCAATGGCAGCGGCTTCTTTGTATTTTTCCTGGGGACGCTCCACCTGGCCGGAGATAATCAGAGGGGTGCGGGCCTCATCCACCAAGATGGAATCCACCTCATCAATAATGCAATAATGAAAGTCCCGCTGCACCAGATCCTTGAGATCCGTGGCCATATTGTCCCGTAGATAGTCAAAGCCCAACTCGCTGTTGGTGACGTAGGTGATATCGCAGGCATAGTTGCGCTGACGCTCCCCAGGGCTCATCTCCTGCTGGATCAAGCCGACGCTCAGGCCCAAAAAACGATGAATCTGGCCCACCCACTCCGTATCGCGGCGGGCCAGGTAGTCATTGACGGTGACAATATGCACACCCTGCCCCGTCAAGGCATTGAGATAGGCGGGCAGGGTGGCCACCAGGGTTTTCCCCTCCCCTGTTTTCATCTCGGCAATTTGGCCGTCATGGAGCACCATGCCGCCAATGAGCTGCACATCAAAGTGACGCATGTCCAGCACACGCTTGCCCGCCTCCCGCACCACAGCGAAGGCTTCCGACAGCAGTTCATCCATCAGCTCAAGGCGCTGCTCCGGCTTCCGAAGGCCTGCAAACCTCTCTCGGAATGTCTGGGTTCGCCCCTGCAACTCCTGGTCGGAGAGGGCTGCGATCTCCTCCTCAAGGCCGTTGATCTGGGCCACAAAGGGCTGGTATCGTTTCAGCTTGCGGGCGTTAGGGTCACCCAGAAGCAGCTTGAGCATCACGCATCTCCAGCGGCAAAGGCTCCTTGACAGTGGACTGAGCTGTCAACAGGCCGCCTTCATTGGTGCCAACATCCTACCATCACCCCGTCCCTGGAGGGGCAATCTGTCCCAGGCAAGGCTAAGCTCTGATGCAAGCTGGGTCGCCAACCCGTGGTTTCCAGACCTCCCTCCCCCTGCCTGGGCCAGGTGATCGCCATGAACAAAGACCCCAGCACACTGCGCAGCTTCTCCCATGGCCGCTGGCTCTTCTGGCTACCTGCCCTGCTGCGGACACCCCTGCAAGGGGTCCTGGAGGGGCACCCTCTGCCGGTGGGTCAGTTGCAGGCGCTGTTCAGGGACAACAGCTTCTGGGGACGGGAACGGCGCCCTGCCGGTTTGCTGCGCAGTCTGCGGGGCTCAGACGTGATCGTGAGCACCTGGGATGGGGAAGATTTGGTGGCTGTGGGGCGCGCCACCAGTGACGGAATCTACCGGGCTGTGCTCTGGGATGTGGTGGTCCGTCAAGATTGGCAAGGTCGTGGCGCGGGCCGGGCTATGGTGAGCCGCCTGCTGGCGGCGCCGCCAGTGCGCTGTGCTGAGCGGGTCTATGCCATGACCACCCATGGGGTGGGCTTCTATCGGCGGCTGGGTTTCCATGAGGAAGAGAAGCAGCATCTCATGCTGTTCCGGACGGGCTTCTGAGCCTCCTGGAGTCAACTGGAATCAAGCGGATGAAGAGACTCGAACTCTCGACCCTCTCCTTGGCAAGGAGATGCTCTACCACTGAGCTACATCCGCAGCCGGCTGGACAACGCCGTGCCTGGGGATCCATCATGAACCACGGAGGGCCTATCTGTCAATGGGTCAGGGAACGATGGGGGAGGGGGAGGAAGGAAGCACCCCCATGAGGCTGGCCATCTCCAGGGCCTCAAGGCCGTAGGTCCAGCCCAGATTGCTTTTGATGCCAGCCCGCTCCAGGGCCTGCTGCAGGGTATCGGTGGTGAGAACCCCAAAGATCACCGGGATGCCACTGTCGCGGGCAACACTGGCCACCCCCTTGGACACCTCGGCAATGACCACATCAAAGTGGGGCGTGTCGCCACGGACCACGGCCCCCAAGGCAATGATCACCTGATAGCGGCCACTGCGGGCCAGGCGTTGAGCCACCACAGGGATTTCAAAACTCCCTGGCACCCACACCGTATCCAATTGGGAACTGGTCTCACCGGTGTCAATGCCGTGGCGGGTCAGGCAGTCGAGGCAGCCGGAAAGCAGACGGGTGGTGATGAGATCATTGAAACGAGCCACCACCAGACCAATGCGGACACGATCCAGCTCCGGAGCAGAAAAGCTCCCTTCAAACGTGGTCACTTGCGGGGGTGCTCCTGGCCAATGCAGCCTAGATGGTGGAGCCTGGATCCTCAGGCCACAAAAACACTCATGCCCCAATTGAGCAGCACCAGGCCAATCCAGACCGCACTGCCCAAAAGAATCAACCGATTGGAGCGACCGCTATCTTCACCGCTGGCATAAAGCACAGGCACGGCCACCACCATGGCAAAGCTCATCACCACCAGGAGGAACACAGTGAACACATTGAGAATCTGCATGGGTACGCAGTAGGGATAGGAGACTCCGTAAATCAGTCTTCCATGAAAACCATGCACTTGCGGTTTTCTGCCTACGATCCGCAACAGCTTGTGGGAGTTGGAGAAGATGGGTGGTGAAGCAGAGCCCCATCACAATCAGCAGTTGGCCTTCATTGGCCTGGAAGCCGTCCCAGCGAATCCAGGCCCCATCACTACCGTGGCCAGCACCAAACCAGCGGCGCCGGCGCGCCGTCAGGACCCCATGGCTGGGCAGCAGAACCAGCAGAACTCCGGCGAAGAGGTGTTGAACTCAGGTCCCCGCTGGCGTCACCACAGCCAGGTGCCCTTCCCGGCCCTGACGCCCATGCTCCGCCACTACGTGGACCTTAAGCGTCAACATCCCCAGCGCCTGCTCCTGTATCGCCTGGGGGACTTCTACGAGTGCTTCTTTGAGGATGCCATCACCGCCTCCACTGTGCTGGAGCTGACCCTGACGGGCAAGGAAGGGGGGCGCGCCATTGGTCGGGTGCCCATGGCCGGCATTCCCCATCATGCCCTTGAGCGCTATACCACCCAGTTGCTGCGCCATGGGTGCAGTGTGGCCATCTGTGATCAGTTGGAGACCACCCCCAGCCATGGGGGCCTCCTGCGACGGGACATCACCCGGGTGCTCACCCCTGGGACAGTGCTGGAGGAGGGGATGCTGAGCGCCCGGCACAACAATTGGCTGGCCGCAGCGCTTGCCGGTGAAAACGGCCATGGGCCCGCCTGGGGGCTTGCTGTGGCGGACGTGTCCACAGGGGAATTCCAGGCCACCCAGGTGCGCAACAGTAGCCAGTTGAACCAGGAGCTGCTCCGCCTACGGGTGGCGGAACTGCTGCTTCCCCAGGGGGGCGACCCCGGTGAGGACAGGGCAGCCATGGCGCCACCGCCCTGGTGCCCCAAGGGGCTGGCGGTGGGCACAGTCCCCCGCCGGGCCTTCCAGCGCATGGCGGCGGAGACCGTGTTGCAGGAGCGCTTCCAACTGACGGGAGTTTCCGGACTGGGACTCCATGTGCTCCCCTTGGCTCTCGGTGCCTGCGGCGGACTGCTGCACTATCTGCAAGATACCCAGCGGGGCATGACTGTTCCCCTGGCCATGCCCAGAACCTATTCCCTGGAGCAGCACCTGCAGATCGATCAGCAAACCCATCGCCATCTGGAACTCACGGAAACCCAGCGGGATGGCCAGTGGCAGGGATCCCTGCTCTGGGCCATTGACCACACCCTCACAGCCATGGGGGGACGCTGTCTGCGCCGCTGGTTGCAACGGCCCCTGGTGGATCTCCAAGCCATTGCCGCACGGCAGGAGACCATTGCCACGCTGATGGCAACACCCGAATTGCGGCAAGCCCTGCGCCGGGTGCTGCGTCCCATGGGGGATCTGGAGCGCCTGGCGGGGCGTTCAGCCAGTGGCACAGCGGGGGCCCGGGATCTGATGGCCCTGGCGGATGGCCTGGAGCGGCTGGGGCAGTTGGCGGGCCTGCTCCGTGATGCCCCTGGTCCCTATTTCCAACCCTTGCGCCACCGGGATCCCGCCTTGGGGGCACTCATGGAGACCACGCGACGGACACTGGTCAGTAGTCCACCTCTGTCCCTGTTGGAGGGGGGGCTGATCCAGGACGGGGTGGATGATCGTCTGGACGAGATGCGCCAACGGCTGGGTGAAGATCAAGCCTGGCTGAACCAGTTGGAGCAGCGGGAACGACAGGCCACCGGTATCAGCAGCCTGCGCCTGAACCTGCACCGCAGCTTCGGCTATTTCATCAGCATCAGCAAGAGCCGGGCCCACCAAGCTCCGGAGCGCTACATCCGCCGCCAGACCTTGGCCAATGAGGAACGCTTTGTCACACCGGAATTGAAAGAGCGGGAGGGACGCATCCTGTCCTTGCGCTCCCGTACAGCCCAGCAGGAGTATGATCTCTTTTGCGGTCTGCGCCACCAGGTGGGGGAGCAGGCCGGTCCCATCCGCCACCGGGCCGCAGCCGTGGCAGCCCTGGATGCCCTGGTGGGTCTGGCGGAGTTGGCAGCCACCCACAACTACTGCCGTCCCCAGATGGATGACAGCCGCACCATCGCCATCACCGCAGGCCGGCACCCGGTGGTGGAGCAAAACCTGGTGCAGGGGACCTTTGTGGCCAATGACCTTGCCCTCGCCCAACCTCAGGGCGCCGATCTGATCATTCTCACAGGTCCCAATGCCAGCGGCAAAAGCTGCTATCTGCGGCAGACGGGACTGCTGCAGATCCTGGCCCAGATGGGCAGTTATGTGCCGGCCACTGCAGCACGCCTGGGCCTCTGTGACCGGATCTTTTCCCGGGTTGGCGCTGTGGACGATCTGGCGGCAGGGCAATCCACCTTCATGGTGGAGATGAGTGAAACCGCCAATATCCTCCACCACGCCACGGATCGTTCCCTGGTGTTGCTGGATGAGATTGGCCGTGGCACCGCCACCTTTGATGGACTGGCCATTGCCTGGGCCGTGGCGGAAGACCTGGCCACCCACCTGGGGTCCCGCACCATCTTTGCCACCCACTACCACGAACTCAACCACTTGGCCCGTCACCTGAGCAACGTGGTGAATCACCAGGTGATTGTGGTGGAAAAGAACGACCAACTGGTGTTTCTTCACCAGGTGCGCCCAGGTGGCGCAGACCGCAGCTATGGCATTGAAGCTGCACGCCTGGCGGGAATGCCGAGCTCCGTGGTGCTGCGGGCCCGTCAAGTGCTCAGCACCATTGAGGCCAATAGCCACTTGGCGGTGGAGCCGGTGGAGGCGCCTTTCTCTTCCCGTCCCTCTGGGTGTAGAGCCTTTCAAACCACCTGCAAAGACCATGGCGCCAGTGTCGGTGGCCCCGATCAATGCTGAAAGCAGAAGGAGGAGGTCAATTGATACAGAGCCATGCTGCTCTTCATGTAATCGCTACGACCAGAATGCTTTCGTGCGCACGCGACGTTGGCTTCCCTGGGCTTTCCCATCGCCCAAAGTGGACCCCATACGGGCAGGACATTGGTATTGTCAGAGTTGACATCGCTCCTTAAGGAGAACGTGTTGGGCAAACCCACAGCCTTCAGCCACCAGGAGACCGCCAGCCGGCTGAAAGCCCTCTATGGCCTTACCCTGTCCCTATTCCGGGTTCTGCGCTGATTGATTATGGGTCTGGAGTCCTCAATGCAAACACTGGCAACCCCCTTTCCGGGTCAGTCCTGGCTTTTCAAAAGCCTTGCTGTAAGATGAGGAGTGAGAGTCTTCTGTGAAAGCGCCTTGAAGTTTTCCAGCCTGTCCCAACCTATAAACTCTGGCGTGACCTCCTTAGCGATCCCAGCCGCCATTGGGAGGTCCCAACCCGGGGGATCATTGGGGAATGGCACGGAGCATGGCCACCAATGTGCGATGGGCGTCCTCGCTGTCTTGCAATGGGTGATCAAAGGCAATCCTCAGGGGTTGCCCATCCACCTCCAGATCCATCCATTCCGTGGTCACGGCTGCCAGTCGCGCTGTGGAGACCTGGGGGCAACCGCCGTAGTGGCGCGCATAGGCGGCAACTGCACTGCTGTGGTCGGCATTCATGTGGCGGCAGATGCGTTCGCTGACAGCAGGGGTGAGGGGATCAGCAGCCATAACGCTGGATAGGTGGTCATCCCATCCTGCACCAGATCAGGACTGCCACCGGGCCCAGAGCAAACCCAGGAGTCTTAGACCACTGAAGCCCACATAGCTTGTCAGGATCAGAAACAGGCTGATGGACACAATGGCTTGCAGACGCTTCATGGGGTGCCCTCCGGCAACACAGGGGAGATTTTCCCCCAGTCTGACGACCCAAGGGCTGATTTCTGCTTGCTTGTCAAGGCTTGGCCGCCACGAGGTTTTCCAGCACCTGATCCAGCTTGTCGCCCAATATCCGGTTATCCGCCTTGAGGTCCAGTTTCACCATATCCGTCTGCTAGCTCAGCCTGGTTTCCGTATCCCTGATGTCACCCCTCAGGGATTGAAGCCGGTACACCAACGGTAACCAGGGGAATCAACACTGTGGTGATGATAATCACCGTCACTGGAGGCTCCAACCATTGACGTCACCAGGGGTTCCTTGCCCGTGGGTCAACCGTTGTCGGGACATCGGCTTCCCCAGGCCTGGCGGGTGGCGGGTGGCGGGTGGCGGGTGGCGGGTGGCGGGTGGCGGGCTGGGGTCATCACACCTCAAATTCAGGGGATCATCAGGAGAGTTCAGGGCCATAAAGTCCCCGACGGGCCAACTGGGCGGCGCCGGAGGCAGTGGATGCATGGGGCCGGTTGAGGACGGGGCAACCCAAGGCCTGTTGGCGCAGTTGCCGCCATGCGGGATTCCGGGCCCCTCCACCCACCGTCAGGACCCGCTCCACAGCCGGGGCGCCCAAGGCTTGCAACCGTGCCCAACCTCGCGCCTCAATGGCGGCGATCCCCTCCAATAACCCTTGCAGAAACAAGGCGTCACTCACGGGGCGTGGCTCGAGGCAGGGCATCAGTTGAGGATCATCCACCGGGAACCGCTCACCGGGGGCAGGGAGGGGCAGGTAATGGAGGCCCGTGGGATGGCGAGGGTCAAGTTGACGGCTCAGGGCAGCGATGGTGGCGCTGTCGAAGAATCGACCCAATACCCCACCGCCACTATTGGACGCCCCACCCACCAGCCACTGGCTGCCCATGGGGTGGCTATAGACGCCAGAGCCTTGTAACGGTTCAGAACACAACTGCTTCAGGGCCATGGTGGTTCCCAGGACCGTGACCCCATCACCAGGATGGGGATCCACCGCCAGGACGGCAGCATTGCTGTCGGTGGTCCCGGCCACCACCTGCGCTGTGATGGGCAGGCCCAGTTGGTGGGCCGCCGGGGAATGGAGGGGACCCAGGACAGTGCCGGAGCGCACCACCCGGGGCAGCAATCCGGACCATGGTTGGCTGCCAATGGCGCCACTCCAGCCACCCTGCACCGGATCCCAGCCCAGCTTGAGGCTGTTGTGCATATCTCCCCAGTGCCACTGCCCCAGTAACCACCCCGTCAGCCACTCCCCCTGGTGGCGGAGGCCATGGGCATGGGGGTGGCGCTGTTTGAGTTCCAGGGCTCTGGCCATGGTCCCGCTTGCCGAAGCGGCGGGATGGCCCGGTTCCGCCAACCGCTGACACTGGCTGATCCATTGGGGCTGGGGCGCGTTGTAGGGCAAAGCATCCCCTAAGGGATGGCCTTGGGAATCCATAGCCAGGAGGGTACCGGAGGTGCCCGCCACCGCCAGACCAGCAACTTGGCGCCGCAGTGGCAACGGGATGGCGCCGCAAAGCTGAATCAATCCCTGTTGCCATGTTTGGGGCCGCACAAAGGGGCCGGGGTAGGCACAGTTGACTTGATGGTGGAGGTTTCCCCCGGAATCCATGAGGGCCACCCGCAGACCACTGGTCCCCAAATCCACCCCCAGGACAAGATGTGTGGCGTCACCTGCCATGACAACCCTGGATTTGATGTCCTCCCCGCTGTGAAGAGGAGAGATTCCTTCTCCACTGAGAGCTTAAGCACGGCAGCGTTCAGATGGGGTCGCTCCATGGCCCACTGGCGCCTGAGGGACAGTCTGACGCGGACTCCACGAAGGACGACAGGGCCTGTATCCCGGGACAGCGGGTGTTCAGGAGGAATGCGCCATCTGTCGCAGCGTGTTGGCCATGGCCGTCACATCCTCCCAAGGGGCCTGGAGATCCCTGCGACCAAAATGACCATAGGCAGCGGTGTCCTGGTAAAAACGACCGCCTCGTTCAGCGCAGATGGTGGACAGGCCAAAGTTCCGAATGATGGCCGCTGGCCGCAGATCAATCTGCTGTTGAACCAGCTCCGTCAACTTCCCACTGCCCAGTTCGCTGGTGCCAAAGGTGTCTACAAGGATCGACACGGGTTGGGCACGGCCAATGGCGTAGCTGAGTTGCACCTCCACCCGTCTGGCCAGATCCGCTGCGACGATGGACTTGGCCACAAAACGGGCGGCATAGGCTGCTGAGCGATCCACCTTGGTGGGATCTTTCCCGGAGAAAGCACCACCCCCATGGCGGGCATAGCCTCCGTAAGTATCAACAATGATCTTGCGGCCGGTCAGTCCGGCATCCCCCTGGGGTCCGCCAACCACAAACTGACCAGTGGGGTTCACCAGGAATTGGGTGGTGTTCCGCTCAGGCTTGAGGGGGAGATCAGCGGTGGCCGGCTCAACAACATGGGTCCAGAGATCGTCGCGGATATGCTCATGGATGGCTTTGGCCTCGCGGAGACCGGCCACCTCGCTGGTGTGTTGGGCGGAGATGAGAATCGTGTCAATGGCCACCGGCTGATCGTCTTCATAGACCACGCTCACCTGGGTTTTGCCATCCGGCAAGAGATAGTCTAGAAGGCCGGTTTTGCGAACACGGGCCAGCTGCAACGCCAAGCGATGGGCCAGGCTGATGGGCAGGGGCATCAACTCCGGCGTTTCTTTGCAGGCATAGCCAAACATGATGCCCTGGTCACCGGCCCCTACCCTGTCCAGGGGATCCCCGTCATGGTCAACTGCCTCATCGACCCCCTGGGCAATATCCGGCGACTGCTGATCCAAGGCCACCAGAACTGCGCAACTGTGGGCATCAAAACCACCGGACCGGGCGCTGGTATAGCCGATATCGGCAATCACCCGCCGCACAATGCCAGGGATATCAATGTGGGCCTTGGTCCTTATCTCACCCGTGACCAGACAAAGGCCCGTGTTCACAACCGTCTCACAGGCCACACGACTGTTGGGATCGGCGCTGAGCAGGGCATCAAGCACAGCGTCACTCACTTGGTCGCAGATCTTATCGGGATGTCCCTCAGTGACGGATTCCGAGGTGAACACATAGCGGGCCATGGGGATCCGAGCTCAGGGAGGAGACGCACCATCCCATGAACTGACGGGATGGGGCCGGAGGAATTTTAAGTGCTGGCCATCAGCGTCACAGCACCCCAGTCTGCCAACAAGGCATCAAAGCCATGGAGCCGGGGGTGTGTTCGCCAGCCACCGGTGTACCCCACCACCGCACCAACACCTGCTGCACGGGCCATGGCCAAATCCTGGGCCGAATCACCACAGAGGAGACAGTCCTGCGGGGTAACACCAAGATCACGACAAAGATGAAGGGCAGCTTGGGCCGCTGGCTTGGCTGGCAGCTGGTCCCCACCACGGAAAACTGTGATGGCATTGTCCAGGTTCCAATGCTGCAGAAAGCCTGCAATACCCTGGCGGCAATCCCCGCTGATGATGCCGCAGGGCAGACCCAGATCCTGGGCGCGACGCAGCAGTTGTTGAACACCGGGCAACGGTGGGGTGAGTTGGGCTCTGGAAAGATGGTCATCCAGGGGTTGGGCATGGATGGTCTGGGCTTTGGCCAAGGCCTCACTCCAACTCAGGCCCACCTGGGTCAGACAGGTGGCCGTGCTGATGAGGTTATGGCCCGCGCTGGCCACAGCCGTGGCCCCACCGGGATCCAGGCCCGACCCCCCCTGTCCCGCCGATAGCCCGTAGGCCCGCTGCAGGAGATCCACAAGTTGGGGACGCAGACCCATGGGAACCTGCTCGAGCGCCGTGGCCAGGCGGGCCTGGGCCATGGCCATGAGAAAGGCTTCGCTGTTGGCAAGGGTACCGTCTTTGTCAAAAAGAATGGCCCGCAGCGGGCCAAAGCGCTGGGGACCAATCTGTAGCCAGGCCATGGGGGGACTTGCCTAGCTTTCGTAGACCATCTCGGTACCCATGGCCACGGGTTCCCCTTCCACTTGCTCTTCCAGCATCTGCTTGTAGAGCGCAGCCATTTCCTCGGCCCGGTCAAACACTTTCTGGGGATCTGTCAGCATGTCGCCCGGCTCCGGTTCCAGCGCTTTGGTGGATAGGGAAATACGGCCCCGCTCAGCATCCAGATCAATGATCATGACCTTCAGTTGATCCCCCACATTGAGGACGGCGTGGGACGTCTCAATGTGCTCATGGCTGATCTCGGAGATGTGCAACAGTCCGCTGACGCCACCGATATCAATAAAGGCGCCATAGGGCTTGATGCCACGCACATTGCCCACCACCACTTCGCCCACTTCCAGGCGATTCATCTTCCGCTCCACCAGGGCGCGACGGTGGCTGAGCACCAGGCGGTTGCGTTCCTCGTCCACCTCAAGGAACTTGAGGGGGAGCAACTCCTCCACCAACTCCTCCTTGGGCTTGCGGGTGCTGATGTGGCTGCCGGGGATAAAGCCCCGCAGCCCTTCCACCCGCACCAGGGCCCCTCCCCGGTTGGTGGCAAAAACTTCACTGTAGATGGTGGCGTCTTCCTTTTGCAGTTGCCGGACCCGCTCCCAGGCCATCTGGTACTCAATCCGGCGGATGGACAGCATCAGTTGACCATCTTCGTTCTCTTCCGAGAGGATGAAGAACTCCCGCACATCCCCCGGCTGGAGCACATCCGCCAGGTCCTCCACCCGGTTGATGGAAGCTTCTTGGAGGGGCATGAAGGCCGCGGTCTTGGCGCCAATATCAATCAGGCTCCCCTTGGGTTCCAGATTAAAGACAGTGCCACTCACAATATCACCAGGGTTGAAGTGGTAGTCGTATTGGCTCAGCAGCGCTGTGAACTCTTCCATGGTGAAGCCCACATCGTCCAGATCTCTGCTGTCATCTCTGGATTGAGGCCTTTCTTCAGCGGCGACAATGATGCTGTCGTCCTCCTGCTCGTCAAGGGGCTGCTCGTCAAAGGGAGCAGCATCAATCTCGTCAGACCTTGAGCCTTCCTCAGCGTCTTCCTCGGCAGGATCCAGGGTGTTTGTTGGAAGATCAGCGGATGGGGTGACGTTCAGTGGATGGTCGTCAGAACTGGAAGTGGGTGTGGAAACCATTGACTGGGCGGCAGCCTGCCGGGGGCAGGGCGAAAACTGTGAAGATCCCTGGCGACTGCCGCACCGCCATGACCAGCATTTACCTTAGCAACTTACGGTTCTGGCGTTGAGAGGTTTGGGCGCAGCCGCAACGCTTCCCCACTCCGCTTCTTCAGAAGTTGGAGGATGGCTGAAAAGTCTTCCACACTGGCAAATTGACCATAGACCGAGGCAAAACGAATGTAGGCCACATCACTGAGTTGGCCCAGCCTGTCCAGCACCAGTTCCCCCAGGTCCTTACTGGTAATTTCCCTGTAATTACGCTGCTGAAGGAGATTTTCCACATCCTCAACGATGAGATTGACCTGCTCCGGCGTGACTGTTGTTTTTTCACAGGCTTGGCTCAGGCCATGGAAAACCTTGCTGCGACTAAATGACTCACGTCTACCATCGCGCTTGACCACTGTCAGTGGAATGACTTCGACCCGCTCATAGGTGGTAAAACGCTCATGACAGCGAAGACACACACGGCGGCGACGCACACTGCGGCCGAGGTCAGCGGAACGTGACTCAAGTACGTGGCTTTCTGGATGCCGACAGGCTGGACACTGCATCAGGGCTGTTTAAGCCATGGGGAAAGTATAGACACCAGTCGCACCATCTCCTGCCAATGCCCCAAGCAGAGTTGACAGCGGTTGGCGGCACCAGCTTCATTCCAGCCACACGTTGCTGCTTGTGATCAGGGTTGATCATCCTGGAATGCCATTGGCCATTCAGTTTATTCAGGGGCTGGGCTTTCTTAACAATTTTAAGGGTCGGAACCAATAGAAAAAGCCCCAACCGTTACGGTGGGGCCTGAACAAGGCTGCTGATTTCAGCAGGGGGCCATCTATTTGCCGATTTTGGGAGGATCCCGGAAGACAATGGCAAAGAACAGTGTGGAGAGGGCCAGGAAGAGAATGAGGATGTAGGAGAGAGATTCCATGTTGGGCTCCTAGGGTTCAGCGAATGGGTGTTCCAGTTTGGGACGGAGTCGCCTCTGCGGGAAGGCGGCGGGTGGATTCGTCACCAAGTTTGCGGAACAGGCCAAATTCCACCTGATCTCCCAGATCGGGATCAATGCCGGCGAACACATCCCGATAGAGGGTGCGTGCCCCGTGCCAGATGTGGCCAAAGAAGAAGAGCAGGGCAAAGCAGGCATGGCCAAAGGTGAACCAGGCCCGGGTGGAACTGTGGAAGGTGCCGTCGGAGTGATAGCGCTCCAGATCGAATGCAAAGGGCTCACCCAGTTGGGCGGCCCGCGCCAATTTCCTCACCTCGGCAGGATCCGTGACAGTTTCCCCGTTGCGTTCACCGCCATAGACATTGGCCGTGACACCTGTCTGCTCGAAGGAATAGCGCGCCTCAGCCCGGCGGAAGGGAATATCAGCCTGAACCATCCCGTCGCTGTCTTCCAGAACCACCGGGAAGTTCTCGAAGAAATTGGGCAGACGCCGCACAGACAACTCCCGGCCTTCCCCATCGGTAAAGACCGGATGGCCCAACCAGCCTGTGGCCAAGCCATCCCCATTGACCATGGGACCGACGCGGAAGAGGCCGCCCTTGGCAGGGCTGTTGCCCACATAGTCATAAAAGGCAAGCTGCTCAGGAATGGTGGACCAGGCCTCCTCCCGTGTTGCCCCATTGGCTTCTTCCACCGCCACCCTGCGGTTGATCTCCTGCTGGAAGTAGTTCTGGTCCCATTGGTAGCGGCTGGGACCAAACAACTCAATGGGGTTGGCCGCGCTGCCGTACCACATGGTTCCGGCCACAACAAAGGCGGCAAAGAACACCGCGGCGATGGCGCTGGACAACACCGTCTCGATGTTGCCCATGCGTAGGGCCCGGTAGAGGCGTTGGGGGGGGCGGCTGGTGATATGGAAAACACCGGCGATGATGCCAACAATGCCGGCGGCAATATGGTGGGCCACGATCCCACCGGGATTGAAGGGGTTAAACCCGCCAGGACCCCAGTCCGGTTGCACAGGCTCCACATGTCCGGTGAGGCCGTAGGGGTCGGAGATCCACATCCCCGGACCAAAAACACCGGTCAGGTGGAAGGCGCCAAAGGAAAAGCAGCCCAGTCCGGCCAGAAGCAGATGGATGCCAAAAATCTTGGGCAGGTCAAGGGCTGGTTCACCGGTTCTGGGGTCGTACCAGATCTCCAGATCCCAGAAGGTCCAATGCCAGATGGCGGCCAGGAACATCAAGCCGCTAAACACGATGTGGGCCGTGGCCACGCCTTCAAAACTCCAAAAGCCCGGATCTACGCCCGTGGCACCGGTGACATCCCAGCCACTCCAGCTTCCCGTGACGCCAAGACGGGACATGAAGGGCAAAACGAACATGCCCTGACGCCACATGGGATTCAGGACTGGATCAGAAGGATCAAAGACGGCCAGTTCGTATAGGGCCATCGAGCCCGCCCAGCCGGCGACAAGAGCGGTGTGCATGATGTGGACGGCTAACAGCCGACCCGGGTCGTTGATAACAACCGTATGCACCCGATACCAGGGCAATCCCATTGTTGGTTCCAGGGGTGATCTGCGAGAAGTGGAGAACCAGATGGCTCTGGTTCAAGGGAGAGCGACCGATGGCCGATCAGGGCACCAATGTAAGAGCAAGACCGTGGCCCTGGGCTGCCCCCGTCGTGAACTGCAACCTGGCCCGTAACACACGCCTCAACCTGTCTCACCTCGCACTCATCAGGGGCTTCTGTCCAGAATCGTCTTTCCCCCCCTCTCAACCATGGTCACCATCCACTTCTTGCGAGAACAACTGGATATTGACTGCCCCGCTGGCGTCATTCTGAGGGATGTGGCCCTGGATGCCGGCATTGAACTCTATGGCCTCAAAGGCAAGCTGGGCAATTGTGGCGGCTGCGGTCAGTGCAGCACCTGCTTTGTGGCCGTGGCTGGCCAGGACGAGGACACCTGTCTCACCCCACGGACGGCGCCGGAGCAACGCTTCCTCAAGAAACGGCCTCCAAATTGGCGCCTCGCCTGTCAAGCGGTGATTCGGAATTCCCTGGTGGTGGTGACCCGTCCCCAGATGGGTTGGCCTGGCGGTGATGAGGCCCTGGCTGCTGCCGTGAACGCCATGCCCATGAACGCTGTGCCGAGTGCTAAGGATAGTGAGCCAGATGATCACAAGGGCCCAGGTCAGGATGATGATGGCGCTGAGGCTGGAATTGAGAGCGGAGAGCAGGACTGAGGGCTTGCTTGACCACCGGCTCTGCCCTGAGACACAAGGCCGGTCCTGAAGGACAGCTTTTGTGTGCTGCACCGCCCTGGACATGTGAGCGCCCTCGGCACCCCCCGCTGCCAGGCTGGCGGGCTGGCGGAGAGGTACAACAAAACAGGTGTGGAGCCTACGTCAGCCTGTCTCAGGCAGCAGCCGGCCATGAAGCGTCACCCCCCCTGAACGTTGAGTGCTCAAGCTCTCGGCGAAGCAGGGACTCTCTGTCCTTCAGGGCGGGGAGGAGGTCAAAAACTGCAAAGCCCATGGTTGCCAGTCCGCTGCCCATGGGCCGTAATGGTAGGCTCACCTTGCTCTGCCCTTCTCGGATGGAAACGAACCCCCTGGGTTTCATCACCAGCCTTTTATTCGTCCTGGTGCCGGCCCTGTTCCTTGTCATTCTTTACATCCAGACCAACAAGCCACAGACCTGACCGCTGACCATCCCGATGGCCTCAGTCAGGCGGACCAGGTCCGTGAGAGTTGGCCATGGGAGCTAGCCGTTACAAGTTGGTTGGTGGAGCGGGCGACGCATCCCCAGTCTGGATACGCCGTGGCGCCCGATTCGTAGGACGGCACGGCCGATCATGTCTTCCCGTCCCACATCTCCCATGTGGTTGCTGTCCGTGGATAGGGGAGAAAGTCCATGGAGCCTGAAATGTCCCGGCCTGACTTCTTCGCCGAGGAGCTTAATGATGGTTCCCAGGCGCTGGTGGCGAACAATGACAATCCTTCCAGCGGAGGGATTGTTAATCGGCAAGAGCCGGCAAAAAAGGACGAAGTCCCCATCCTCCAGTGCCGGCACCATGCTGAGCCCCGATACACGAACAACCCCGAAGCCCAGCAGTGTCCCAATGCCTTGAATCAGGCGGATCAAAGCACCGGATAGACCACCTCAAGGCTGGGTGGGTAAGGACAGGTTTTCCTTGTGATCTTGATGCCCTTGGTTGCCCAGAACATCTCGGCAAACTGGTTGACCGCGTCCACCAGTGCTTCCCCATCAGCGCGGTTGACGCCTTGCTTGCAGGCGCCACCCAGCAACATGATTTTGTGAACCACATTGTTGGCTTCCGGGAACGCCTCAAACTGGGGCGCCTTGAAATAGTCACCCCAGATGATCCGCACCTCGTGCTTTACCTTCTCCGCTTCCTCCTCCTTGCGCATGATGCACCGGGCAACGCTGTTTTGGGTCGCCAGGGATGTCATGCCGCCGCCTTCGGACTTCTCCTTCATGATGTCCATCAAGCGCACAACCGATAGGGCTGCGATCAAGGCTGTGGAAGGATCATAGATCTTGCAAGGGATGTCGCAATGGGCTTCAGCCCGGGGGAATGGCTTGGTGGCGTCCAGAGACTGCAGAAGACTGTGAAGCATGGTTTCCTTCCTGGCCTGGTTCATTCTGTTGGCATGGGATCGTTGCTGGCAAGGGGAACGCGACGACCTGAGAACAGATGTTATCAGGTCTTGCCCTGAAGCGTCTCGGTTCAGGGGGTTTCCTCTTGCTACCTTTGGCCCATTGGTTGTTCGTGCCGGATTCGGCCAAGTGGGACAGCAACCGAAACCCCATCAGGGCCAGGCCGTGATGGGGGCAGCTCTTGGCGTGCATCTCCAGCGGACTCAGCCGCCTTAAGACAGGGGCGCTCTAGCAGAACCTTGAGATGGGGGCGGCGCCATGGGGTTGCCGCCAGGCTAGAGTTTCGGCAATTGGGTCCTTCAGGTCTATGGGGTGGGCGTTCCGCCGAAGAATCAAGATCATACCTGGCGTCTCCATCAACATGAGCAAGAGGGGCATCAGCTCCAACGTGGGGGTCAGAGGCGCATCCCTCACCTTCAGTTCGGATGGTGTCTACCAAAACCTGGGTTTCCCAGGAACAGGCATCTACAGCAGGGAGAAGATCGGTGCATACCGCAGGCAAGGGTCCGCCAGCCCAAGGGATCAAAGCCATGACTCCCCAACGCTGGATCCTGTCCAGCAGGCCCCCGACTCTTCCTTCATGAGTGCGGATCCCCTTGAGGTCACCAGTGAAGGGCTGCTCGGTCTCCAACAAGCCGTCATCGATGCCAGCCGGCAGAGGGAAGAGCTGGGGAAGGATGTTGCCTCCATCAACCAGTCACTCGTCTCCCTGAATCGGGTGGCTCTGCTGGCCAAGGTGTGCCTGCTCTACTTCTTTGTGGCCCCTATCAGGAAGAGCCTTCAATCCGGCATCAAGGCAAGACGAGAAGCGCTTGCAGAAATCCACCAATCCATCGAGAACTCGTCAGTCAGTCTTTCCATCGCAATGGACGATGATTGTCGCGCTTCCTTCAGGGCCTATGGGAACGCTTTTGACAGATTGTCCAAGTGCCAGTTCGCATGGGATCTTACCTCTGCCAGCACTGTGGATCAGGTGCGATCCAGATCCGCCACATCCATCAGTTTCGACAGATGCCTTACCCGGTGCCACCGCAAGGCCCTGCCTGGCATCACATCCCCTGAGCCGCCCCTCGTCTTCCTAAATCGCAATGGGGCAGACATCTACATCTATCCAGGATTTTTCGTCATGTATGACTCTCCATCCAGCATGGGGATCCTGGATATGGCTGAACTGGAGGTGGATTACAAAACTAACTGCTTCATTGAGCAGGAGACCATCCCTCAAGACAGCAAAAGAGTGGGGGAGGCCTGGGAAAAATCCAATAAGGATGGGAGCAGGGACAAGCGTTACTCGGAGAACCGACAGTTCCCTGTCATGGAGTATGGAGAAGTCACCTTCAGGTCCGGATCAGGGATCCATGAGAAGTACATGTTCAGCAATGCTGAGGCCGCAAAAAACTTTGTCGATTCACTTCTGGAATTCAAGAATATGATTTAGGGCCTGTGGCCAATGGTGGATTGCCAGGCTGGTGGGATGTCTGCTTGAACCTTCAGAAAGAAGGTTTGCCATGGACGACCAACGCTTGGTCATCAGTGATGGGCTCTGGCAGCCCATTGTCCCACTGCTTCCAGGTAAGGTCACGGATGCTGGCATGACAGCAGGGGACAATCGCCTGCTTCTCGAAGACCTGTGCCGGAGAGTGGACAAGGGTTCCCCCTGGGTTGTATCCCGAAGCTGGTAGAAATTGAAGGGGGCGTAATCTCCGGGTCACTCAAACCACCCACTGGCGGCTGGAACCGCCAAGGAGATCGCGCCATGGGAGCGCTTAGAGGAAGACAGAGCTATCCCTGCTTTCCTGTAAAGAGGGTTCCCATCGAGGACCGCCTGCGTGGGCGCATCTGCACTACGATTGAGGCGGTAGTCGAGGAGAAGTGGATGCCTTCCCGACCCCAATTCTGGATAAGGTCAGGAGAGGTTAGGGTCAGGACTCATCACCAGAAGAGGGCAATGGGGTGGCCAGGAGAATAGCAAAACGGAAGACGTGGGCGCAGCGGTCGTAGCGGGTTGCAAGGGGCCGCCAGTCCTTCAGCCTGGAAAAGGAGATTCTCGATTTTGTGACGTCTTGCGGCAGCGACAGGGCAGGATGCCCTGCTGGGCCAGCATCTTGCGGATTTTGGCCCTGTCATACCCTTGATCTCGAATCACCGCGGCCGCAGGCGACATCCTTCAGCACCCCATCAGCGCCAGTGAAGTCACTGCATTGCCCCTCACTCAGATGGAGCCGTAGGGTCAGGGCTCATATACGAGGAATGATCCTCTCAGCAGAGAGGGATCCCTAAGGGAGCACCAGGAGGAGATGGGTGATGGCCCAGTTTTTTGACCCAGCGCGGAGCAGGTTGTCCGCATCCGCCCCTTGTTCCCCAAGGAACGAGTGTGAAGCGGGTAGATGCCCGCAAGGTTTGCACGGCATCAAGTGGGCACCCGTTTCTGCAGGGCGCTCACTTTGAGGAATTCCGTGTTAATCCCGGACGACCGCTCCAAGGCTATTTTGCCAGTGCGGACGATTTGTAAAATTCCAAATGGCGCCAACACCTGCTCCAGCGCCAGAAGCTTGCCGGGATCACCGGCAACTTCCAGGGTGAGGGCATCCTCCGCCACATCCACCACCTTGGTGCGAAAGATGCTGACAAGCTCAAGGATTTTGGAGCGGTTGTCCTGGTTGGCCGCCACCTTGAGAAGCATGAGTTCGCGCTCCACCGAGGGAATGTGGCTCAGGTTCTGAACCATGAGCACATTCACCAGTTTGAGGAGTTGCCTGGTCATCTGCTCAATGACCTGGTCATCACCAGCCACCACCATGGTGAGGCGCGAGATGCCGGGTTGTTCCGCATGGCCAACGGCAAGGCTCTCGATATTGAATCCGCGGCGGGCAAAGAGCCCCGCAATGCGGCTCAACACGCCTGCCTCATCCTCCACCAATACGGAAAGGGTCTGCTTCATCAAGGGGCCTATGCAATGGTTGAGATTAGGGGGTCATGGAGGCAAGGTTTCCCCCAGCCAAGCCAAAACAATCCCGTTGAAACGCTTTGGATCCTCGTCATGGGGACAGTGGCCGCAATCTTCCAGAACCTGTAATTGCAGATCAGGGCGCAACCGGACCACGGCTTTGGCCATGGCCCGAGGCGCCAAGCGATCCTCCTGCCCCCAGAGGACCAGCACAGGGCAAGTGACCCGTCTTAAAAGTTCAGGGGCTGTTTCTTGTGGGGGGCGTCTGCCCATCCCCATGGTCATGCCCGCCAAGCTTCTGGCGGCGCCAGGGCGGCGACAGGGACGGGCAAAGAGGCGCAGAATAGCCTGGTCCAGGCGGTGATGCTGTTGATAGGCGGCCTTCAGCCCCCAAGCCAGCAGCCATGTCCGGGAAAATAGCCAGAGGATCAGCCGCCACGGCACCAGCCACCGCTGGAGAAGCATCAAGAACTGCTGCCAAGGGCGGCGGCGAGGCTGGGGCTTCAACAGGGCTGGATCCTGCAACGGGGCCAGCACCAGGGCCTTCACCAACTCAGGGCGCGCCACCGCGGCGGTCAGGCCCACCAGGGCCCCCAGGGAATGGCCCACAATCACCACGGGCTCCTGGATGCACTGCTCAATGAGGTGCAACACCTGCTGGGCCCATGTGCGGTTGTCCTGCACCAGGAAGGGTTGAGCCGATGCGCCAAACCCCAGCAGATCCACGCCATAGACCCGCCAGCCGGCCGCGGCAAATGCAGGAGCATTGGCACGCCAATGGCCGGCCGCGGCGGCAAAACCATGGACCAGCACCAGGGGCGGATCATCGTCACAGCCCAGTTGACGCACCTGTAACAGCTGACCTTGCCAGTGCAACACACTGACCTGTCCCCAATCAGTGGTCTCATCAGTGGTCTCACCTGCGGTAGCCATGGGGTTCAGAAGAGTGGGGTCCGTCGGGATGCTCCATCAACTATGGAATGGGCAACTCGCGGCTGCCCGGGCGGGCATCAGGGCCCCATCCTGGGCCTTACCACCGGACGGAACGGCGGGGGCACGGAACGGGAACAGTGCTGCGGCTCAAGACCATCGGTGTCAGCGCCCCCACGGCAGGTCCCCAAGCCTTGAACAGCACTGAGGTGACCAACGCTGTGGAGGACTCATTACCAACAAGGCCGAGGCGGATTCACGACGAATCCGCGATTATTTCCCCATCTGTCGCCGCAGAAGTCCAAGTCGGATAGCTTCCATACCCGGCCCTGCCACTTATCGGTGAACACGGCTGTCCATGCGCCACCGGCCTTGCAAAACGCACTCACGCGGCAGATGAGTTGTTGATTGTTATCGATGTATGCGTACTGGACGGATACGTCCCTGCACTTCCTGGCCGCCTCGCTCTTCCCCCATGCCTTGTCGCGTCGGTTTTGGAACTGGTTTGCAAACGACTCGGTGGGCAACAACAGTTTAATCCACCCGGCCATCAGGAGTGACGGGATGCGCATTTTTCCCATGATTTAGGCTCCACAGGTGGGGCATCCAAAGCATATTGCCACATCCGAGTCCATGCAACCCACCACTCTGGCTCATTTTACCGCAAGGGGACGAATCGCAGCACCTCCCTCGTGCCACTCTACAGGGGTGGATCGGGGTGTGCCTGGATCACCGGCTTGCCCTGGGCTGCCATGGCCGAGGGCGTGCATGAAGCCTACAGAAACACCGCCCCCCCAGCCCAGTGCTCTATCCCCTGAAATGCCCCAGCCCCTGTGGGGGGCCATGCCAAGACAGTGATCCCAGGCGGAGGCATCACTCTGTTGCAGCGGTATCCCCATGGTGCGGAAAGGTCAGGCAAACTGGATAGCTGATTTCCATGACCACGCCATGGCTGGTGAAATTTTCGGTACGGCTGCCCTGTTCTGGCTCCTCATCCCTGTGGGATTGCTTGGTGGATTGGTTGTGCTCAAGTTCCAGGGGGACAACTTCGCGGATTAGGGCAGGACAGAGGCCACAGGGGCATGTGATGGGCTTTACGCTTGATGCTCCACAAATCCACTGTTCTGCCCAGCCTCCATGAAGGTCCTGATTGTCGGCGCCACCGGAACCCTGGGAAGGCAAGTGGTCCGCACGTGTATCGATCAGGGGCATGGGGTGCGCTGCCTGGTGCGGATTCCCCGCAAGGCAGGCTTTTTGCAGGGGTGGGGTGGGGAGTTGGTCCAGGGGGATCTGCTGCAGAGCGATAGCCTGGATCGCGCCCTTAAAGGTTGTGAAGCGGTCATTGATGCCGCCACAGCACGGGTGGATTCTGAGCACAGCGTCTACGCCGTGGACTGGGACGGCAAGCTGAACCTGTTGCGCCGTATGGAAGCCGCTGGCGTTCAGCGGCTGGTGTTTCATTCCATTCTCAAGGCAAGCGAGCACCGCTCCGTGCCCCTGATGGATATCAAATACTGCACGGAAGACCTGCTACGCCATTCCGACGTCCAATACACCATTCTTCAGGTGTCCGGCTTCATGCAGGGACTCATCAGCCAGTTTGCCATCCCCATTCTGGATTGCCGAAACGTCTGGGTCAGTGGCAGCAGCAGCATTGCCTACATGAACAGCCAGGATGTGGCCCGTTTTTCCGTGGCTGCGTTGGAGCGACCCAATACCATCGGGCTCAGCGCCCCCACGGTAGGTCCCAAAGCCTGGAGCAGCGCTGAGGTGATCCAACTCTGTGAAAGACTCGCCAATAAGGAGGCGCGGGTGCTCAGTGTCTCATCTTTTACCATCAGGATCTTGCGCGCTGTGGTCTCCGCCTTTGAAGCCGGGCTCAATGTGGATGATCGCCTGGCTTTTGCGGAGGTGAGTGGTGGGGCCACCTGCCTGGACGCCCCCATGGAGGAGAGCTATCGGGCATTTGGTCTGGATCCAGCCGACACCACAACCCTGGAAACCTACCTGAAGGAGTATTACGACACCATCACCCGGCGCCTCCGGCAGATGGAGGCGGATCTTGGCAAAGAAGACCGCAAGCGTCTCCCCTTCTGAGGTTGTGGCAGGCAGTCCAGTTGTCCCCTGTCAGGGATCGGAGGCGTGGTGAATGCGCTTGATGTCCTCCTGGCTGCCCATGACCACAAGCACATCATTGGGACTGAGAATCATGGAGGCGGGTGGATTGACCCGCAGATCCCCCTGGCTGCCAGCGGCCAACACACTCACCCCATAATCCTTACGCAGATTGATGTCCCGTAGGGACCTCTGAACAAACTCCTTGGGCACCTGAACTTCTTCAATGCTGTTTTTGCTGTCCAGCTGTAGACGATCCAGCAGGCTGGGGCGCACAAGCTGCTCCCCCAACTGCCTCCCCTGTTCCCGGGACGGGAAGGTTACCCTATCGGCGCCAACGGCTTTCAGCATGCGTTCATGGAGGACATTACTTGCTCGGGAGCAGACCGTCTTCACTGTGGATGATGTGCCATGTTTGGCGATGTAGGTGGTGGTGAGGCTCGCTTCCAAGGGCTCCCCCAGCGCCACCACAAGGGTGTCCACATCCAGGGCGCCCGCCTCTTTCAGTTCTTCTTCCACCGTGGAGTCCACGCTCAGGGTGACAGCGCTCTTGAAATCATCATCTCGCCGCAGCAGCATCTCCACGAGATGAGTGTCCTTGTCGATGGCAATGACGCTCTTCTCGGATGCAATCAACTCCTTGCACACCGCCAGTCCAAAGCGTCCCAAGCCAACCACGGCGAAGGTTTGCTGGGGGCCCACCCTGGTCTTCCACCAAGGTCTGGTGCTGTCACGGCTTGGGGAGCTTGATAAAGACATGGGCTGGGATTAGGCTCAAACAGTGAGTTGTTCCCGTGGATAGCGCACAAGCGTGGTCTTGGGGAATGGCTGGACAATGGCGGAGAATAAAAGGAGAAGTCCCAGACGCCCCACGAACATGCCCACCATCAGCACCAACTGCCCCCAGAAATTGAGTTTTTCCAGAAAACCCACATCAAACCCCACCGTAGCAAAAGCGGAGATGCAGGTGAACAGGGTTTCCAGGAAGGTGAACTCCTGATGGGAACCAACAGTGATCAGCAGCACCATGGTGCTGATAAACAGCAGTGAACTCACCACCAACGCCGTGGCCTGAACCACCAGTCTGGTCCCAATGGTGCGGGAGAGCAGCACCACGTCTTCACGGCGCCGTAGGGTGGAGGCCGTGGCCGCCAGGAGAATGGCCATGGTGGAGGTTTTCAAGCCCCCCCCCGTGCCGCCTGGGCTGGCGCCAATGAACATCAGCAGCATGAGCAGCACCAGACTTGCGCCCGAGACATGGTCCAGGCCAAGGGGAATGGTTTGGAACCCGGCAGTACGGGCCGAGACCGATTGGAACAGGGCGCCCCAGAAGCGCTCGGAGGTGGAAAGATCCTGGAACGAGAGATGGGCGCTGTTGAGGCTTTCATACAACAGCAGGCCCAGCCATCCCACCAGGATCAGCAACAGGGACGAAAGGAGAACCACCTTGGCTTGAAGGTCCAGACGTCGCCAACGCAACGGGAACCAATTCCTATGATCCCAGAGCTCTGCATGGACCCGATAGCCCAGCCCACCACTGATGATCAAGCCCATCACCACCAACTGGGCCGGGAGATTGTTGGCAATGCCCTTCAGGCTGTCGCTCCAGAGGGAGAAGCCGGCATTGTTGTAGGCGCTGGCTGCATGGAACAGACAAAACCAGACCCGTCGCGGCAGAGAGGCCTCATTGGCGGCAAAACCCAGCAGAAACAGCAGCAGGGCGCCGGCAACGATCAAGCCCAGTGCCACCCCGCCAATGTGCCAAAAGGTGCGGCCCACGCCACCCACGCCAAACTGATCCAGGATTTTCTCACCACTGTCCACCCGCCGTCTGAGGCGGGCCCCCTGCTGGACGAAGCCCTGCAGGTAGATGGAAATGGCCATCAAGCCCAGGCCACCGATAAGAATCAGCACCATCAGGGTCAACTGACCAAAGCCCGTCAGGTCGCGGCCGGGATCAATGATGGACAATCCCGTGACGGTGACCGCGGAGGTGGCTGTAAAGAGGGCTTGCCAGTAGGAGATAGGCTGGCCATGGGACCACGGGAGCCAGAGCAGGAGGCTGCCCAGTATGACCACCAGAACACCACAAAGGGTCGTGAACTGGGGCACCGTCAAGCGGGACAGGGCGTCCTTTTGCTGAATGGCCCAGAAGGGAAGCCCGTTGAAAAAACGACGAACAACCAAGGTTGATTCCCCCAGACCCTCCCAGGATGGCGACCCACGGGCAGGCCGAGGGGACACCTGGCGACCCCCTGCCCATGGGCGGGCGCCCCTACTTGTTGGGCTGTGGCGTCATGCGCAGGTAGGGTTTGATCTCCGTCACGCCTTTGCTGAACTTCTTCTTGGCGTCCTCCGTGGAGATGGCGGGCAGCACCACGCAGTCTTCCCCATCCTTCCAATTAACCGGCGTGGCCACGGAATGGTGATCCGTGAGCTGGATGGAGTCGATCACCCGGAGGATCTCGTCAAAGTTGCGGCCCGTCGAGGCGGGGTAGGTAATCTGAAGGCGCAGCTTCTTGTCGGGATCAATGATGAAGACAGAGCGCACCGTCAGGCTGTTGGAGGCATTGGGGTGGATCATCCCGTAGAGACCACTCACCTTCCTGTCCTCATCCGCAAGGATGGGGTAATCAACGGTGGTTCCCTGGGTCTCGTTGATGTCGCCGATCCATCCCGTGTGGCTTGTGGCGGAGTCCACACTCAGGGCAATGGTCTTGACGTTGCGCTTGTCCCACTCGGCCCGCAGCTTGGCCACTTCCCCCAACTCCGTCGTGCAGACAGGGGTGTAGTCCGCAGGATGGGAAAACAGAACCACCCAACTGTCACCAGCGAAGTCATAAAAATTGATGTCGCCCTGTTGGGAACCCTGGGTAAAATCGGGAACGGTGTCACCAAGCTGGAGAGCCATGGCCAAAAATACAGGTTACTCGGTAGTCCCTTTTACACTCCAGCCCCTGCCCCTGGCAACCCACAGGGTGGATTTTCCAGAATTTCTTTCTGTCCGGCCTTGGAGAGGGAGGTCGCTGGTGGCTTCATGCTGGCACCTTAAATAGACCCGGCAGGACTTTTCTTTAGGGAAAGCCTGGAAAACTTCAAAGCGCTTTCACAGAAGACTCCCACTCCTCTTCTTACAGCAAGGCTTTTCAAAAGCCAGGACTGAGCCAGAAAGGGATTGCCCAGTGTTTCCTTCATGGGTTGGGACAAATATGATAGGTCCCTGATCACTTGGGGCGTCTCCGCCTGCTGGGGGCGGCAAACCCCAGTGCTTGAAACTGCTGCTCTGCCAGGTATTGGCGCAGTTGTTCCAGTTGTTCGTAGTTCACCCAGTGAATGCAGCTCACTGGGCAGGTATCAATGGCTTCCTGGAGATGCTGGGTGGAATCCCCATCTTGACGAACCGCACGGGAGCGCCCGAAATCCGGCTCGATCAAAAAGGTATTGGGGCATACATTGGCACAGTAGCGGCAGCCAATGCAAACGGATTCATCCACCCAAACCGCCTTCTCCCGCAGCACCCCGCCCAGCAGTGGCTCCAGACCCGTTGGGCGGCTGGAGCCATCAGTGGGGATGGTAAAAGCAAGGGATGGATCCATGTTCAGCAAGATGGGCGCCAATCCTCAGAGTCAGCCTGAGGTGTCAGCCATCCCAACGGGTCACCACCAGCTCAATGGAGCCATCAGCGGTGTTTTTTTGCTCACACACCTGGAAGCCCTGCTGCTGGGTGGCTGCGAGAATGGTATGCAGGGCATAACGCTGGGTGAGCTGTGCAAGAAAGCGCTCCACTGGCAGGCTTTGCTTCCAAAGTTGCAGGTCCGTCACCAGTTCATAGCTGCTGCCGTTCCAACGGAAGCCAATATCGGCGCCATTGGGCTGACGGATGGCCAGTTGGGCTTCCACCATTTGCCCGCGATAGCCTCGCAGTTGCTGCTGGCCAGCCTCAGGCTCGTAACCCATCTCCGTCAGAGCAGCGGCGAGATTGTCAAAGTTGCGCAACTCAGTTTTGATCGTGCTGAAGTGAGACATGGTGTGCAACAAAAGTCAGGAAAACTGGCCAAGAGAAGCGGTCTGAAGCTGGCGCTGGCAACCCACGGCGGCGTAGTGATCTTCAGTGGGGGCGCTGCTGGTAACAGCGCCAAGCCTGGCCTCAAGGTCCGCTGTCAGCTTCTGGCAACGGGTGCCTTTGAGGCCTTTTACCTGCTCTTCCACACGGCCATCCGGATGAATCCGGAAGCGGATGGTCTGCAAGGCCATGGGCCAACTTAAAATCTCTGGCCAAATAATAACTGCTTTCCTGCCTTGATGGGGTGGCGTCTCAAGGTCCTTGGCAACAGGCCATGAAACCATTTGCCACACGCTGGGGTTTCCAGGCACGTCACGGCATTTTGTCTTTCAACCGAGACTTGGGCCTGGGAGCCTGGGTTTTCACTGACATGGGCTTGCAAGCTGCAGGGCAGCCTCCGCCTTGTGCCCTGGGATTGGTGCATCTCAGGGGCCAAGGAGGACCATGCTTGAACTTGTAAGACTCCGTGAAGTTTTGGCAAGACTCGCTCCAGCAGACGGTGGCGGTCAGCCTAAAGGCCGTGACACTGGCACTTCCGCTGACCACGCTGTGGTGACCTCAGCTCAGGAGACCATCATCCAGGAGAGTTTTGACCTTGGCCATGCTGGCGGGATCATCCAGTTGCTCAAGGGCTGTGCGGGCATCCTCGGCCACACCTTGGTCCGGCTCCCCCAGCATGGCTTGAATGAGTGCTTGCACCAGTTGGTGCTGCTCTGTGGGACTGTCTCCACAAGCGCCATGGAGACGGCTTAAGCTCCAGGCACAGTTGCTGCGCACCACAGCATTGTTGTCAATGCGCAGGGCTTCCCTCAGCACCTGGCTGGCCCGTACCGCATCCGCTGGATGACCAGCGGCCACATCCACAAGGGAGCTGGCTGCCCAAAGGCGCACCGCCGCAATGTCTGTGGTAAGAGCCCGACTCAACGCCTGCAAGACTGCTGTTCCGGGATAGTTGCCCAAGCTCCAGGCCACGGCTTTGCGGACAAAGCCATTGCTGTCCTGCAGAAGTTGCAACAATCTGGATTCAGCTTCAGACGTGGGGTTGCGGCCCAAGGCATAAGTCGCACTCATCCGCGTGATGGGGCAGGGGGCGTGCAGTTGGGGCAGTAGCAGGGGAATGGCCCGGTGATCACGGTACTCGCAAAAGATGCGCAAGCCCTGCATCACCTCATCACGGCCGCCACGCAAATAGGCAAGGCCGGCACGGATTTCAGCATCCGGATCCGGACGGTCAACAGCAACGGAATCCAGGGGATCATCAAGGGGGGCATCAAGAAGATCCTCAGGCTCCAGGGCTTCAGCCAGCAAGCCCGGATCCAGGTCTGGGGTGTGATCGGGAGCCTTATCCATGGCCGTAGGCCCATTGTGTCGCCATTGTTCCACACCTCTCTAGCCGCCTGCATGGGGTAGAGACTAGAAATCCCATGGACTGAAGGCTCAATGGACTGGGGCTGGCGCTGCCATATCCGTGGGCAGCCAGATGCGGGCCGAGACAATGAACAGGGTGAGGCCGAACACCAACACCACGAAGGCCATCAGCAGGGCAGCACGGCAAGAGGCCATGGACCAAAAGACGATTCAGTCCAGTTTGGCCTCAGCACCGCCTGGCTCAGGGGCACTGGCTGAGGCAGGTGTGCCCCAAGCCCCCCCTTTGTCCAGGGCTGTACCCACCTCAGCCGTCGAGCGCCCAGGAGGCGGCACTGGAGGCGGGACGCGCTTTGCCGGAGGAGGCCCATTGTTGAAGCGCCTGCAATTGCTCCGCGGCAGTTCGCGAGAGGGGCACCAGCTGGGCAGCGGCCTGGAGAAGGTCGTCTTGCACAAGGGGACGTTCCCCGTCCCCAAAGGCCAAGTGCATGGATTCAATAAGCACCTGCTCCAGCTCCGCCCCGGAAAAGCCCTGGCAACGCTCCGCCAAGACATCCAGATCCAGGTCATTCTGGCTGGGGCGTAAGCGCGTCAGGTGGAGCCGCAAGATCTCTTTTCGCTCATGGAGCGTTGGCAGATCCAGCAGGAAGATCTCGTCAAAGCGTCCCTTGCGCAGCAATTCCGCTGGCAGAGCTTCAATCCCATTGGCTGTGGCCATCACAAAGACGGGGCTCTCTTTTTCTGCCATCCACGTGAGCATGGTGGCCAAGACCCGCTGGCTGGCGCCACCGTCACTGCGACTGTCGGACCCAAAGCCTTTATCCATTTCATCGATCCACAACACGCAGGGGGCCATGGCCTCCGTGGTGCGAATCATCTCCCTGGTGCGGGCTTCACTGGCGCCCACCAGGCCGGCAAAGAGGCGCCCCACATCCAACCGCAGCAAGGGCATCCCCCAACTATGGGCCACAGCACGGGCTGTCAGGGATTTTCCAGTGCCCTGGGGGCCCAGGAGCAGAACCCCCTTGGGATGAGGCAAGCCATAGGCCCGTGCTGCTGGGGAAAAGGCCAGCCGCCGCTGCTCCAACCAGCGCTTGAGTTGGTCATGCCCACCGATATCAGTGGTGTTGGTGGCTGTGCTGCAGTATTCCAGAAGCTCTGTGCGGCGCACCGCTTGGCGTTTTTCCTCCAGGATGTCGGCCTGGTCATCCAGGCCCAAGGCACCCCGCTGGGCCAGGGCACGGGCTGCCACTTGGCGGACCCGCTCTTCAGGAAGCCCAGTGCAACAACGGCTCAAGGTTTCGCCCACTTCAAAGGGGAGGGGCTGGCCAGTGGCGTTGGCAATCCCCTCCAGAAGGGCACGGATCTCGGCGCTACTGGGGAGGGGCAACTCCAGAAGGGAAACCACGGTTTCCAACTCCGGAGGAAGGCTGAGATCGGGAGCGCTAATGACCACTGTATGGGGTTGGCGACGCAATTCCCTGGCCAGATTCCGCAGACGCCGGTTCACCGCCACGTCCTCAAGGAAGCGATGGAAGTCCAGAAGAAGCAGGATGGCGCTCCGTCCCGTGGCCATGGTGGAGAGGCTGTCGAGGGCGGCCAAGGGATTGCGGTCTGCTGCGCCAACACGGTCACTGGGGGCGTCCAAGCCACCAATGAAATCCCAACGCATCACAAGACGGTCCTGGAGTCGCCGTGCAGCGGAGCGCACCAGATTCTCCAGGCGTTCTTCCTCTTGGGTGGGAACCCAGATGATTGGCGTGCGGGCCCGGATCAAAAGATCCAACTGCTTCAGAGGACCTGCTTGGACACTCATCGGTCTCACTGGAGTGGAATCCAGGTGTCCAGGCCATTGCGGTAGCCTTGGAGACGCCAGCACGTCCCGTGACGGAGTTTGGCCAACTCCAGCAGAAATACAGCCTCCAGAGAATCAAGGCAGGGGACCATTCACCCTCTCCCTTAGGCCTTGGATTTCTTCTGTCGCAGCCCCTTGCGCCGGCCAGGCTTACTGGGCTTGGCTGCGGGTTTCTGCGGCGGTGGGGGCAAGAATGTCTGTGCAGTGCGCTCCTCTTTCAGGAGACCACGAAACCCCTCCTCCTTGCTGACAGGTTCTGCCGGCACCGTGAGGGCTGATCCGGAGGCGGAAGCGGTGGCCTCCTGGGCGGCCAACTGCTGTTTCAACAGAACCTGAAGGTTCTCCGGTAGCGCTTCCCGGGTCATCAGGAAGGTTTGCAGCGCCTGGAGCAGATTGGCCACCACCATGTACAACAGCACCCCTGCTGGCAGGGGGAAGAACAGGAACATGCCAGTCATCATGAAAGGCAGTACCCGGTTGGTGGTGTCCTGCTGGGGATTCTTGGGCATGCCCCAGCCGGAGAGGACCTGAGAGACAAACAAGGTGGCCCCAAAGCCCCCCACAAGGATGGCAATATCCCAATTAACCTGGCCATCCACATAAAAGCCCACCTGGCCCAAGGCCTTGATAAATAGAAAGCCGGTTTTCGAGGCCACGCCGGGGACCTTGCCTTCCACCGTTGCATTGCCCAGACCGACTGCCGTAATGTGGCCAGATTCATCAACGCGGACCACATCCGCACCCCGGGTCACCTGCCAAGTGGGGGTGATGGGGACCGCATGGTCCGTATGCTCCTGCACCCTCGCCAGGGATTCTCCGTCCCGGGTTTGCAAGTGTAGTGCGGCGGTCTCCCCAATGGACAGGTGATTGCCCTCAGGCAGGCAGGCCATCACTGGCACATGAGCTGTTTTGGAAAGGAAAATCGAGTGACTGGCAGTGGTGAAGGTCTTCACATCCTCCTGGATCACCTCCTCCGAGGACGTCACCTTGATGGGGATGGTGTAGGCCACATCGGCAAAAGGGGATCCCCGCAGGGTGGCGAAGAGGGCAAAAAGAATGGGCATTTGCACCAGCAAAGGCAAGCAGCCCGCCAGGGGATTGCCAAACTCCTTCATGAGTTTGCCCAACTCCTCCTGCTGTCGCTTGGTGTCATTGGCGTACTTGGCCCGAATTTCCTCTTGCCGTTGTTTCATTACGGGCTGGGCAATACGCATCCGCCGGGCATTGCGGATGGATCCGGCGCTGAGGGGGAAGAGGGCCAGCCGGATCACCACAGTTAAAAAGACAATGGCCAAGCCGTAATTGGGCACCAATCCATAGAAAAAATCCAGGATGGGCAGCAGAAGATTGTCGGAGATGTAGCCAATCACAGGAGTGAAGCAGTGGAGAGTGGGTATCCAGCGGGATCAGTGCCCCCTATGGAAGCAACTGGATTCAGCATTCAGTGGGAGAAACCAGCTTGACCTGAACGCTGGCTTGCGGTCTTGGAGCGTGTTGGACAGCGCTCTTCAACCAGATCGCGCCAGCGGCGGTAATCGGGCAGAGACCGCATTTCCAGAGCGCCTCCCCCCTTGAGCAACAACACCATGTCGCCATAGAGACCAAAGCCACGGGACACCGAACGCACCTCTTGAATCTGGCCATAGCTGACAGTGGTTGCGGTCTGCCCCAGAAAGCCGCCCTTGACAGCAATCGTCCGATCCGTGATGCGGAAACGTAGCCAGGTGGCCCGCACAATGGCTCCCACAGCCAGGGGGATGCCCACCACGGTGAGGGCAGCCAGGAGGCCAAACAGCAGATCCATGGGATGGGGACCACCATCGTAAAATACCTCTTCCGGGGCCACGACCCCGGTGGCTGGGGAAGGGACCCTTGATTCTGTGGACTGGTCAGACTTGGACATGGGGTTCAGCAGGGATCAAGGCAGCAGGTGGATGTTGTTCATGCCCACAGCGCAGGCCGGATCGCTGCAGAACATCACTCCACTCTTGCAGCAATTGATCCTCGCTGCGCTGGGCAGCGCCTGGTTTAAGGCTGAGGAGGAGCCAGTGGCCTGGCCGCAAATGGGGAACATTCCTGATGAAAGCTTGATGGAGAAGGCGGCGCAGCCTGTTTCTCACCACTGCTCGCTTGCTCACCTTTTTGCTCACCACCACGGCAAACCGTAAATCCCCTTGGCACGCTGCGGCACTATTGTGCTGTACAGCGGCGCGGTTACGGGATCCCATGAGGCCAGGTTTGAGATAGTGAAGTTTGGGTGAACCGACCCTCAGCACCAGGTTGTTGCCATGAAAACGCGCCCTGGCCCTGTAGAGATGGTCAAAAACCATGGTTCCACTGAGGCGATGGTCCCGAGAAAGCACCATGGCGACCTGCAAACACCCCCTCAAACCGCAAGCCTTGCACGGCCTCGCTTGCGTCGACTGCGGATGACGCGGCGGCCTGTGTGGCGTCGCATGCGCACACGAAATCCGCTGACTCGCTTGCGTTTACGGCTAGTTCCTTCAAGGGTCCGTCTGGTCATGGTTCCGTGCGTGCTGTGTGTGTCCAATGGGCAAGAATTTTACCTGCCTCTGGCCAATCTTGTGTGGTTCCGACGTCTTCCTTGGCCTTCATTTGGCTTTCGTTTGCCCTTCATTGGCGATCCGGGCGCAAGGAAACAGCCCCGCGCAGATAAGGATGCTCCGGAAACTGCCCCTTGGGTAACCAGCCATGGGCAAAGAGGCGGATGCAGTGGTTCAGGTCGCCCGGCACATGCATTTGCTGGGTATCCAAAAGAGCGATTCCTTCCCAGCCTGGCCGTTGTCGTGCCACGGAGGCGGGAAAGAGGGCATCCAAATCTGCCGTCACCGAGAAAACCATGGAAATGAGGTTGCCGGGCTGGAGCTGATTGCGTGTGACCAGGGCATCGAGCAACTCCGATACGGCTTGTTCAATGGCCGAGACAGTGTTTTCTGTGGCCGTGGTGGCGCCACGCCACGCCACCAATTGGTCAGAGGTGAAAGATGGTTCAGTCATGGACGGTGCAACCATAGGGCGCTAGAGCCATGAAGAAGCTCCAGCTCCAGTTCCTGATTCAGGCGACCGAGCAGCCGGGAACTGGGGAGGAGCCGCCGCCATCCCTTGGGCCGATCCTCAAGTTTGACCAGACGAGCCTTGTCAGGGTCCAGGCCCGCCAGAGTAGCTGCACGGCGCCGGGCCAAATCCTCGTCCCCCAGGTGATCCACCAGGCCCAACTCCCTCGCCTGGGCCCCAGTGAACACCCGTCCATCCGCAAATGTCTTGACCGTTTCCATGTCAAGGCCACGGTCCTGGGCAACAGCCTCCACAAACTGAAGATAGCTGGAGTCAATCAGATCCTGTAAAAGCTGGCGTTCTCCATCGCTGAGGGGGCGATCCGGGGACAGGATGTCCTTGTAAGGACCACTCTTAACGGTTTCAAAGCGTACCCCCAGCCGTTGCAGAAGCTCTGAAATGTTGCTGCCCCGCAGGATGACTCCGATGCTGCCGGTGATCGTTCCGGGATTGGCCACCACTTCCTTGGCGGCAACACCCACATAGACGCCACCAGATGCGGAAATATTGCCGTAGCTGGCCACCACATGGCAGCCATGGTGCTGTTGGAGTCGGTACAGGGCCTGGTGAATTTCCTGACTGTCCCCCACAGTGCCCCCAGGGCTATCGATGCGCAAAACCAGGGCGGGGAACCCGCCGGTTTCCACCTGCTTCAGCAACTTGAGAACGGCTGTGCGGGTGCTGGCTGTGATGGGACCGCGGAGTTCAATGCGTGCGATTTGGCGCCGTTTGCGATATCGCCAGGGCCGAAGCCAAGACATGGCAGAAGCCTTCAGATGGGCTGATCCTATGCCTCGCTTGCGCCATTGGGCTCCATGGGTGGCGCACCCTAGGGTCGGACTCGTCATGGAAGGAGTGACTCTCCCACCAGAGAAGGAGGCCCAAGAGAGCACCAGGAGCATGGGTGATGGCCCAGTTGTTTTGGCCGAGCCAGGAGCAGGTTGCCCGCATCCGCCCCTTCTTCGCTCAGGAACAGGGTGTGAAGAGGGTGGGTGATCGCAAGGTGTTGAGCGGCATCATCCCTGTGACCCGGAGGGGTCTGCGCCGGGTGGATGCCCCGGCTGCCGATGGCTTCCATACCCCCCCTACAACCGTTGCCGCCGCTGGTCAGATAAGGGTGTTTTTGATCTGACCTTTTCCAAGTTGTCAGCATCCGATGCCACAGAACCATCCGACGCCATGGAGCCGGAGGTACTGATGATTGATGCCACCGAGCTCAAAGCCCATCGCAGCGCATCCAGCCTCAACAAAGGGGGTGCCCCCGCCTGATTGGTCGCACCAAGGGGGGCATGACCAGCAAGCTCTATGGGGTCTGCCACAGCAAAGGTGGTCCCCTGCGGCTGTACCTGAGTGAGGGGCAATGCGGCGACTTCGCTGGCAAGGTGTTGAGCGTCATCACCCATGTCATCCACCCTCTTCACACCCTGTTCCTGACCGAAGAAGGGGTGGATGCAGGCAACCTGCTCCGCACTGAGCCCCAACAACTGGGCCATCACCCATCTCCTCCTGGCGCTCTCTTGGGGGTCCCTTTCTGCCGAGAGAATCATTCCTCACATTATGAGTCCTGACCCTAGGCTCTGGCAAGAACCCATTCCCCTGTCGCTGCCGCACAGGCGGTTTTTCTCCACTCCACCCCGTCATGCCCCAACGTTGGATCCTCATGGTGCTGCCCTTTGCGCTGTGGGGCAGTTCCATGGTGGCCATGAAGCTGGTGCTCGACCATGTGGATCCTTGGACTGTGGCCTGTTTACGCATCTTGCCGGCCGCCCTCGCCATGGTGTTGCTGCTCCCCATGGGGGGCATCTCCCTGGTGGTGGCCCGTGGGGATTGGGGCTGGTTGGCCCTGTTCTCCCTTGTGGATGTGAGCTGTGGCCAGGGTCTGCTCAGTGCCGGCCTGCAGACGACAGGCGCCGGACTCAGTTCCGTTTTGATCGACACCCAGCCCCTGCTGGTGGCCTTGTTGGCCCGTCAGATCTTTGGTGAAGCCATCAATCCCGTTGGCTGGCTGGGTCTGTTAGTGGGGCTGGGGGGCGTGGCCTGCCTGGGCCTGCCTGAGCCCTTCCTGAAGAACCTTTGGCTACAAGGGCCAGCTTTGGATAGCTTGTCCTGGAACAGGGGGATGGCTCTGCTGCTGGGTTCTGCCATGTCCATGGCCTGTGGTGCTGTCCTCTGTCGCTTTGCAGCCCGCCAATCCCATGTGCTCAGCGTAACCGCCTGGCACCTACTGCTGGGTGGGATGCCCCTGGTGGGGATGAGCGCATGGCAGGGCTCCGGGCTGCAAACACTGCTTCCTCAGGACTGGTGGCTCATGGCCTATGCCAGCGGTGGTGGCACGGCTCTGGGCTATGGGTTGTTCTTCTGGTTTGTGACGCGGAGGGAACTGACAGCATTCACAGCACTCACCTTCCTGACGCCAGTGTTTGCCTTGGCCTGCGGCTGGCTGGTACAGCATGAGCATCTGGATATGACTCAGTGGATTGGGGTTCTGCTGGCTTTGGCAGCGGTCACGCTGATCACCCGTCGTCAGCAGCTTTGGGCGCCAAACCCATAGGAAACTGGTGAAACAGTCGTCCAAGCCACCGGAAACAAGAAACGGATCCAGCAATTGAGGGGAGGCCAACCCAAGTAAAATGGCGTGGCATTCTCATGCTGAAACAAGCGGGAACCCATCACCCTTCCCATGAAAGTGCCATTGCCAGCCCCCCTGCCTCTGCACATGGTCTCGCAAGTGTCTTGATAACGGTGTAGAGCCGTTCGTTGATCGCTGTTCTCCTTGCCTCCCGCCCTCTTGGCCAACTGATTACAGCCCGATGCTCTGGTGACTGCCGCTGTTGGGGGCATGGGGCTGGGAACACTGCCTTGGCCCAGGCCGAGGAGTCTGCTGGAGCACAACAGCACTCTCCTATTTTACAGCCGGTGGCCAAGCCCATGGCGTTGATGCGATGCTGAAGAGAATGGAAGGCGTTGCTGTTGACCTGGCCATGCCCTTACGTTGGATCGGTGAGCCTGATCCTGAGGATCTCCGCTATCAGGATCTGGAGCGGCGGGTCAATCTGGCTTTGCACGGGGCCCTCTACGCCGCCCTCAATTCCGGTCTCTGGTTCACCCAGTTATTGCGACATCCCTGGTCCCACCTAGGCTGGTTCAGCCTGGTGTGGCTCTTGGCACTGCTGGTTCATCTGGCAGTGGTAGCGCAACGGCAGGTCCGCTGAAGCCTGGCTGGCGACCGATGCAGAATTGACCTCCTCCCTGCCCTGAGAGGGGCGGGCATTCCTTCTACGCTCAGCATGCCTGCTCAGTGATCCGGTGGGTGGTGCTTCACAGCCTGCCGCCACCATAGGGGCGGCCTTATGGATGGTTCCACGTCTGCTTAAACTCTCCACCAGTCCGGCAGCAAGGAGCATCTTGACAGCATTGATGTCGCGGGCGTGAACTGCACCGCAACTGGAGCAAACTGGAGCACTGCCATTCCCTGACGGACAGTTCTTTTTGCCGTCATGATATCCACAGTGCCCCACCAGTTGCGTAAAGTCCGCTCCAAGTTGCCCATGGACTGCTGCAAGGCCATGTACGTTGCCGGGATCTGCCAGCATGGTCGGCCGCTCAGGGGTCTGCTTGGCTTGGGTCATGCAGAGCCCCATCAACTCTGAGCCACTTGTTTTCTACCCCTCTTTTGCAGTTCACGGCTTTTGGCCAGGGCGTAGGCCATGGGACTACAGCCAAACACCTTTGCCAGCGCTACTTGCTGATGGGGGCCAACCTGCCAGAACGCCCTCCTGAAGGAGGGGGTTTTGTATCCCGGAACAGCGGGAAGTCAGAGGCCGGGATGCCGATAGGGTTGGGCAACAACGACATGGTCGTCATGCTGGTCATTGAGATCATCAACACCCGCGAGGTGATGCGCAAACGCATTGGGCCACTGGGAGAGCGTCTCATTGGTCGGGTTCTTGACCATGAGACAGAGGTGGAGAAAGCCGTGATTCAAGAACTGGAGACAGCTTTTAAATCCTTTGGCATTGAAGCCAATATTCTGTCTGTGGAGGGCATGGAACTCATGGGAAGTCGCTTGGAGGTTCCCCTCAAACTGCGGGAACAACGGCAAGTGATCCCCTAGGCAAGCAGCAACACCAAGTGGTCAGTCCCCGTCTGGTCTGGGGATTGCGGTGCCCTGCCCCCTGAAGCGGCGGCGGAGCAACCGCAACAACTCCTCCGCCTCAGACACCCCCAGGTGCTGGGCCAGAAGGCCATAGCTCACCAAGCCCAGGCCAGCAGAGGCCATGAGTTCCAACACGCCACCCACAAATCCTTGGGGCCAAGCCACCAGTTGACTTGCCACCAGGGCCGCCAGGACCCCCGCGGCTGTGGCCAGCAGCAGCGCCAGACCATCCCGCAGCAGCGCCCCCCAAGGGAGTGGGCGACCATGGCGCTTCAGGCTGATCATCAGCACCAAGGCTGCGCTCATGTTGACCCCCATGGTGGCCAGCACCAGCCCCGCCGCCCCAAAGTTGAAGGGCAGCAGTGGCCCAGCCGGGGTCAGCCCCCCTGTGAGACCCCAATCCAACACAGCGTTGAGGCCAATGCTCACCGCTGCAACGAGAAAGGGGGTGACGGCATCTTCCAAGGCATAGAAGGCCCGCACCAACACATCCCTGACCAGGTAAGCGGGCATCCCCAGGCCATAGGCCACCAGCAGGGTCCCCACCATCTCCGCCGCCCGGCTGTCAAAGGCGCCATGGCCATAGACGGTGCGGGTCAGTGGTTCCGCCAGCACCATGAGCATTGCACCCATGGGCAACATGGCGGCAATGCTCACCATGAGGCCCCAGCGCAGTTGCCTGCAGAAGCCCTCCCCATCGGCGGCCCGCACCAGACGGGACAGGGTCGGGAGCAATGGCACCAGCACCATGCTGGAGACAATACCCAGTGGTGTTTGCACCAGCAAATTGGCGTAGCTCAGCCCGGCGGCCACCCCCTGCTGGGGCAGGAGGGATGCGAAGAAGAGATCTGTAACGACGGCGATATAGAGCATTCCTGAGGACAAGGTGGCAGGACCCATGAGCCGCAGTACCTCCCATACCCCCGCATCCCGCCAGTTCCAGCGCAGCCGCGGCCAGCCCAACCCCAGTCGACCCATGGCCGGCAACTGCACCAGCCACTGCAAGAGCCCACCCAGTGTGGTGGAAATGCCGAGAACGATGCCCCCCAGCAGGGCGTGTTCAGGGGCGTCAAGGTCTCCTCCCAGTTGCCACCAAAGCCAGCCCAGCCCCGCCAGAATTGCCCCGCTGGACAGGAGGGGGCTCAGGGAAGGAAGCCAAAACGCATCAGCGGCATTGAGGGCGCCAAAGCCAAGACCCACCAATCCAGCCACCAGCGCCAAGGGGGCCATGAGTCGCACCTGAAGTACAGCCAACTGGCGCATGGTTTCCTTTCCTGCCAGGGTCAGGCCGGGAGCTGTGATGTCAATAATGGGTTCGGCCCCCAGGACCAGCGCCAGAGTCACCAGCAACAGCGCCGCCCCCAGCATGGTGTTGACAGTCTCCAGAAGCCGCCGGGCCTGTTGACGGTCTCTCTTGGCCAACACCGACACCATGGCGCTATGGAAGGGTCCGTTGATTCCCCCCAGCAGGATCAGCAGGAATCCGGGGACCACATAGGCATAGTTGTAGGCGTCATAGGCCGGGCCAATGCCCAAGGCTGCCGCCAGGGCCACTTGGCGCACCAGCCCCCCCAGTTTACTCAAGCTGGTGGCGGCTCCAACAATCAGCCCAATCCGGCCGAGGGAACGTGCAGAGGGGGAATGGGCCATGGGGGGCTGCCACTGGTGCAGGATAGCTGGGTGCGGAATGGGGGCCGGGAATGGGTCAGACAGAGACGGAGCAGTCACGCCAGGTGTTGTCCTTTGACCCCCTCACCGAAGGGGTCCTGCTGCGGCGCTACCGGCGCTTCCTGGCAGATGTGCGGCTGGCTGACGGGACGGAGGTGACGGCCCACTGTCCCAATACGGGTCCCATGACCGGGGTCTGTCAGGTGGGCTCCCCGGTACGCATCCGCCATGACCCCAGCCCCCACCGAAAACTGGCCTGGACCTGGGAGCAGATCCAGGTCTGCGGTGATGGAGAGCAGCCTGAGTGGGTGGGCATCAACACCGCCCTGCCCAACCGTCTACTGGAGCAGGTCATTCGTCAAGGGAGGCTGGACGCCCAGCTTGGCCCCTACGAAACCATCCGCCGGGAGGTGGCCTACGGCCGCCAGAAGAAGAGCCGCATTGACCTGCTGGTTGAGGGTGGAGAGCGCCCCGTCTATCTGGAGGTCAAGAACACCACATGGAGGGAGGGGCCAGTCGCCTTGTTCCCGGATACGGTGACCCAGCGGGGGCAGAAGCACCTGCAGGACCTCGTGGATGTGCTGCCCACGGCCCGGGCCATGCTGTTGCTGTGTGTCAACCGCAGCGACTGCCCCAGCTTTGCGCCCGGCGATCATGCTGATCCCCGCTATGGAGAGCTGTTCCGCACGGCGCGCAGCGCTGGGGTTGAGGTGTATGCGCCGCGCTTTGCCCACCGGAGGGATGGGGTGGACTGGTGTGGGCTGGCAACGGTTCTGGATCATCAACCTGATGCTCCTGCCCTAGGGAAATAAGGCCGTGGCGCTGTCCTGGGGTGAAATCCTGTAGCAGTGGCTACAAAACTTCCTCCTCCGGGCCTGCAATGTGTCGCAAGAGTTGGCGACATTCGCCGACGCCTCTTCTCTTTGCACGTGCTTTATTTCGTATGACGCTTGCAATGCATCGCCCGCGAGTGACCGCGGCCCAGCAGTTGGCCCAGAAGAGCCTGTTAAACGGTGTCGCTCAACTGACTGAATTCATCACCAAGGGCTCTTTCAACCGGTTGGCCTGGTTGGCCTGCGCGCCCTTGGGCCTCCTGGGCCTGGGCCTGTTTAATCTTGCCGCCAAGGCCCAGGAGGCCACGGCAGCCGCTGAGCCGGAAATCAGCGCCGCCTTCCTGGCCAACAATCTCTGGTTGCTGATCGCCACCATCCTCGTCATTTTCATGAATGCGGGTTTTGCCATGGTGGAGGCGGGGATGTGCCGACAGAAGAATGCCGTCAACATCCTGGCGAAGAACCTTTTCGTGTTTGCCTTGGCGGTGAGCGCCTACTGGCTCATGGGCTACTCCATCATGTATGGGGAGTCCATAGCCGGTGGATGGCTGTATTGGAACCAGTTCTTCTTTGATCCCTACGTCTCGCCAGAGACCATTGCCGAAGCAGGGCTGGTGCCGACGGTAGACTTCCTCTTCCAGGCGGCCTTTGCCGGCACCGCCGCCACCATCGTTTCCGGCTTGGTGGCGGAGCGGATCAAGTTTGGCGAGTTCGTGATCTTTTCCCTGGTGCTGACCGGGATCATTTACCCAATCTCGGGAAGCTGGCAGTGGAACGGCGGCTGGCTCTCGGAAATGGGCTTTATCGATTTTGCCGGCTCTTCCATTGTTCACTCCGTGGGCGCTTGGGCCGGTGTTGTTGGCGCTGCTCTCCTGGGTCCCAGGATTGGCAAGTTCGTTAATGGTCAGGCCCAGGCCATCCCTGGTCATAACATGGGAATTGCCACCTTGGGCTGCCTGGTGCTCTGGATTGGCTGGTATGGCTTTAACCCGGGCTCCGAGCTGGCCATGGACCAGTACGTGCCCTTTGTTGCCGTGACCACCACCCTGGCAGCCGCTGGCGGGGGCATTGGCGCGGCCCTGCTGTCCAAGATCACATCCGGCAAGCCCGACCTGACCATGATCATCAATGGCATCCTGGCGGGTCTGGTGAGCATTACCGCCGGCTGCGGCAACATGACCCTGGTGGGCTCATGGGTGGCTGGCTTTATTGGCGGTCTCATCGTGGTGGTCTCCGTTGGCATTCTGGACAACATTGGCATTGACGACCCCGTCGGTGCATTCTCCGTTCACGGCACCTGTGGCATCTGGGGAACACTGGTGATTGGCCTCTGGGGTGTTGAGGGCATGGATGCCGGAGCCGCTGGAATCGGCCTGCTCAATGGCGGCGGCTTGGGCCAACTGGGTTTTCAGATCGTGGGCGTCCTGGCCTATGGCATCTGGACCGTGGTGACCTGCTTCATCGCTTGGAAGATCATTGGCGCTATCTTCGGCGGCATTCGGGTGACCGAAGAGGAAGAGCTCACGGGTCTGGATATCGGCGAGCACGGCATGGAGGCCTACCCGGAGTTTGCATCCAGCAACAGTTGAGCTGTTTTGAACCCGTTGTTCCGAACTTGGCGCCAGGGTCCAGCATCAGGTCGCTTCTTTTCCTGACTTCCCTTGGTACCCCCCATCAAAAGGCTCCGGACTATCCTGGTCCGGGGTCTTTTTTCCTGCTTTGCCCATACACTGCTCACCTATCCTGCTGTGCTGCTGTGGCTGAAATCATTGATACTCAGGCATTCCGCCGCACGCTCCACCACTCCGGCAACTACAACCGCCGTGGCTTTGGCCGAGCCAACGAAGTGGCGGGCACTCTGGAAAATGCCTACCAGTGCGACCTGATCCAGCAGATTCGTGCCAACAACTACAAGCTCACCCAGGGCCACCTCACCATTCACCTGGCTGAGGCCTTCGGTTTTTGCTGGGGCGTGGAGCGGGCCGTGGCCATGGCCTATGAGACCCGGCGCCATTTCCCCCAGGAGCGCATTTGGATTACCAACGAGATTATCCATAATCCCTCTGTCAACCGCCATCTGCGCCAGATGGGTGTGTTGTTCATCCCGATTATCGAGGGACGCAAGGATTTTTCAGCGGTGGAGCAGGGGGATGTGGTCATCCTCCCCGCCTTTGGCGCCACGGTGGATGAGATGCAGTTGCTCAACGAGCGCCAATGCACCATCGTGGACACCACCTGTCCATGGGTGTCCAAAGTGTGGAGCGCCGTGGAACGCCACAAGAAGAGGGAGTTCACCTCCATCATCCATGGCAAGGTGAAGCATGAGGAAACCATGGCCACCAGTTCCTTTGCCGGCACCTACCTGGTGGTGCTTAACCTGGAGGAAGCCCATGTGGTGTGTGAATACATCCTCTCCGGTGGGGATCGCCAGGTGTTTCTGGAGCGCTTCAAAAACGCCTGCTCTCCTGGATTTGACCCCGATAGGGATCTGGTTCGGTTAGGGGTAGCCAATCAAACCACCATGTTGAAGACGGAAACGGAAGCCATTGGCCGGTTGTTTGAGCAGACCCTATTGCGTCGCTACGGCCCCACATCCCTGAAGGAACACTTTCTAGCCTTTAACACCATCTGTGATGCAACCCAGGAGCGGCAGGACGCCATGTTTTCCCTGGTGGAGGAAAAGCTGGACCTCATGGTTGTCATCGGTGGTTACAACTCCTCCAACACCACCCATCTGCAGGAAATCGCCATGGAGCGGGGCATTCTCTCCCTCCACATTGACGCTCCCGAGCGCATTGGCCCTGGCAACGCCATTGAACACAAACCTCTCGGGCAGAACCTGGAGCGGCTCTCCCCCTTCCTGCCGGAAGGGGAGATCACCGTAGGCGTCACCTCAGGCGCATCAACCCCTGATCGGGTTGTGGGGGAAACCATCCGCGCTCTGTTTGAAATTGCCAACGATGGCTTGTCCCAAGAAGGGTTTTGAGCGTCAGCGCTCCACCCAAATCCTGTTGACGATCTCCATGCCCGTCAGGGCTTGCCAGAGGAAGAGGGTCATGACGCCCATGTTCAGCCCCACATGGGCTTTTCGCGCCACCGTATTGCCCTGCTGCATCAGGGGTGCGAGAGCCGCAGCCAGAGCGATCATGCAGGCCATGGCGGCGCCTGTCAGCAGATGGGGACCCACAAACAGCTTGCCGTTGTTCAGATAGGTGACCCCCATGCCAACGAAGGTTCCCAACACCATCAAGGCCAGAACAAGGGATCCCGTAAGAAAATGACGCTGGCTCACCTTGCTCTTGGCCAATTGTTTGCGCAGCTCCGCATCCTTCGTGGTGCGCAGTGCTTTGCTGCGGATTCCCAAGAACAGGGCATAGCCACTCAAGGCCAGGAGGGTCCACATTATGAAGGGGTGGACAAAGTTGAGGCTGAAGCCAATGGTCTCCGGCATGGGGAGGTCAGGGGCATGGTCGCTGGTTCAAGTTAGGAACTTACCGCCTGACATGTGCCTTAAGGCACGGCCCTAATGGAGAAAATGACGGCGACCCGTGCAGATCATCACCAAACCATGGGCATTGCAGGTCGCAACAGACCCCTCATCCCGCTTGCTGCCACCGGGCTGAATGAGTGCGCGGATGCCGGCAGCGGCAGCCAACTGCACCGTATCGGAGAAGGGGAAAAAGCCATCACTGGCCAGCACAGCACCGTGGGCCCCCTCTCCAGCCGCCGCCAGGGCCAGCTTCGCCGCACCAACGCGATTCATTTGCCCCGCACCGATGCCGAGGGTCTGCTGATCCTTGGACACCACAATGGCGTTGGAGCGCACATGACGCACCACCCGCCAGGCAAAGTCCAACTCCGCCAGGAGTGGAGCATCGGGCTGTGCTGTGGTGACCACCTGCCAACTGGAATGATCTACAGGCCCCTGGTCCCGCTGCTGCACCAGAACGCCCCCCAGGATGGTGCGCAGTTGCTGGCTGGATGCGGCGGCAATTGCCCCAGGGTCTATGGCAAGAAGACGCAGATTGGGCTTCCGGGCCAGGCCCTCAAGCGCCTCTGCTGTAACGCCAGGGGCCACCACGCACTCCACAAAAATGGCAGCCAACTGAGCGGCGGCGGCGGTATCCAGGGGCTGGTTCACCGCCACAACACTGCCGAAGGCAGACACCGCATCCGCCGCCAAGGCCCGCTGCAGCGCCGTGGCCAGATCGGCCCCGGTGGCCACGCCACAGGGATTGGTGTGCTTCACCACCACAGCAGCAGCCTGGTCCGGTGGAAATTCCTGCACACCGGTGAGGGCAGCGTCCAGATCCAGCAGATTGTTAAAGCTCAGTTGCTTGCCCTGAAGCTGCCGAGCGGCGCCCCAGCCAACCTGGGATTCCCCGTACCAAAGTGCGGGCTGATGGGGGTTTTCCCCATAGCGCAAGCACTGGCGCTGTGGCAGGGTCAACTGCAACTGGTCCGGTTCCTCCAGTTGGGCGCCCAACCACTGGCTGATGACAGAATCATAGTGGGCAACGTGACGAAAGGCCGACAAGGCCCAATGGCGACGATGCTGAAGATCCACGCCACCAGCGGCCAGGGCCTCCAGGAAGGGTACATATTGGCTGGGCGCTGTCAGCACACTGACATGGGCATGGTTTTTGGCGGCGGCCCTGACCATGGCTGGCCCGCCAATATCAATGACCTCAATGGCCTGATCCCAAGTCACCGTGGACCCCGCCACCGTTGCTTCAAAGGGGTAGAGATTAACCACCACCAGATCAATGGGGACAATGCCCTGGCCTTGCAGATCCGCCAGGTGCTCCGGCTTGTGACGGTCCGCCAGGATACCGCCATGGATGTGGGGATGTAGCGTTTTGACCCGACCGTTGAGCAACGCCGGAGCGCCGGTGTGATCCGCCACGGCGGTGACCGTCAAGCCCGCCTCCCCCTGTAGGAGTTGGGCCGTTCCCCCACTGCAGATCAACTGGAAACCATGGCGCTGCTGTAAGGTTGTGGCCAAATGGACCAGGCCGGTTTTATCAGAGACGCTGAGCAGTGCAGTGGGAGCCATGGGCCCATTCGGACAGAGGACATGCTAGAGAAGCGCCAGAGCAACCTAGCGGACTGTGGCTGAGGAAACGATGTTACGGTGGGGCAAGCCCGGACCTGGTCGTTTGGTTTTGCTCCATGGCTGGGGCGCCAACGGCCAGGATCTGTTGCCCCTTGGCATACACCTCATGGAGGGCCTGGGGGATGTAGTGGCCTTGGAAGCTCCGGAACCTCATCCCCATGTGCATGGCGGGCGACAGTGGTATCCTCTGACCCAAGAGGCACAGGAGCAGGGCTGGCCTGGTGTGCCCAGTGCCCTGGCCACAATCAACCATCACTTGGTCTGCTTGCAGCAAGAGTACCCATGGCCCCGAACCGCTTTGCTGGGCTTTTCCCAGGGGGCTGCCATGGTCTTGGAAGCTGCCGTTGATAAGCCCTTGGCGGGGGTAGTGGCTTGCAGTGGGTATCCCCATGGCCATCCACCCGTTGCAGGGGATTGGTGCCCCAGTTCTGCTGATCCATGGCCAGAGCGACCCGGTGGTTCCCTTGAAAGCCAGCCTGGGCCTCCAGCAACGTCTGGAGGCCCAGGGATGTGATGTTGCCCTGCGAAGCTTCGCGGCTGGTCACACCATTCCATCGGAGGCCCTTGCGCCAATCCGTCAGTTTCTTGAGCGGTGCTTCATGCCCACGTCAGGTGAAATCTCCGCATTGAAGGCCAAGGCGTAGGCCCAGGGAAGGGGCTGGTTCCGGTGGCGTTGGGTCAGCGGTGTGGAGCGTTCCTAGACGAAGGCGTAGTCATAGTCTTCCATTTCGTCCCAGTCGTCGGAGATATTCTCGAGACCAGCATAAATGGTGTCTTCGCCAACGCTTTCTACAATTGTTTTCAAGGAAGGAAAAAGAAAATGGTTTTCCGCGGCGTAATGGGCGCTAAACACCCCTTTCTCAGCCAAGAAGAAACGATCTGTTGTATGCTCGTTGCGCCGCACGTTGATCAGCGCAGGGGGCTTCAGTTCTTGGGTGGCAATGTAATGGCGGGCCGCCGTCACAGGCTTCAACTCGCCAGTATCCAGGTGGAATGAAGGCACATAGGAGAGAACCCGCTGGCCGGCCAGTCGCCGACGACTGACCCGCTTCCTTTTTTTTGACATAGAAAAATGGCCGGAATTCGGGATTCCTTTGCCCATGAACAACGGTGCCTAGGCTAAAGCATTTTTGTGATTCCAGCAAGGGTTCCGCGATGCATCGTTAGGGGCCAGGTGTAATGCAGAGGGGAACGGTGACATGGGCCTGATTTTTCCTAGTCTGCATGGAAAGTTTCTGCACAACCCCTGGTGGCCCTTGGCGTTTCTGCTGATTATCGGTCCCTAGCCCAGCATTTGTTGGAGTCCTTTGCCAGTGGCGGTGAGTTGCGCTGCCTGGCTGTGTACATGGCCCTCAGCGATGCCTCAGGCCTGCTGCACCTGGAGGCCGTGGCCTGCTGGCCTGCTGGCCTCCAGCGCCTGCCAGAGTCCCTGAGCGACCCGGCTTTACAGGTTCCGGAGCAGGGACGGCGTTGGCTGCCCTTGCGCAATGGCAACCACCTGCTGGGGGCCCTGTTGGTGGAAACTGCGGCCTTATCCTGGCCGGATTCCTTCTCCCAACGGCTCGGCCACCTGGCCATAGCCCTGGCCACAGCCCGCACCTTGGATCTTCGCTATGAAAATATGGCGCTGGATCTGGAGCACCTCAAGAGACAACAGACCGAGCGGGAGCACCAGTTGGCAGCCCTGACCCACCAAATGCGTAACCCCCTGGCGGCTCTGCGCACTATCGCCCAGTTGCTGCGCCGGCGACTGAATCAGGATTCCAAACACCAACACCTGGTGACCAGTCTTTTGGATGAGGGCCAGCAGTTGGAGCATTACCTGAAGGCACTGGAACAATTGCCCCGTCAGCGCCTGAGCACAGAACTGGAGAAGCCTCGCCTGCTGCCCCCCTTCCGCTCCAGCCGGGTGGACGGTCAACTGCAGGAGCGTCTCCCCCCCTTGCTGCGCCGGGCCCAGTCCAGTTGTGAAGCCTCGGGACACCCTTGGCATCAACCCCAAGCATTGCCCCAGTGGACGGGGGATGTGGACGCCGTGGCGGAAATTCTTGCCAATCTCATTGAAAATGCCCTCCGCTATGCCCCACCACAGGTGCCCATCGGGTTTTGCTGGTCTACCGACACTGAAGCAGTGCAGTTGCTGTTGTGGGACGGTGGTTGCCCCATTCCTGAGCCGGAGCGGGAGCGGATTTTTTGCCAAGGCCAGCGGGGCACCACCGGCGCTGGCCACCAAGGTACAGGCTATGGCCTCAGTCTTGGCCGCCAGTTGGCCCGGAGCCTGGGGGGCGCCTTGACGTTGATTACCCAACCGCAGCTATTGTGTTCCGAGGCCACACCCCAAGGCAACGGCTTCCTGCTCACCCTGCCGACTTCCCCTCAGGTAATCCCCACAGGCGCCGCCAAAGCCAGGCCATAGAGCCAGAGGCAAGCGGTGGCGCTCCACTCCAGCGTGGCCCCCAGGCTGTCGCCACTCTGCCCCCCTAGCAGATGACCCAGGATCAGTGTCACCACAATGCTCGCCACGCCCCCCAGGAGCACCCAGAGACCAAAGCCAAGGCTGAAGCCCACCAGGAGCAGGCTGGAGGGCAGCAGCTCCCAGGCCAATGCCTGCTGTTGGGCGGCATGGTGGGCGCCGCTGCCCCCCAGACGTAAGGGCGGCCACCAGGCCAGCGCCAGCAGAGGCGCCGTGCGGGCCCACACCGCCACGGTCAACAGGACGGCCACCATGGGTCCATCAGCCTCCGCCAGCCAAAGCCATCCCCCAAATCGCAACAGCAGCAAGGCCGCCACCGCCATCACCCCCATGGCCCCCACCCGACTGTCGGCCATGGCTTTGCGTCGTGCGGAGCCGGCACTAAGGCCATCCGCCGTATCCATGACGCCATCCAGATGCAAGCCCCCCGTAAGACCCACCTCCACAACCATCAGCAGGCTGATGCCGCTGGTGATCGGCAGATGGAACGGCTCCACCAGTTGCCAGAGCAGTCCTTGAATCAGGGCAATGGCGACACCCACCAACGGGGCGAACCGCGCAATGCGCCCAAACCGTGGCCGCACCAATGGCAGGGGGGGAAGGCGAGAATAAAACATCCAACTGCCCGCCAAGTCGTTCCACCAGTGGCCAGGAGACGGATCAGGCACGGGCTGATGGGGCCAGAGTAGGGCCAACGCTCCACCCCAGCCTAGGGTGCGGTCCATGGGTTTTCGTTTTGCAATCCGCCACCGCTGCCCTGTGACCCAAGCCCGTCTGGGACAACTGCAGACACCCCACGGCCCGGTGGAGACGCCCCGCTTCATGCCGGTAGGCACCAGCGCCACCGTGAAAGGCCTGACCACGGAGCAACTGGGCCAGACCCAGGCGCAGATGATTTTAGCCAACGCCTACCACCTCCACCTGCAGCCTGGTGAAGACTGCGTTGCCGCAGCAGGGGGTCTGCACCGTTTTATGGCCTGGGATGGGCCGATCCTGACCGACTCAGGCGGCTACCAGGTGTTCAGCCTTGCGGGCTGCAACCGGGTGGAGGACCATGGCGTCACCTTCCGTTCCCTTCGGGATGGTCGCGCCATCCGGATGACGCCAGAGCGCAGCATGGCCATCCAGAATCGCCTCGGAGCGGATGTGATCATGGCGTTTGATCACTGTCCACCAGGGCAGGCCAGTCGCCAGGCGGTGGAGACGGCCACGGCCCGCACCCACCATTGGCTGGAGCGTTGCATTGCTGCCCACAGCAACCAGGACCAGGCCCTGTTTGGCATTGTCCAGGGGGGATGCCACGGGGAACTGCGCCGCTGGTCGGCGGCCACCGTCTGCAGCCATGACCTGCCCGGCTTTGCCATTGGCGGGGTCAGCGTGGGGGAATCTACGGCAGACATTCACCAGGTGGTCAAACTGGTGGCGCCCCTACTACCTGAGCACAAGCCCCGCTATCTCATGGGTGTGGGTTCTCTGGCGGAGATGGCCCAGGCTGTGGCCCAAGGGGTTGATCTCTTTGACTGCGTTCTGCCCACGCGCCTGGGCCGCCATGGCACTGCCTTGGTGCAGGGCCACGCTTGGTCGTTGAAACGCGCCTGCTTCCGCGACGATCACCGCCCCCTGGATGCCAGTTGCCCCTGCTGGACCTGCCGCCACCACTCCCGTGCCTATCTCCACCATCTCATCCACAGCCGCGAACTGCTGACCGCGAGCCTGCTGAGTCTCCATAACCTCACCCATCTGCAACGTTTCTGCAATGCCATGGGTCAGGCCATTGTTGAGGGAACATTTGCAGAGCATTTCACCCCGTGGGATTCAGCCTCGCCGGCGGCCAACACGTGGTAACTTTCAAGCGAAGCCGCTCATCCACGGAATCTGAACGCCATGGTCCAGCCCGCCCTTATTCTGGCCCAACTGCCGGAGGCTTATCAGCCCTTCGCTCCACTGGTGGATATTCTGCCGCTGATTCCCCTGTTCTTCCTGTTGCTGGCCTTTGTCTGGCAAGCTTCCATTGGGTTCCGCTGAGGGGAGCACCAGCCAGCTCCATCAGCACATGGCCCACAAAGACAGGCAGTGCCAAAGTACGGCGCCAGCGCTGTGGCTCCTGGAGCAGGCGATAAAACCATTCCAACTGTAGCGCCTGCATGAAGGCCGGTGCTCGCTGTACAGAGCCGCTCCACACATCAAAGCTGCCCCCCACCCCGAGCCAGAGGCCATGGCTACGGGGGCGCACCTTCTCAATCCACAACTCCTGGCGTGGCGCCCCAAGGCCCACAAACACCAACTCCGGCTGCTGCCGTCGCAGATCTGCTTCCAGGATGGGCCAGTGGTCCGGGGGTTGGTAGCCGTGGATAAGGCGCTCCAGGCGAAGTTGCGGGTGGCGCCCCTTCCAGAACCGCGCCGCAGCTTGAAGACGGTCATCCCGTGCCCCCACCCAAACCACCCGCCACCCGAGGGCGGCAGCATGACCCAGCAGCATTTCCGCCAATTCAATGCCGGGTTGGCGACGCAGCCGATTCCCTTGGAGCCGCAACGCCCAGACCACCCCTGCCCCATCGGGAATCACCAAGTCAGCCCTTTGAATCACCCTGCGGAGTGGTTTATGGCTGCGGGCGGCCATGGTCATCTCGGCATTAAGGGTCACCACATGACCACCACAACGGACCAATTCTTCCGCTGTGCTGGGGAGGTGGGGGTTTAGATGGACGGGCAGACCCAACACCTCTGCCTTCAGGCATTCGGCTAATACCATTTAGATGGGTTGATCCAGATGCATGGCGGGATTGTCCACGCTGCGCTCAATCCAATGGGCCAGCTGAAGGGCACGGGAAGCCTGCTGACCGTCCACCGCGGACGCTTCCAAGCCACGCACACAGCGGAGAAAGTTCTCCAGTTCAGCGTACAGGGGTTCAATGGAGGTGGTGGACAGCTCCTCCACAAAGCCGTCATTGCGGTAAATCAGTTCCCCGTGGTCAGCGGAATACCACTGGTGGGAACGGCGGTGGATGCAGAGGGTGTGGTTGAGAAAGTCTGTCTCCACGAGGGCATCCCGGCAGTGGGCACTGAGACTGCGAATTTTGTGGTGGGCCATCTTGCTGGCCGTCAGGCTGGCCACCACCCCATTGTCAAAACCCAGGGTGGCGTTGACATAGTCGATGGGACCCGTGCCGCTGCGCCCGCCAGCAGCGGCCAGGCGCACCACCATGGCGCCGGTCAATTCCAGCACCAGGTCAATGTCGTGGATCATCAAGTCCAGCACCACGGACACATCGTTGGCGCGATCCCCATGGGGGCTATGGCGACGGCCCTCCAGCACCACCACCTTTTCACTGGCCACCACTTTGACCAGTTCCCGAAAAGCCGGGTTAAAGCGCTCAATGTGACCCACATGGAGGAGCCGCTGATTTTCTTCCGCCGCCGCATTCAGGTCGCGGGCTTCCTCCTGGGTGGCGGCGATGGGTTTCTCCATCAGGACATGACGTTTGGCTCGTAGACAATCCATGCCCACCTGGTGGTGGAGCAGTGTGGGGACGGCAATGCAAACCGCCTCCACCCGGTGGAGCAACTCCTGGTAATCGTGAACTGTCTGGCAGCCAAACTGGTCGGTCGCCATGGCCAACCGCTGGGGATCCGTGTCCGCCACCGCCACCAACTCCGCATCTTGCAGCAGGCTCAGGACCCGGGCATGGTGCCAGCCCATGTTACCAATCCCAATCACGCCAACTCTGACGGGCTTCATGGCGGAAGTAGGAACAATGGGAGGTGCAACCAGAGTCCCCCCTCGATTGCGCCCATTATGGGCCACCACGGGCATCCGACAGGGCACTCTGGCCAGAGTCGCTGGGGGGCATGCGCAGCTCCACATGGGTAATGCGGGGACCCTTGAGGCGTTGAACCACAAAATGCAGTTCATGCCAATGGAGGCTCTCCCCCGCTGTCGGGATGCGCTGAAACTGCTCCAGAAGGAATCCCGCCAGGGTGTGGTGTTTTCCCGACTGGGGCAGAGAGATGTTGAGTTGGCGGTTCAACTCGTCAATTTCCAGATTGGCTGCCACACACCAATGGCCTGGAGCCACAGTTTTCACTGCAACAGGTTCACCACTGGCGACATCCTCTTCCTCGCCGACGATTTCACTGGTCAGATCAGCAATGGTGACCAGACCTTCCGTGCCGCCATGGGAATCCACCACCAGCAGCATGGGGGTATCGTCGCGAATCACGGCCAGTAGTTCCGCCAAGGACGCGGTCTCCGCAATGCGCTCCAGCGGGTTGAGATAGGGCTGCATGGGGGTATCTCCATGGATTTTCCCTTGCCCCAACGGTCCGGCAAGACTGCGGAGGTCCAACAGTCCCTTCACATCGTCAAGGGACTGACCAAGGACGGGAAAGCGGGCATGGCGGGTGTTTTGCACTGCGGCCATGAGTTGGCGGAACGTCACATCAGCCGGCAAGGTGACCATCTGTGAGCGGGGAATCATCACTTCCCGGACCAAGGTGTCCTTCAGGGAAAACGCCCCCTCAAGAATGAGGCGCTCATCCGGTTGGAGTCCGGTGACATTATCAGTTTCAATCAGGGTTTCCAGCTCACCCACCGACAGGGGTGGAGCCAGATCATGCCAATTGCGGGGCAACCGGAACAGCTTGAGAAGGCTCAGGCTGCAACGCTCCAGCACCCGCAGGGGAAAATCCAGGAGGGTGATGACCAGCTGGAGTTGGGGACCGAGGGCCAGGGCAGCCTGTTCCGGCTGGTGCAGCACCATGGCTTTGGGCAGCAGACTCGCGCCAAGGGCCACCAACAGCGTCACGCCGAGCAGCAGAATGACTGCCAGGCCACTGTCCTGCATGTCCCTTGGGAGCAATGACCGCACCAACCAACCCAACGCCAGCAAGGCAAAGCAACTGCCGCATTGGGTCAGGATCAATGCACGGAGCGGGTGGCGCTGCAGCCGTTCCACTGTGGCGGCCGCCCGGGGATTGATGGGGGTCAGTTCCTGAACCTGTGTGGGCCGCAGGCGCAGCAGGGCCAATTCTCCCGCCAGGCAGAAAGCCAGCACAGCCATGAGCGGGGGAATGAGCAACAACCGGGCGGCCAGGACCATGGTTGAGCCCGAGGCAGGGCAACCGGGCACAGAGGTGTTGGCTAGGCTAATGGCTCACCAGCCCGGTCAACATGGTCGCCCCAGACGGTGCCCTGGTCCCCCGTCGCCGGTTCCGGCCTCATCCTATCCCTCGGCCCATGGTCAATGTGAAATTCGCCTGCCTGTTTCTACTGGGGGTGGTGGTCTGGAACCTTCCAGGAGAAGCTTGGGCTGGCGATCCTTTCAAGAAAGTTTCTACGGAGGATATTTCCGGCTTTGTCAAGACTGGTCAGGCCAATCGCAGCCTGAAGCGACTCATCGACAGTTCCGGATGGACGCCCGCTGAGTTGAGGGCAGGCTTGCGGAAGTCCTATGACGTGGACCTGAGGTCCATCGACCGCTTTCTGCGCTCCAGCAAGGGGGAAAGATTCCTCAGCTTCGTGACAGATGGATATACGCCCCGCTCAGCCAATGCGAATCCATCCAAAACCCTGCAGTCCGCCATCACCAAGGACGCCTCCGATGGCTCCATCAGCGCCCTGGGCATTATGGAGGCCTTGCCGGTGGACTTCTCGGTCTCCGGCAATCTGTCCATCTGCGCCCAGCAGGTCAACGTCTCCTCTCAACAGCGTACCTCTGCCCTCTCCTACTACCTCTTCCTGCCAGCCTGCCTTCACGCCAGCCAGGATGTGCGCTGAGGCAACAGCACCGGCGACCCCAGGGGACGGCTATCTGGAACCACCACTGCCATGGAACCGATGGCCCTTCTCCGTCTGGACACGCTGACCATTCGCTACCCCCATCAACGTCAACCGGCGTTGCGGAATGTGTCTTTGGTGTTGGAGCCGGGGGATCGTCTTGCCCTGGTGGGGCCATCCGGCTGTGGCAAAAGTACCTTGGCAAGGGCCATTCTGGGTTTGCTGCCCCAAGGCAGCACCGGGGAGGGTGTTTTACGCGTGGCGGGGAGGGATCCACGCAAATTGCCCCCGCAACACCTGCGCCAACTCCGCGGCGCCACCGTGGGACTGGTGTTTCAAGATCCCATGACCCGGCTCAATCCATTGCTCACCACCCGGGATCACCTGCTTGACCTGCTGACTGCTCATCGGCCCCATTGGTCAGGTGGCCAGTACCGACAAAAAGCCCGTGATCTCCTGGAGCAGGTGGACATGCCCGGCCGATGCCTGGATCAGTATCCCCACCAACTCAGTGGTGGGATGCGGCAGCGCCTGGGCATTGCCCTGACCATGGCCTTGGAGCCGCAGTTGGTGATCGCCGATGAGCCCACTACCTCCCTTGACGTGGTGGTGGCTGCCCAGGTGATGACTGCCCTGTCCAACCTGTGCAAGCAGCAGGGGGCGGCTCTGCTGCTCATTACCCATGATTTGGCCCTTGCCGGCAGTTGGTGTTTGCGAATGGCCGTCCTGTCTGAAGGGCAGCTTGTAGAAACCGGGCCAATCCAGCAACTGCTGGCCACCCCCAAAACCCCCTTAACCCGTGCCTTAGTGGCCGCTGCTCGCCTCAAGGAAGGCCAAGCCAGTCCCAGGCGTGCCCCCACGGGACCCCTACTTCAGGTGACGGGTCTGCGTTGCTGGCATGCCTTGCCCAGCCCATGGCCCTGGAGGTCCCATTGGCTGCGGGCTATAGACGGCATTGATCTAAGCCTGGATGCGGGAGAAACCATTGGGATTGTTGGTGCTTCCGGCTGTGGAAAAAGCACCCTTTGCCATGCCCTGGCCGGCCTGCTGCCCTTGCGGGGTGGCCAGGTGTTATTGAATGGTCAAGCTGTTCTCCAGGGGCGCGGCGGACGGCACCACCGCCAGTTGCGGCGGCGCCTGCAGATGGTGTTTCAAGATCCCCTGGCTTGCTTTAATCCCGCCATGACGGTGGCGGAGGCCCTATTGGATCCCCTCCTGATTCATGGCCTGGCCAACCGCAGCGGTGGCCGGGAGAAGGTTCTGGCAACTCTAGCGGCTGTGGCCTTGACGCCGCCAGAAGCTTTTCTGGATCGCCTGCCCCGCCAACTCAGTGGGGGTCAGCAGCAACGGCTGGCCATTGCCCGCGCCCTCATCCTCAAGCCCTCGGTCTTGCTCTGCGATGAACCACTGGCCATGTTGGACGCAGTGACCCAGAAAGATATGTTGGAGTTGCTCCAGGATTTGCAGCATCGCCTGGGACTGGGGGTGATTTTCGTCACCCACGACTTGGGCATCGCCGCCTCCTTCTGTCATCGGGTCCTGGTGCTGAGCGGCGGACATGTGGTGGAGGAAGGCGCTGGAGACGTTCTCCTTGCCCATCCCTGCACCAGGGCCACACGTCAACTGGTGGAAGCTTGCCCTCGTCTGCCCCGTTCCGCTGTGGGGGGTTAGTGATCAAAGCGACCGGAGTTGTCCCGCTCATCATCCCGCTTGGGTTTGGGACCACGGATCGGAGCGGTGTAATCCGTGGCGCCAGTGGTGCCAGAGGAGGGGGGGGGGGTGTTCTTCTGGTCCCACCTGAGGGGCTTGCCTTGCGGCGGCAAAGAGGCCTGCGGCACAGACCTGGCCAGCTTCAGGTTGGGATCTTGATCGAAGGGCTCGGGACGCACCACTGGCCGCCGCTGACGACGGGCCACAAGGGGGAGGCGCCCAGGGCGATCATCCCCTCGTCTCGTGTGGGCGCCACCGCGCTGTTGCGGTTGCTGGTCCCGGGACTGGGGGCGGGGTGGCGAGGGGAGCCGCTCTCCAGAGGGCTCAAGCTGGGCCCGGGGCGGCAGCCCACGACCCATGACGTTCCCTGGGCGCTGGGCCCGTAGGCGGGGGGCTGCCATGGGGTCACGACTGCGGCGGGCGCCGGGGCGTCCTCGGCCCGGCAGTGGGCTGTCACGGTCCCAACTCTGTCTTGTGGGTCTTGTGGACAATGGAGGGGCATCGCTCCACTCCGGTTCCTCCTCCTCAGAGGAGCGGCGAATGGGGCGACGGGAAGGGACCTTCTCCCAATCCGCAGCCGCCAACGCACGGCGGCCCATGGGGGGGCGCTGCTCCAGGGCGTCCCACTCGTCCAGGCCGGAACCGATAGGGCCAACACGGGGCCGCGGTTCATTCCCTTCAGGGTCGTCCATGAACTCGCTCCGCCGCGCCTGCTCAGCGGTCACCCCTCGTAGACGCACGCTTTCATAGACAAAGAACACCGTTGTGGTGGCCAGGAGGAACTGGCTGAACTGCAAAATCGGATCCAGGCGCCAGCCCTGGAAAAAGAGAATTCCCCCGCAGAGCAGGCCCACAGCGGCAAAGAAAACGTCCGTATCCCGGGAGAGGGCGGGCTTATAGGTGCGCAAGGAAAACAGCAGAGCACCACCAACCATCAGGACGATACCGACGATGCTGACCCAGTTGAGGGACGTGTTGACCATGAAGACCTCATCTGGGGTGAGCAGTCACACCCCAGGTTAGGTGACTGGGCGGCGCAACTGGCAACGGTGAACGGGGCCAGGCATCAATTGCGGGTGACCTTGTCCGCCTGGCTCACCAGGAGCAACGCTGCCGTGATGGGGATCACAACAATGACAGCGCCCCAAACCAGGCTACTCAGAAACGCTGAAAGAGAAGGAGTCACGGAGGCCAACGTTCAACTGGCCGCAAGTGTAAGGGAGCCTGCGGGACCCAGGCCAGGGTTGTTAAAGAACTGCTGATCCGCCAGGGGCACGATCCGTTCCCCCCTTTGGCGCTGGGGAAGGCAACGGACCACAGGCTTGGGCCGCGGCCGCAATGGGCTGTGCCCCGTAGATCGGCCGGCCCATGAACTGACGCAATGTGCGCCAGCGTCAACCATGCCATGACCATCCTGGACGAATCCGCACCCGGCAGGAAGGTGATTACATCCCCACTGGGTCAGGACCCATCACCAGAAGAGGACAATGGCAGCCAGGAGGATGGCAGAACGGAAGACCTGGGCGCAGCAATCCCAGCGGGTTGCAAGACGCCGCCAGTCCTTCAGCAGGGAAAAGAGATTCTCAATTTTGTGACGCTTGCGATCCACTCTCTTGCTGTCATGGACTGGTTTCTTGCAGCAGCGACGGGGCGGGATGCAAGGGGTGATGCCCTGCTGGGACAGCATCTTACGGATTTTGTCGCTGTCATCCCCTTGATCCCCCATCACCATGGCCGCAGGCGGCAGTCCTTGAGCAGCACATCAGCAGCAGTGAAGTCACTGTATTGCCCCCTCACGCAGGTGGAGCCGCAGGGGGCCACCTTTGCTGTGGCAGACCCCATCGAGCTTGCTGGTCATGCCCCTCTTGGCGCCACCAATCAAGCGAGGGGCGCCCCCCTTGTTGAGGCTGGATGCCCTGCGATGGGCTTTGATGTGTAAGTGGCGTCCATCATCAGCACCTCTGGCTCTGGGGCATCAGGCGGCTCTACGGAGTCGGGTGGCTCTGGGGCATCGGATGCTGACAACTCGGAAAAGATCAGATCAAAAACACCCTTGTCTGACCAGCGGCGGCAACGGTTGTAGAGGGTTTTGTGGGGACCATCAGCCGCCGGGGCATCCATCCAGCGCAGCCCCTTCTGAACGACATGGATGCTGCCGCTCAGCACCTTCCTATCATCCACTGGCTTCACACCACGTTCCTTGGGAAACAAGGGGCGGATGCCATCAACCTGCTCCTGGCTCAACCCAAACAACTGGGCCATCACCCATCCTCACTGATGCTCTCTTGGGGCTCCCTCTCTGCTGAGAGGATCACCTCTCAGATTATTGGGTCCTGACCCTAAGGGGGAGGTCTTCCTCTTCTCCACTGGTGGAGGAGAAGGCGCCCTGCCCCCAGAAAGCCAGGCGGAGATCTACCTCCTCCTGTTCTGGCATAAACCTGAAGGAGGAGCCCTCCACCAACGCTTGGAACCCGAGTTCCATTGTAGAAGACAAGGGAGATCAGAGATTCCCTCATTCCGCGCCAGCGGGACTCCACCCCCTTTGCCACAGGGAACCTTGTCAACACGCGGCCAGGTCTTAGGGTTGAGCCAACCCCTTACCTGCCTCTGCCCCGATGCACTACTTTAAAGTGGCCATTCGTTGCTGTGCTACTGTCCCCGGCACTTGCTATGGCGGAGCAGGAGCAAGCGCAAAGATCCAACCTGAGACGGAGGGCTCAATCATGGGGAAAGCAAGGCCAACGGGACTGCTGCGGGGGGCTGGATATCAGAAGAGGAGTGGCATTTCGAGTTGATCCAACCCGTTGAGGCGCCCCCCATGAAAAGTGGTATGGTATGTGGTATGGTATATTTAGATCGCCGGATCGCCGGATCGCCGGATCGCCGGATCGCCGGATCGCCGGATCGCCGGATCGCCGGATCGCCGGATCGCCGGATCGCCGGATCGCCGGATCGCCGGATCGCCGGATCGCCGGGATTCTAGCGGCCCTGCACCTGTTGCCGCGA
>JAJDUS010000145.1 GCA_022826535.1 Prochlorococcaceae cyanobacterium jk18x1bzbins.87
TCGTCGGCGCTGGCGATCAGAGGGGATCAAGTGGTGACGCTCCCCGTCCTCAACCAGCCTGGCACAATCATCGAGACAGCAGAACAAGGCAATGGTAGAATCCGTCATGAGGGGGTCTTGCGTTTGTGTGGTACAGATGGATACTGAATCAGGTCATGCCTGATTTGGGAACCTCACCCTCCCCCCCACCCAAAAGCTGGACAGCCTGAAAGCAGGTCGCAACAGGGTAGCCTCTTCCCTCTTCCCATCAGGCTTCCCACAGCACTCAACCAAGGCAAGAGGATCTTCCCTCCAATCCCCTTATACAGAACTCGGGTATTCTTACTTTCTCGTTTTCTGGAAGCGCACCTTGGATACCCGGATATGGAAGCCACCACAGTGAAGCCTGTCCACCGCTTCCCCATCAATGCCTTTATCCATATCCTCTCCTGCTTGGCGGCATACTCCCTGGCTCAAACCAAGGGCAGCATCCACATCCCTGCTCTCTCCTCGCCTTATCCAGAACTGGGGTTACAAATGAAGTTGGCGGCGCCTTTGTTGAAGGCCGTGGCGGAGCTGTCGGGCTAAACGCATCACCTCACGTCCATCCCGAAGATAGTCATCCACATATCCCATGGTATAGAAATCGAGTTGGGACAAACCCTCCTGGACATGGCAAAAACATCGATAAAGATTGGTGGAGAGATCCATCAGGGTGGGCGGGGCACAGCAGCTTTCATAGAGGGCCTGAACAAGATCAACCCGCCGTCGACTGTCTGAGATATAGCGACAGAAAAGAGCCATTATCTTGTCATTATAAGGATTGTCTGCAAGGGAGCGCAACTGTCCTGGAAATGGGGTGATTATCTTGGAAAGCTGGCGATTCGCAGGATCAAACACCACACGTAGCCAATGGTAAGCCTCCATGGTTGTGTTGGGAGATGGGGAAGCTGGAGGTGCTGGTCTCTTCTGGCTGCGGTGGTAACGTTTTGTCTCCCTTGGGGGTGCTTGCCCCTGGACCCGGCTTTGCCGGGTCGCATCGTAGGCTTGACGTGTCTCCGCTTGGCTCAGGACGCCATAGGCAAGGTTAATGGCAACAATCCGTTGAGAGTCTCCACCAGCGTCAGGATGGTGGCGCTTGACCAGTTGCCGATAGGCACCTTTGATCTCCGCTGCCGTTGCCGCGGGGGACAGTCCCAGCTCTTTGTAAAAGTCCCTGGTCATCAGAGCAGCGCCCCTGATGGAGACATGGCTTCTCCGGAAAACATGGGCGTACTCAGGTAGCGCTCACCAAAGCTGGCCAGAATCGCAACGATGAGCTTGCCCTCCATCTGAGGGCGAGACGCCAATCGCAAGGCAGCCGCCACTGTGGCGCCACTGCTCACACCACTGAGCAGTCCCTCTTCCCGCGCCAGACGACGGCCCATCTCCATGGCCTCATTATCACCCACGGTCATGACCTCGTCAATCAGACTTTGGTCAAGAATATCGGGGACAAAACCGGCACCAATGCCCTGGATACCATGGCGACCCGGCTTCCCTCCCGATAGCACTGGACTGCCCGCAGGCTCCACGGCAACGGCCATCAACTCCGGTTTGCGCTGCTTCAAGATGGCGGCACAGCCTGTAATGGTGCCCCCGGTTCCCACACCGGCAACAAGAACATCAATCTGACCATCGGTATCCTTCCACAGTTCTTCCGCCGTGGTGCTGGTGTGAATCCTGGGATTGGCCGGGTTGCCAAATTGCTGCAACTGAAAACCGTTGGGAATCTTCCTCAGCAGTGCATTGGCCCGCCGCAAGGCACCGGCCATGCCCTCGCTCCCGGGGGTCAGTTCCAGGCGTGCGCCATAGGCCCGCAGCATGGCCCGCCGCTCAACACTCATGGAATCCGGCATCACCAAAATGATGGAATACCCCTTGGCAGCAGCTACCATGGCCAAGGCAATCCCTGTGTTGCCGCTTGTGGGCTCAATGAGCGTTGTGGTGGAGGGGGAAATCAGACGATCCTTCTCAGCCTGGCTAATCATTGAGATGGATATTCTGTCTTTGACGGAGGCCGTTGGGTTAAAGGATTCAAGCTTACAGAGAATTTCTGTTTTGCAGTCCACGGCTGGGATTCTCCGCAGCCGCACCAGAGGGGTGTTACCAATCAGATCAAGAATGGAATCATGAACATTCATGGCGCTGTTCCTCCCAGGTGGGTCTTTAGCAAGCTAGAGGGAATTTTGCCATGGCCCCTCCCCACCATGGCCAGCGGGGCACCAGGGCCGATAGACAGTTTGATGATTGGCACATTGACAGGGGGGCACGGGCAAGACTAGAATTAATTTTTAGTTACAGGGTGTTTGGCTTTTTGTTCATGAACATGAATCGTTTTCTTGCTCTGGCCGCTGGCCTTGCCTTGGTTCCTTTTTCTGTGCCTTCTCTGCCGTCTCTGGCCCAGGACAGCGTGCTGGAGTTTCGCTGGAAGCGGGATACCGATTACATTAGTCTTGACTATCGAATCAGCAATGATGAAGCGCGTCGACGGTCAAACTTAAAGCTGATTCTTCCTGGAAAAGTGAGGAAACACACAATTTTGGAGATGACAGTTGTTGCACCGGAAATCTTTGAGAAGTGGCGTGGAGAAATTGATGTAGACAGCGTCAAACTCGGTCACAATTGTATACAGAAGTCCATCTTTGCAGGGACCAAGACCCGTTGCGAAGACTATTTCACGTTGTCAGAGGTGGTGGAACTGGCGCCAGGGGTGATCAGGATGACTCCCAATGCGCCCATTCCCCAGTCCGAGACCATTGTTGTGGAGTTGGCAATGCACAATCCCGCCACCGGCTTCTACCAGTTCAATGGCTATGCCACAGCTCCGGCCCAGATGCAAATCCCTGCCTACCAGGGCAGTTGGCTCGTGAAGATTGACTGAACTCCCCTCCCGCGGCTCCCCAAGACCTCACACCAGGCGGACGCGGGAACTGGCAATGTCATACGCCGCGCCGTAAATTTTTAATGTGCCAGCCTCCACCGCGCTGGCCAACACCTGAACTCTTGACGGTGAGGGCCGCTGCCGCACTGCGGGTGTTGTGTTCCACCCCCTGCTCCAGTTCATTGAGTCCGCTGGGGATGGCGGCGCGAATGGGCTGCACCGACTGCTCCAGCAGAGGGGTCAGCGGCTGATCTCCCAATGCGGCTGAAACAGCTCCACATCCGCTGTGACCCAGCACCATGATTAAGGGGACACCCAAGTTGGCCACGGCATATTCCATGGAGACCACACCGTCATCAAATGCCATGTTGCCGGCACTGCACACAACAAACAACTGGCCGGGGTTGACATCAAAGATCCAGCTTGGTGGCACACGGGAGTCTGCACAGGTGATAATCCCGGCCCATGGCGGCTGACCTTCCGCCAGCACGCCGTTCACCAAGTAGCAGTTATCCTGCCAGTATTCACCCAGTAGACGTTGCTGTGAGCCTCGGAGGATCCCGCTGGTAGCGGGTCTCAAAGGCTGCAAACCGGCCATTGCCATCCAGCAGGACTTGCAGTGGATTCCCCTCAAGAGTGCAAGCCTTAAGGGGGACCATGCTGGCGTCCTTCTCAGCAGCGAAGACATGGCCACCACCGATCCGCTGCCGGGCCAGCTCCGCCAGGCTGAAGGCAGCAGTGCCCAACCCCAGGTTCAGTAGATCGCGGCGCTGCATGGTCCTTGGTGCTGATTTGTGGTTGTTTCACCCTAGACAAAACTGCCGCCATCACCAGTAGGGATCTGTTGCCAGACCCACCTTCAGGGACCCCTTGTCTCCCCACACGCTGCTGACGCAGGCGCGCACCACATGGCCATTCACCTCAATCTCGCAAGCGCCACAACTGCCGTAGAGGCAGCCCGTGGGAATGGTGTGGCCCAGCATCTGGGCTGCCACCAGCCAGGGGGTGCCCACGGTGATGGAGACAGGGTTTCCATCGTCCCAGCACACCGGAACCTGCTCAGAGGGGGATGATGGGGACATGGTGATTAGCGCAGCAAAGGTTCCAGATTGACATCTTCCGCCAAGGCATCCGCAAGACGATCCAGGAGTTGATCCCGCTGGAGGGCATGGTGGGGAATGGCGGTGGGCAAGGGGGGCAGGCCACGGCGCCGCCGCAGCCAGTTGAGCCAGTGGCGCCGCCAGGGTCCGGCCTCCAAACAGCCGTGGAGATAGGTGCCCACCACCCGGCCGCAGGGGCTCACCCAGCCCAAGCCAGGTTGGGTATACAGGGGCTGGGCGTCAGGGGCTACAGGGATGGTGTGGCCGCGGTGCAACTCGAAGCCCGTGCAGCATTGACCAGGTTCCGGCCATGTGGTGGTGGTGCGCCACTGACGCCGCAGCTTGTTGGATCCAAATGTGGTCGCCAAGGGTAATAGCCCCAGGCCCTCCATGTCCCCTGATGTCTCCGCTTCCAGGCCATGGGGATCATAGAGCCGTTGCCCCAGCATCTGTAAACCGCCACAGATGGCCAGCACCGCCCCACCGGCAGCCACATACCGTTGCAGGCGTTCATCCATCCGGGCAGCTTGCATGGCCTGGAGATCTGCCATGGTTTGCTTGCTGCCGGGCAGCAGCACGGCATCGTAGTTGCCCACAGGATCCGTGGGGAGCAGCCAGTCCAGTTGGACCGTGGCTTCGGCGGCGAGGGGATCCATGTCAGAGAAGTTGCTGATGGAAGGCAGACGCAGTACGGCCAGACGCAACTCGGCCTCGGGCTTGTGGCCTTGGCGCTCCAGGAGATCCAGGGAGTCTTCGGGTGGGAACCGCTCCCCCAGCCAGGGCAGAACACCTAAGACCGGCAGGCCGGTGCGCTGCTCCAACCACAGGCGTCCCTCGTCAAACAAGCTGCGCTGACCACGGAAGCGGTTGATCAGCAGGCCGGTCATCAGGGGGCGTTCCACAGGCCGCAGCAGTTGGAGCGTACCGATGATCTGGGCAAAGACCCCGCCCCGCTCAATATCCGCCACCAGAACACAACGGGCTCGTAAAAACTGGGCCAAGCGCAGGTTGGTCAAGTCCCGTGCCTGCAGGTTCACCTCCACCGGACTGCCAGCCCCCTCCAGCAAGAGCCGTCCTTGCCGCTGTTGACAGCGTTCAAGCCCTTGGCGAATGGCCAGCCAGCCCGGACGGAACCAGTCCTGGTAGTAATTTTCCGCCCGGCTGACCCCCACCGAGCGTCCCAGATGGATCACCTCGCAGCTGCCATGGCCCTGGGGCTTCAGCAACACTGGATTCATGGCCGCGCAAGGGGCCAGCCCAGCGGCCCAAGCCTGCATGGCCTGGGCATAGGCCATTTCACCGCCATCTTCATCCACATAGGCATTGAGGCTCATGTTTTGCCCCTTGAAGGGGACGGGCTGCTCCCCACGGCGCCGCAATAGGCGACACAGACCTGCCGTGATGAGGGACTTGCCTACCCCGCTGCTGGTCCCAAGAACCATGAGGGGGGGCGGTGATGGCTCCGTCATGACCAGATGCTGATCCAGCGCCTCAACCCGTTGCTCCAGTGCTCCTGCCATGAGGCTGGGGGGCAGCATCTCTTCGGCCAGGCGGCCACCACTTGACGTCCCAGGGGCGTGAGCCGCACCCGATCCGTTAACCCCTGGCCATCCACCTCGCGGCGCAGTAACCCCACCCGCAGCAGCCAACGCACCAACTGATCCGCTTGTGGCTCGCTCAAGGGCCGTGTGGTGAGGGGGGAGCCGGAAACGCAAAGATCAGTCAGGCCCACAGCACCCTCCTGCAGGGCATCAAAGCAGCGGCGGTGCAAGGGGCTACAGCGGGCAGCGCGGTCTGCGCGCCGGGCCGCCTGTTTCTCAATGGCAAGATCCATGGCCACAGAAGCAGACAATCTCAGAGCGGCTAGCGCTCACTTGTGATGCCCCCATCATCTCAACAACCGTTTCCATTGATTCTGGCCTCAGCCTCTCCCTCCCGGCGCCGTCTGCTGGAACAGGCCCGGATCCCTTGTCAGGTGCAGGTCAGTGGTTTTGATGAAGACAGCCTCCCCAAGACCATGGAGCCAGGCCAGTTGGTCACCGCCCTGGCCCAAGGGAAAGCCAAAGCCGTTGGGGAACGCTTGCCCCAGCCAGGACCTCTGGTGCTTGGGTGTGATTCTGTGTTGGTGTTCCAGGGCGCCATTCAAGGCAAGCCCACCTCTCCAGAGGAGGCCATCCACCGTTGGCGCGCCCTGGCGGGCAAGACGGGTGCGCTGTACACAGGTCACTGCCTTCTGGACAGTGGTCTGAAGCGGACTTGCCACGGGGCTGTGGTGACCCGGATCTGGTTTGCCACGGTGGATGAGGCCACCATCAAATACTATGTGGCCACGGGTGAACCCTTGGGCTGTGCTGGTGCCTTTGCCCTGGAGGGGCGGGGGGGCCTCCTGATTGAGGCCATTGAGGGTTGTGTCTCCAATGTGATGGGATTGAGCCTGCCCTGGTTACGGCGTCACTTGGCGGCGTGGGGGTTCAGTCCCCACATCCACTGGGGAATCAACCACAAAAAAGCCCCCTGAGCGGGGGCTGTGGTTTGCTGCAGGGATCCCTTTGGCCCAGGGCCCGGGCCTTAGTCCAGATCAGGCATGGCCAGAACCGGCTCAGCCTCCCGGTCAATGCCCTTCTCGAAGCCGGCCGCGGCGGCTCTGGCGCGACCAGCATGCCAGAGGTGACCCACCAGGAAGAAGAAGGCCAGAACGAACTGGGCCCCACCCAGCCACTGGCGCAGGTTGACATAGTTCACCGCGTTGGGCTCAGTGATGATGCCGCCCACGGAGTTGATGGAGGCGTTGGGGGCATGGGTCATGTACTCCGCTGCACGGCGCACCTGCCAGGGCTGGATATCATTCTGCAGCTTCTCCAGGCTGAGGCCGTTGGGACCCCGCAGGGGCTCCAGCCATGGACCACGGAAGTCCCAGAAGCGCATGGTCTCGCCACCAAAGATGATCTCACCGGTGGGGGAGCGCATCAGATACTTGCCCAGGCCGGTGGGACCCATGGCTGAACCGATATTGGCGCCCAACCGCTGGTCCCGCACCAGGAAGGTGAAGGATTGGGACTGGGAGGCTTCAGCGTTGGTGGGTCCCCAGAACTCGGATGGATAGGCGGTGTTGTTGAACCAGATGAAGGTGGAGGCAATGAAGCTCATCAGGCTCAGGGCCCCCAGGCTGTAGCTCAGGTAGGCTTCACCATTCCAGATGAAGGCCCGGCGCACCCAGCCAAAGGGCTTGGTGAGCACATGCCAGATGCCACCAAAGATGCAGGTGATCCCTAACCAGATGTGGCCACCGATGATGTCTTCCATATTATCCACACCGACAATCCAGCCCTGGCCTCCCCAGGGGGAGCGCACCAGGTAGCCAAAGATGACGGCAGGGTTTAGGGTTGGATTGGTAATCATGCGCACATCGCCACCCCCAGGAGCCCAGGTGTCATAAACACCGCCAAAGAACATGGCCTTGAAGACCAGAAGCAGACAACCCACCCCCAGGAGAATCAGATGGTAGCCAATGATATTGGTCATCTGATCCTTGTCCCGCCAGTCCTGGGAAAAGAAGGCCGAGTAGTTCTCCAGGATATCGGGGCCACGGAGGGCGTGGTAAAGGCCGCCAATGCCCAGGACAGCCGAGGACACCAGATGGAGCACCCCCACCACAAAGAAGGGGTAAAGGCTGGTGATCTCGCCGCCGGGTCCAACCCCATAGCCCAGGAGAGCCACATGGGGGAAGCAGAGGAAACCCTGCTCATAAATAGGCTTGTCAGCGGTATAATGACTCACCTCGAAGAGCATCATGGCCCCAGCCCAAAAGACCATCAGGCCAGCATGGGCAACATGGGCGCCCAGGAGGCGACCCGAGAGATTGATCAGGCGGGCGTTTCCAGCCCACCAGGCGTAGCCGGTGGAGTCCTGGTCCAGACTGCCGCCGAGGGAAGGATTAGAGAGCGTTACCACGTGGGAGGACCTCTTCAGGGAATAGGAAGCGTTCGTGAGGCTGGTCTGCGGTAGCCATCCAGGCGCGCAGGCCTTCGTTGAGGAGAATGTTCTTGGTGTAGAAGGTTTCAAATTCAGGATCTTCG
>JAJDUS010000047.1 GCA_022826535.1 Prochlorococcaceae cyanobacterium jk18x1bzbins.87
CACGGTGTTATTAAGAACCATGAAGGCCATTGAGAAGCGAAATAAGGCCTTTTGACCCAGAAAACGCTCTGTCAATTACATAATTCAGCTTTCTCCTTCTTATTATTGGCTTGAATCGGGGTTCTCCAGCGTTTCCCTAGAGACTGAGAATGCTTAATAATAATATCTTGAAGATCACCAGGCTCAAACACCACATCCCAGGCCCAGCACCCAAAACCACCATTTGCATTGATTGCCCTGACCCATTCACCCAAAGCATCACGCTTGGCTTTGTCTGTGGACTTATCGCTCCCTTTAATCTCAAGGGCCAGAAGCGTTTCATTTGATAACTTCACCAGGAAATCCGGGACATAGCGCTGCCGAGAGCCATTCCACATGTAGTAGACGGCAAAGCCCAAGTGATCGTTCTTGGCATAGGCGACAACTTTGTTTGATTTCTCAAAAACATTTGCAGCATGCCCTTCCCAACTTGAATCCCCAACAAGATGGCTAATGTGTGATTTAACCGTAAGGAAGCATGGCTTGGTTGTGTACCAGGTGCGCATCTGGCCAGTGGCGCCGACGGGATTTTCCTGGTCAAACACTGGCGTGAGTTGCTCAATGTTCTGCTCCCTGACGAATTGAAGAATATGTTGAACAACGATGTCAATATTGAGAGCAATGAGGATCCGCCGACGCAAGGGCTCGGAATGAAAATTAGAGGAAACTTGTACATACCGGGATTTCAGGAAGGTCTCAATAATGCGTACCAATTGCGCTGCCAAGTATGCTTTTTCTCCAGAGAACCGACGGCCCAACTCAGCAAGCCCTTTACTGGCCGCCCGAAAGATGAACCGCTGTAGGCGAAACTCGTCCGGTAGCGCCTCAAGATCAATGGCCGTAACTTCGCCCATGTGGGTTGCATCCCCAAGGGCAGGTGCCAACTCAGCGCTGATGGGTGTTGTGGCCGGGTCAAGGGTGAGGGCGTCTACCTCGTGCCAGTCCATGACAAGCTGGGGCTTGACGACAGCTTCAATGCGCAGAACATTGGGCCAGCTCATTTTAAGATGCGCACGGTCTGGGACAACCTCAATCTGGGTTGTGGGCTTGGGGGGGGGTGGCGGTGCTTCGCCGTCTTCGCCGCTTTCCCAGATGGACAGTGGCACGCCGAAGACATTCACATATTCGGGCAAAAAGAGCCCAGTTTTGTCTGTGTCGTAGGAGACGCGGCGCAAGCCCCTGCCCATCACCTGCTCACAGAGCAATTGCGAGGTGAAGGCCCGCAGGCCCATGATATGGGTTACATTTTTGGCATCCCACCCTTCAGAGAGCATGGCAACCGAGATGACGTTTTGTAAGTCCTGACCAGCAGCCCCCCGCTTGCCCACAGTGTCCACAATTTCCCGCAACAGCTCTTCTTTTTTCATACCCAGGAATTGATATTGACGTGTTGCGGGAATGTTGGCCGCCTCAATGATGGCTTTCAGCTTTGCCTCATAGTTTTTGTCTGAAGCGGTGGCTTCACCAATTTCCGCCTTGTCAAGGACCTTTGAATCAACCCGTAGGGTTTGTTGGGAAGCGCACAACTCCGGCCAGTGGGCATCTCCCCTGTTGAAGTAATGCTCGATGCGCGCCGCAGTTTCCGTGCGGTTGCAAACTGTCAGCATGACTGGTGGTGAGAGATGCCCAGCCTCCCGCCACTGCCGTTGCGTTTCCCTCCAGTCAGCGCCGAGGAGTGTGTAGGCGTCTTGCACCAGTTTGGGCAAGGCTTCATGGGGCTCAGCTTTTCTGTTGAGGTCCTGGGATACGGCTGGATCGCGGTAAATGTGATAGAGCTTGGGGCGCAGTGTTGTGGCGTCAGGTAGAGCGTCATCCCGAACAACAACCCGCGGGGTTTTCACCAGTCCCGCCTCAATGGCGTCATTCAAGCCAAAATCCGAGACGATCCAGTTGAACAGCGCCGTATCTGTACTCTTCTTTCCCGTTGGGGCAAAGGGTGTGGCGGATAAATCAAAGCACCGTTGGATTCCGCGAGTTCTGTGGAGGCGATCAAGGCCCTCAATCCAGCGGGTTGCTTCATCAAGATCAAGGCCCTGTTCAGAAGCCTGCTTCTTGTTGATCCTCACCTCGGGTGGCTGGCGATAAGCGTGGTGTGCCTCGTCGTTGATGACAACAATGTGTTTGTAGTGGCCCAGTTTGCCGAGAACCCGGCGCGTGAAGGCCTCGTCCGACTCATCCCCCTTCTTGACCACGGAGCGGTCCGCTTTCTTCAACGGCATGAGTGTGTGCCAATTCTCAATCAGCACCTCAGCTTGATTGAGTTTCTGCCGCAACGCTTCGGAGGGGCAGAGAGTGAATTGATCATAATAGCTGTTCTCACGGGGCAGCAACACTTGCAGCCGTTCTTTCACTGTCAGCCCTGGCGCCACAACAAAGATGGCGCGGCTAAAATCCGTCTGCCGCTGTGGGTAGGTCAGAGCGTTTAGAACCTGCCAGGTGATGATCATGGCCATCACTGTGGTCTTGCCGGTTCCTGTTGCCATCTTGTTGCAAAGCCGTTCCCAGGGGCCGCCATCACCGTGGATTGCAATGCCCTGCTTATATGGGCTTGCCCCCTCAACCCACCAGATGAGGGTCTCAATGGCCTCCAGTTGGCAGAAATAGAAGGGATAGTCCCGTGCTCCCTGATCGTGCCAGTGCTCCAGCAGTTTGCGGGTGAGGATGGTCACACCGGGCCAACCCGCCTCACGCCACGCCTGGACACGGCTGCGAATTCTGTTGACCTGATCCAGTGGCTCTGTGCGTCTGGTGTTGTTACGGGGATCAAAGATTTCCGTGCTGCCAGGGCGGCGCCCTGGCTTGATGACAAGCCTGTCGCCTGGGTCTTCGCTCCAGTGCTGCGTTGGGCAATCAAAGGGGGAATTGATGATCAGAGACATGGGCTCAATCCTCAAGGGACATGATCCTGAGGGACTCAATCCCACGGTCGTCCACGATTTTGACCGCAATCCGCCGATTCTCCCCGGCCGCAAACGGCAGGGAGGTGGTGCTGTGGAACTGCTTCAGCAGGTCTTCATCAAGCTGGGCGCGGATGGTCCTGCGCAGCCGATGCCAGCCGTCCCTGTCACCTGCCATGGGGAAGAACACCTGGTGCGGCATCAGGGAGCGCTGGTCATAGTCGGTATCCAAGGACCACATGGCGATCTTCCTTTTGCCGCCGGACACCAGATCCCCTGCCCTGGGATCGAAATAGTCAAAGCCGTTGACCTCCACCTGCCACAGGCCATCCTCCCCCTTGCGCAACTCCACATCCGGCTGGCCCATGAGCCAGAAAGATTGATTCGAGCGGCGCTCTTTCTTCAAGTCTTCCGTGAGCAAATCGGTGTTCATCTGCACCTTGAGAAAGGTCATGTCCGGCACACTCATCTCATCAATATCCTTGGCGGCCTCCGGATCAAAGGCGAAGGCGCAGAACAGAACATATTGGGGACGGGGCAGCAGGGTGTAAGCCTCCTGCATGGCTGTTTCCACCTGGCGCTGTTCCAGGGCGGCATGGGCAGGGCCAAAACTGACAACAACGGGCTCACCGCTTTGCAGTGAACCGCTGGCATGGATGGTTTTGAGACTGGGCAGCGTCTCCAACTCAGCGAAACGCAACACCGCGCCGTCCTTGGCCCGAATCCCCGTTTCGAGTAGCTCATTACGCCACATGGCCTGGCGTGCAGTTTCGCCGCTGCGGGCAATGGTGGCGTCCGCCTCCTGGGGAGGGAGGCTCTCGTCCAGGGACAAGACGGTGGGCGCCGGCACCGCCTCCACCGAGAAAGGGCCGGTGATGCGCAGGCGGGTCTTGTCAATGTGGGGCTTGTCGTAGAGGGTCTCCTGCTGGGCATGATCGGCAATGGACTGGTCCATGCGCCGCTGCATGGCCTGGCGGGCCTTGTGGAAAGCGTCGAAAGCAGAACGGGCGGCTGCAGGCCAATCCTCAGGCCAGGCAAAGGGCACCTCCCATTCATGGAGCGTTTCCCCATCCTCAAAACGCACCGGCTCCCCTTTGCGCACCCCTTGGCTGGGCTCGAGGGGACCGGGCGGCGCAGCGGTCAGGGCTGCATTGAGATCGACAAGGGCCGCTACAATCTTGGGGTGGTCTTCATCGTAGATTGTATCGATGTCGGGATTATTGGCGATGCTTTTGAGGGTGATGTGGGGGACGGTTTCATAGTTGAAACCTCCCTTTAAACCCTCATGGGGATCACGGAGTATGTAGTAATCGAAGGAGGCAGTCATCAAACGCTGCTTGGCCAAGGTGATGGCTACGCGGGACGTATCGCAAGTGATCCAGCGGCGGCCCCATTGTTCGGCGACATAGGCAGTGGTGCCGGAGCCACAGGTGGGGTCAAGGACAAGGTCGCCGGGATCGGTGGTCATCAGGAGGCAGCGTTGGACGATCTTTTCATTAGTCTGTACAACGTAGGTTTTATCTCGGGTGCCCATTGAATCCAACCAGGTGTTGGTCTGGGATGTGTATCCAAAGTCAGACATTTTAGCACGATATCGTATGCTAGTACGCTTAGAGATGATCCTTCCCACTCGTCGTAATCGTGTCATTCCAGCTATCGCAGTCTTCCAGCTATTATTTCTAGCCGGTTTAAATAGTTGTCCTTCATAGTCGAATTCAAAAATCTGTGTTCCAAAAATACCACCACTAATCAGAGGATTAGATGATTCATCAGAAGCATCAATCTTTTCTCGATAAAGATGCTTATATTTTATTGAATCATAATTCTTTGCATAGAAAAGGATGTAGTCACAGATTGATTCTAATGTTGATCCTTTTTGATTTCCAGTTGTTTTATATATAATTGTTGAGACATGATTCTTTTCCCCCAACACCTCATCCATAAGCATCCGCACCCGATGCACGTTCTCATCTCCAATCTGCACAAACACCGACCCACTTTCACTCAACAATTCCCGCGCCAGCAGCAGCCGGTCCCGTAAATAGGTGAGATAGGAGTGAATGCCCAACTCCCAGGTGTCCCGGAAGGCTTTGATTGTTTCCGGTTCCTGGGTGAGATCTTCATCTGAGCGATCTCTCACATCTCGCTTGTTCACAAAGGGCTGAAAATTGGAGCCGTATTTGATTCCATAGGGTGGGTCGATGTAGATCATTTGCACACAGCCGCCCAGGCTTTCCTTGGTGAGCAGGGAGTTCATCACCAGCAGGCTATCCCCCGCCACCAATCGGTTGGACCAACCTTTTTCATGGCGGTAGAACTCCAGCGCTTGCCGCAACGGCAGATTCTCAAACGGCGCTGCGAACAGGTCCGGTTGCCGCCACTGGCGGGCGGCATCTTTGCCCCTTAGCCGCTTGGCCACATGGGCCAGAATGGTTGCCGGATCCACCCGCTCATGGACATGGAGCGAAACCGTATCCACGGTGAAGCTGGTTTTCTCTGCTTTGCCCGTCCAGGTGAGATAGGGCTGCTGGAGGCGTTTCAATTCCTCCAACGCTTCTTTCATGCGCTCAGGATCATCCGAAGCCAGGGCGTCGTCAATGAGCGTTTCAATCCCGGCTCGGGCGCTGTCGAAATTGAGCACCGGATCCAGGTGGGGATCATAGGCCCAGGTGGTCTTGTCCCCATCCGGGTCCGTTGCGGCATGGACCATCCCCACTTCAGGGTTGTTCACCCGTGTGTCCCCATGGCGATAACTGAGCACCTGCACCGGCTTGCCCTTGCCCCGTGCGTTCCGCCGCGAATTGGGTGGGTTTTCATCGGACATGGCCTGAGGCAGGGGCTCCACAAGCTTATGCCAGTGGGGACTGTGCTTTGGGCGGGGCTTGGCGTCTGCTCCACATTGGGGACAGTATCACCCATGGGGGTGAAGGGTCACGGGGTCATGTGGCTTTCGCCTGTTCGTGCCGCAACGTCGACATGGCGGCGTACCGGTCGCCTGCAAAGATCCCGTGGGAGTGTCATATGGAAATGGCCTCGTCCTCCACGTAGTGCAGCCTAATCGTGTCGGGAACATCGCCACCAGCGAAGTGGCAACGCACCGCGTCCTGGACCATGGTTTCCAGACCGTCTTGATCCTCGCCCTGGGTGAAGATGCAGTGGCCAACTGCTTGGGCATCGTATCCCCCTTCGGAGGCTTTGGTCACCTCAAAGAGAATCCCGTTGGGGTTCATGTCCTCTTCGCTCCTGCCTGGTTTGGTGATCCGGGTCAAAGCTGGCCCATTGACCGCGTGGTTGCATGCGAGGGGGGGCTTGACTCGGCCAGCGTAAGGGCCACAGGGACCACCACCACGAGCAGGGCAATGACGGCCGTGGCGCCCCATGCGAATCTCAAGAGGAACTTGATGTCCTGCCTGACTTCCTTAAGGTCCTGCCTGACGTCACCGACATCGGCTTTCAAGGCCTCTTGGCCAGCTTCCAGGTGCCCCAGCGTGACACCAAGATCCAAGGCGTTGATGGAAGTGTCTGCCTGTGGTGTGGAGGTCATGGATCGGGCGCTTTGATCTCATCCTATGGTGAGAACAGCCGGGCGTGATAACGGAAAAGGGCTGGCGGTAGCGTTGCGTTGGTCTGCTGGTGGTATGGAGAGCTGTGGCCCTTGGCCACCTGGGTGGCGGCACGGTCTGGCTGGCAGCCCGGTGGTCCTGTGGCTTTGCGTGTAAGGGGGTTATGGCTTGGCCAGCATAAGGACCACAGGGACCACCACCACAAGCAGCGCAATGACGGACGTGGCGCCCCATGCGAATCTCAAGAGGAACTTGAGGTCCTGCCTGACGTCACCGAGACTGGCTTTCAAGGCCTCTTGACCAGCTTCCAAGCGCCCCAGCCTGACACCAAGGTCCAGGGTGTTGATGGAAGTGTCTGCTTGTGGTGTGGAGGTCATGGACCGTGCCCCTTGATCCCATCCTATGACCAGGAGAAGAAGGCCGGTGCTTTGCCCACAAGCAACAGTGTACCTGTACCGGCTTGCCCTTGGCCCGTGCCCTGCAGCGAATTGACCGGGTTTTCATTGGACATGGGCTGAAGCAGGGGATCTACAAGCTGTGGGAGCTGGGCCTGGAGGGCGTGGCTTGGCCTCTGCTCCACATTGGGGCATCACCCATGGGGGGGGGGGTCACGGGGTCATGTGAAGAGGGCTTCCTTCACAGCCTGGCTGGATAAACCGACATGCTCCGCCACCACATTCACAATGTTATGCAGGGTTCCGACGCGCAGGGGGCGGTGGTCAGGCACGGTCAAGCTGTGTTCACCAGCCTCCGTGACCTGCGTCACGGTCATGTGGCTTCCCTTCTGTCGTGTCACGATGTAGCCATAGTGGCGTGCGAGCCGCCCACAAAGATCCCGGCCGGAAAGATCCCGCGGGAGTCTCATACGGCAATGGCCTCGTCCTCCACATAGTGCAGCCTCACGCCGGGAATATGGCCACCAGCGAAGTGGCAGCGCACCGCGTCCCGGACCATGGTTTCCAGATCGTCCCGATCCTCCCCCTGGGTGAAGATGCTGTGGCCAACCGCTCGGGCATCATATCCCCCTTCGGAGGCTTTGGTCACTTCAAAGAGAATCTCGTTGCGGTTCACCTCCCCTTCCCCAACCTTGGTGCTGATGGGGGTACGGGTGCTGCGCATCTTCATAGAAAGGGCCTCTGTCAGGTCCTAATAGCGATCCTCAAGCTCCTTGGGGCTCCAGATCCGTATAAAGTGTAGCCCATTGACCGCTGAGAGGCCCCCTGCACGGCCATGCCATGGCTAAATAACCTGAGTTGTAGATAAGGGGGCCGCCAGAGAAGGGGGGAGCACCCGCTGTGTGTGAGTCCCTCCCCATGGGGGGAAGCCTCTGTTGGGGAGTCCTGTGCCCCAGCAGGCTCCTCAGCCTGGCAGAAGGCAGCGTCCCCAGGCGGCCCCCCATGGGGGAGAGGGGGGATCTTCCCCAATCAGGCCATGCCCGATTCAGGATCCGTGTAGCGACACGAGGGGAAGGTCCCAAACATTTTACCGTTTCCCTGTTCTGCTGTCCTGATGGCTTTGCCCAGCGCTTCCACCAGTAGCAGCAGCACCTGATCCCTTCAGGCCGTCAGCACCTAACGAGGGGGCAAGCTCTCCCTCGGACAGATACTCTCCATCATGGAGCCCTCCCATCTCTGGCCCGACAAGGACTGCAAGCAGTTCCGGCGCTACGGCCTGGAGCAGGAGTTGGGCTACTGCTTTGCTCAGTTTCCCCCTCCAGCAGGTTTGTGGCCCTGATGCCACGGCTGCTGCTGCCCTTTGACCTCCTGCTCCATTGTTACCGGGTCCGGGACACCGGACTCTACTTTGTGGATAGCACCAAGCTGGTGATCTGCCACAAGGCCCGCATCAGTGGCAAGGGGATGTTCCGAGGACCGGCCCAAGGGGGGGTACCCCCAGGGCCGGTTCTTTGGCTTCAAGCTCCACCGGCCCATCCACCACCAGTGCCAGACCATGGCCCTCAAGATCACAAGGGGCAATGCCGAGATCGCCAACCTCTGGAGCGCATCACCGCTGCTCTACGGGGCAAGGTCGTAACCCTCTTTGCCAAGCTGAAGTCAGGCATGGGGTTGCAGCACAGCCGCCACCGCTCTCCCCGCCATGCCTTCGTCCATCTCCTCTCGCTTCTCAAGGCCTTGGTAAACTGCATCCCCATCCACCACCTTCTCTTCTCCATGCAATAGCTCTGCTATCATCCCCCATCATTGACGTGAGCCGACGTGGTGGCCACAGAGTGGATCAAGCCGGAATCCTTATCCACCCCAAGATGCACCTTCATGCCAAAGAACCACTGGCTCCCTTTACGGGTTTGGTGCATCTGTGGATCCTGGTCCCTCTTTTCATTCTTTGTGGAGGTGGGAGCATGGATGATGGTGGGATCCACCACCGTTCCCTCTTGCCGCAGCAGGCCTTTCTCTCTCAAGTACTGCCCCATTGCCTTGAAGATTTCCTCGGCCAATTGATGCTGTTCCACAAAATGGCGGAACGCCAAGATGGTGGTGGCATCTGGGATGTTATCTTTAGCAAGATCAATCCTGGCAAAGCGGCGGATGGCGCCAGCGTCAATCAGGGCGTCTTCCATGGCTTCATCCCTCAGGGACCATCAGTTCTGCATCAGGTGAATCCGTAGCATGGTCTCCAACCCATAGGGCGGCCTTCCTCCTTGAGGGCCAACTTGCGGACAGAAAGGCTCCATCAGCTTCACCAGCGCAGAGAAGGGCAGCACCACCTCCATCTCAGAGAGGGACTTCTCCTTCGTGGTCTGCAGAGTCTATAAGAATTTCTTTGAATATTCCGATGATTTCTTTGTTATTTTTCTTCAGAGCCAGATAGAATGGTGTCAAGCGATTTCTGTCTTGTGCATTAAGATCAGCACCGGCTGCAATCAGATCTTCGACAGCTTCTGTGTAATTTTTCTTAATTGCTAAGTGTAGAGGCGTATCTTTCTTCTTATTTTTTCTACTAGGATCAACTCCAGCTGCGATGAGTGCTCTAATGAAATCCGTCTTTCTTAACCTTACCGCATCGTGCAAAGGGGTGTTCCCCTCTTTATTAGATGAGTTGAGCTTGGCCCCGGCCGTAATTAGGAGATCGAACGTCTCTAAATCTCCCTTCCTGATAGCCAAGTGTAGAAGAGTGTTTCCTCTTTTTTTATCAAATACATTCACATTAGCTCTTGTGCTAAAAGAAGGAGATTGGCGTCGACCATCTCCTGCACCGTGATTATGGAGAATTACGTAACCTGGAGCTACATTCAGAGAATCTGCTTGCACCTGCCGTACCCCCCCCCCCAAAGCAGCAACCAGGAAAAAGACGAGTGCAAATTTTGCCATGACAGATGAGGTTTGTGCCAAACTGGCAAAAAGCGTACCATAACCTCCAGTTCTGGATAAGGTTTCATCAGAGATAGGGGAGTAACCGCTGTGGTGTGAACCCCTCCATGAGGGGAAAGCCTCTGTTGGAGAGTGCTGTTCTGCTCCAGCAGGTTGCTTGGCCTGGGACAATGGATGTCCCCAGGTGACATCGGGGAGAGGGGGATCTTCCCCAATCGGGCAGGGCCCGATCCAGGAGCCGTAGGATCAGGACTCATAATGTAAGGAGTAGCCCTCTCACCAGAGAGGGACGCCTAACGGAGCACAAGTGAGGATGGGTCATGGCCCAGTTGTTTTGGCTCAGCGAGGAGCAGGTTGCACGCATCCGCCCCTTCTTCCCCAAGGAACGTGGTGTGAGCGGGTGAATGACCGCAAGGTGTTGAGCGACATCATCCATGCGACCTGGAGCGGTTACAACCGTTTCCGCCGCTGGTCAGACAAGGAGGTCTTTGATCTGATCTTTTCTGAGTTGTCAGTATTCGGTGTTACGGAACCATCCGGTGCCGCAGAGCCAGATGTGCTGATGATTGACGCCACCGATCCCCAAGCTCATCACACCGCATCAGCTTTAACAAGGGGATTCTGAAACCCGCCTGATTGGTCGCACCCAGGGGGACATGACCACCAATCTCCATGAGGTCTGCGACAGCAGAGGCCGTCCCCGGCGGCTGCACCTGAGTGAGGGGAAATGCAGTGACTTCGCTGGCGCTGATGGGGTGCTAAGGATTTGCCGCCTGCGACCACGGTGACTGAGGGTCAAGGGTAACATAGGGACAAAATCCATAAGATGCTGGCGGAGCAAGGGATCTTGTTCTGAGTTTTACCCCGCCACCGCAAGAAGGTCATGCACGACAACAAGAGGCTGTAGCGAATGGGTCAGAGATCTGTGCGGCCTGTGCAGAGGGATTTGGCAATGGGCCTTTCATGGTGAAGGCTGGTGGAGGCCCGCTTTCCCGGGAACGACGACGGGATGGAATGTCCCGAACCCATCCCCGTCCGGGCCTAGAATTGCCCCATGGCTCTTCCTTGGCGAGAAACCTGGTTCATGGCCTGGAGCGCCCTGCAGGCCAGCCGTCTCCGCAGCTTGCTGACGATCCTGGGCATCGTCATTGGGAATGCCTCGGTGATTGCCCTGGTGGGCATCGGCCAGGGGACCCAAAGGCTGGCCAATGGGCAACTGGAAAGTCTCGGCACCAATGTGTTGTTTGTGGTGCCGGGAAGCGATGGTCGCCGCGGTGGCGCCAGACCCCGCACGTTGGTGCTGGAGGACGCAGAGGCCATCGCCAGCCAGGCGCCCAGTGTGCGGCGCACGGCGCCCCAGATTTCCTCCAACCAGATCATCCAGGCGGGTGGGCGCAGCACCAATGTTCCCGTGTTTGGCGTCACGCCCGAATTCCTGCCGGTGCGCCAGTTTGATGTGGAACGGGGTCGTTTCATCAGCCCGGCGGATTTCGACGGCAGTCGGTCGGTTGTGGTTCTCGGGCCTGCTCTAGCAACCAAGCTTTCCCCCAATGCAGACCCCCTGGGCCACCGCATCCGTATCGGCAACACCAGCTTTGCGGTGATTGGCGTGATGGAGGAGAAGGGGTCGTTCTTCGGAGAAAACCAGGATGAAGTGGCCTATGTGCCCCTGAGCACCATGGTGAACCGCATCACGGGCCGGGACCCCACCTATGGCGTGTCCTTGACGTTCATCAGTGTGGAGGCCAATGATCCCGACACGGTGAATGCCGCCAATTTCCAAATCACCAACCTTCTGCGTCAGCGCCACAAAATCCCGGATTTTGGGGAGAATGATTTCACGGTGCGCACCCAGAAGGAGGCAACATCCATTGTCACCACCATCACCGGGGGGCTCACCATCCTGTTGGGATCCATTGGTGGAATTTCCTTGCTGGTGGGGGGTGTAGGCATCATGAACATCATGCTGGTGGCCGTGAGTGAGCGCACTGCGGAGGTGGGCTTACGGAAGGCCCTGGGGGCCCGCCGTCGAGATGTGCTGCTCCAGTTCCTGATTGAAGCCACTGTGCTGGCCACCATGGGGGGCATCATCGGTAGTGGTCTTGGCATGGGCGCCGTTGCCTTGACAGCCGCTGTTACCCCCTTACCAGCTTTTGTGGGACCCGGAACGGTCTTGTTGACCGTGGGCCTCTCAGGGGGAATCGGGGTCTTTTTTGGCGTGGTTCCGGCACGCCGTGCCGCCCGGCTGGATCCCATTGTGGCATTGCGACGTCTGTAGGGAAGCTTGGGGCCTCCATGACCATGTGAAGTGTTGCCAATCCATGGGCGCCATCGCAGTCATGGGATTGGGCCATTTACGTTGTGTAAACTGTTTGAAAACCCCCATGAACAAGCGGTGGCGGATCATCGCCCTTTGGTTGATTCCTGTGGTGATCGGCCTGGGGCTGGTCTGGCAGGCAGCCAGCAACAGAGGCTCCATGGACCCAACGGTGAATCCCCCTGTTGAGTCCCGCAATGTGGCCAGTGGTCGCATGACCTACGGCCGTTTCCTGGAAAGCCTGCAGGAGGACCGGGTAAATGCGGTGGATGTGTTTGATGGCGGCCGCACTGCCATTGTGGAAACGACGGATCCCGATTTTGACCATGCCCAGCGTCTCCGGGTGGAGCTACCGGGCCTCGCACCGGATCTGCTGGACCAACTGAAGGAGAAGCACGTCAGCTTTGATGTTCATCCGCCACGACCGTCCTCGCCAGTGTGGGGGGTGCTGGGCAATCTGCTGCTGCCCCTGCTGCTGATTGGCTCCTTGATTTTCCTGGCGCGGCGCTCCAGTGGCCTCCCTGGCGGACCGGGACAGGCCATGCAATTCAGCAAATCCAAGGCCCGCTTCATGATGGAGGCGGAAACCGGCGTCACCTTTGACGATGTGGCCGGCGTGGAAGAGGCCAAGCAGGACCTCAAGGAAATCGTCACCTTCCTGAAGACACCGGAGCGCTTCACTGCAGTGGGGGCCCGTATTCCCAAAGGGGCCCTGTTGGTGGGCCCACCAGGCACCGGAAAAACCCTGTTGGCCAAGGCCATTGCCGGGGAAGCCGGGGTGCCGTTTTTCTCCCTCTCCGGCTCTGAATTCGTGGAGATGTTTGTGGGTGTGGGCGCTAGCCGGGTGCGGGATCTCTTCAAGAAGGCCAAGGACAACTCCCCCTGTCTCATCTTCATTGACGAGATTGACGCTGTCGGTCGTCAGCGGGGCGCCGGCATGGGGGGCGGCAACGACGAACGGGAGCAAACCCTCAACCAGATCCTCACGGAGATGGACGGCTTTGAAGGCAATTCCGGCATCATTGTGCTGGCCGCCACCAACCGTCCCGATGTGCTGGATTCGGCCCTCTTGCGGCCGGGCCGCTTTGACCGCCAAGTCATGGTGGATGCCCCTGATATCAAGGGGCGTCTGGCGATTCTGCAGGTTCATGCCCGGGACAAGAAACTGGCGGAGGATCTCTCCCTTGAGTCCGTTGCCCGGCGCACACCGGGATTCACCGGAGCGGATCTGGCCAATTTGCTCAACGAAGCTGCCATCCTCACCGCCCGCCGCCGCAAGTTGGTCATCAGCTTGACAGAGGTGGATGATGCCGTGGATCGCGTCATTGCCGGTATGGAACGGCAGCCCCTCACCGATGGCCGCAGCAAACGGCTGATCGCCTATCACGAAGTGGGTCATGCCTTGGTGGGCACCCTGCTCCAGGCCCATGACCCCGTGCAGAAAGTCACGCTCATTCCCCGAGGTCAGGCCCAGGGCCTCACCTGGTTTTCCCCTGATGAGGAACAAGAGCTGGTCTCCCGCGCCCAACTGAAGGCCCGCATCATGGGTGCTCTGGGGGGGCGAGCTGCGGAGCAGATTGTCTTTGGCCAGGCCGAGATCACCACGGGGGCCGGGGGCGATTTTCAGCAGGTGTCCGCCATTGCTCGACAAATGGTGACCCAGTTCGGCATGAGTGAGATGGGTCCCATTTCCCTGAGTAGCCAGGAGCGGGAGGTGTTCCTGGGCCGGGACTTGATGATCCGCAGTGAAATGTCCAACGCCAGCGCCCGCAATGTGGATGAACAGGTGTTCAAGTTGGTTCACCAGTTGTATAATGACACCGTTGACCTGCTCCGTCAGCACCGCGAGTGCATGGACAGGGTGGTGGAGGTGTTGATTGAGCGGGAAAGCCTCAGCGGTGAAGAGTTCGCCAGCATTGTCGCCGAGTACACCCCCTTGCCGAAGAAAGAGCGTTTTACGCCTCTGTTGGCCGGTTGAGTGCCCATCTGGCGCCACACTGGATGAACAGTTGTGTGAGCATTTGATATGACAGACCCTTCCAGCAGACCAGGGCAGCCCCTTGGTGGTCAAGGGCGCTCCGGTCCCACCAACCCATTGGAGGCCTTCAGTTCCTATCAGGGGCTGGACTGGACGCCCAAGCGTCTGGTCTTTCACCAGAACCTGGAGGCCTTTGCCGATAAGGTGTTGCTGCTGGTGGCCCTCCAGGGCAGTGGCAAGATCAACCAGGAGCACGCCTTTGGCTGCATCCATGACCTCTGGAAGGAATTGAAGCGCAGCAAACGGGACCTGCTGGGCTGAGACCCCCAGGGGCTGGTGGTTCACCCCATACAAAGACGGGTCCTGGCATGGGGCACCCTAAAGGGACCACAGCGGCGCTAGGGTCAGTGCTTCACAAGCTGAATCAGGGTGAGCGAGCGCCCCACCATCTCAGACACCAAGCGATCCTTCCATGCCTGCTGTGACAGGGTGATCGCCCCCACCTATCGCCAAGTGGTCGATGAACTCCTGGTGGAACTCAATCTTCTGCTGTTCCAGAAACGCTTCCATCGCGACGCCATCTTTGCCACCGGTCTGTGCCAGACCTTCGACAGCTTCATGCAGGGGTATCGGCCAGAAGCTCAGAAGGAGGAAATCTTCCAGGCCATTTGCTCAGCCTTGGCGTTGGATGCAGTGGCGATTCGCGCTGAAGTGGACCAGGCGCGGGAGTCCGTGGCGGGCCAGATGCGGGATGGGGTGCGTCAGTGGTCCAGCAGCAATCCCCAGACCCCGGTGGTGGTGCGCCAGTTTCTGGAGCGGGTGCAGCAGCCTGGCTTCCACTACAATCGCCTGCAAGCTGTGGGCCTCATGACCCTGGTGGAGGTGGCCGTGGGCATTGATCCCGATGACGCCACTGCCGCGGCCAAGGCGGCCAAGCAGTTGGCGGCGGATGTGGGCTTGGCCCAAGGGCGCTTTGGTAAGGATGTGGACCTTTACCGCGCCAACCTGGAGAAGATGGCCCAGGGCTTGGAAGCCATGGAAGAGGCCGTTGCAGCAGAGCAGCGGCGGCGCCAACGTCAACGGGAAGAAAAGGAAGGCAGCACAGCCGCGACAACTTCACCCGACCCCTCATCCGATGATGTTGACAACGGCCCCCTGGAGGCAACGCCCTCCAGTTCCTCCAGTTGAATCCCGGCACCGCCTTTGGTAAAAGCCTTCCCCTCCAGCCTTCACTCCGATGCCATGGGGGGGGGCTCCAACGCCAGCTTTCCGGCCCCCATCTCCCCGCTGGGGGGGATGGGGTAGTTGCCATCAAAACAGGCGGTGCAAAACGGACGATTCTGCTGCCGGGTGGCCCGTAACATTCCCTCCCGACTCAGATAGGCCAGGGAATCCACCCCCAGATGCTGGCGGATTTGCTCCAGGGGAAGGTGGGCAGCCACCAACTGATCCTGGGTGTCGGTGTCAATGCCGTAGTAGCAGGGGTGGGTCACGGGTGGAGAGCTGATGCGCATATGCACCTGGCGGGCCCCGGCTTCCCGAAGCGCCTTCACAATTTTCCGGCTGGTGCTCCCCCGCACAATGGAGTCATCCACCACCACAATGCGCTGATGGGACAGCACATCCGGTAGGGGATTGAGCTTGAGGCGGATGCCCGCCTCCCGCATCCCCTGGCTGGGCTGGATAAACGTGCGCCCCACATAGCGATTTTTCACCAAACCTTCTGCATAGGGCACACCACTGCCATCGGCAAAGCCGATGGCAGCAGGAATCCCGGAATCCGGCACGCCAATCACCAAGTCCGCTTCCGCTGGCGACTCCTCCGCTAACACCTGCCCCAGCCGCCGTCGATAGCTGTACAAGGACTCGGCAAAGAAATTGCTGTCCGGCCGTGCAAAGTAGATCATCTCAAAGACACACAGCCGTGGCATGGCCCCACACCAGCGGCGGCGGTCCGGTTCAGTGGCGCCCGGACGAAACCAGATCAGTTCACCCGGCGCCACGGTGTCATGGAACCGGGCTCCGACAATATCAAGCCCACAGGTTTCACTGCTGATAATCCAGCCATCCTGCTCCATGTCCTCCAGCCGACCAAACACCAGCGGACGAATGCCATGGGGATCCCGTAGGGCGAATAGACCCGCCGGAGTTCCAATGCTGAGGCTGTAGGCGCCACGACAGCAGGAAGCCGCCCTGGTGAGGGCTTCGGGCCAGTCTGCGCCGCCATCTACCGCCTCTTGAATCAACATGGCGATGAGTTCGGAATCCGTGCTGGAGACAGGCTCCATGCCCCGCTGCCCCATGGCATGGCTCAACTCCGCGGTATTCACCAGGTTGCCGTTGTGGGCCATGGCCATGGGGCCCAGGCGCGTCATCAACACCACCGGTTGGGCATTGCAGGCTTGACTGCTTCCGGTAGTGGAATAGCGGGTGTGGCCAATGGCCAGATCCCCTGGAAGTCGGGCCAGGATATCCCGGTTAAACACCTGGCTCACCAGGCCCATCTCCTTGTGGAGGCGCACCTGCTCCCCTTGAAACACCGCAATCCCTGCTGATTCCTGCCCCCGGTGTTGCAGGGCGTAAAGACCAAAGTAGGTGAGGTTGGCCACATCCAACGCTGGCGCCAACACCCCATAAACGCCACAGGCCTCCTGGGGGCGATCATCGGCGGCGCCAACCCCCAGGCTGGCGTCCAAAAAGGGAGGGAAGGGATTTAGCAGGGTCCGAAGCGGTGAAACCGCTGGGATCAGGGGCTATCTCCATTGTGGCTGATGAGGGGATTCTGGTGGCCCGGGTCCTGGCTATTGATGCGACGGGGAATGGCCTGCTCATCAATTCGCGCCAGGTGGGCCAAATCCGCTGTCAGCCATGTTTGACGTCCCACCCTCAACTGCAAGGTGGGGGCTGCCGTCACCACACCCAGCCGTTGGCAGGGCACATCTGCGGTGCTGGCGGCTCGTTGCAACGTGTCACGTTGATTGGCAGGCAGGCTTACCAGCACCCGTGCGCCCCCTTCTGCAAAGAGCAAGGCATCCGGACGCAGGTGGGCGAGGCCAGGCAGATGTACCTGGGCGCCGCGCCGGCCCTTGAGGCAACTCTCCACCAAGGCCACCAGCCAGCCCCCCGCCGCCGCATCATGGGCTGCGGTGACCACCTCGGAGCGGATCAAGGAGCGCAGCAGACCCTGAAGGGCCGTCTCCAGCGCCAGGTCTTGCCGTGGGGGACGCCCTGTGGTTTGCCCATGGATGATGGCCAGATAGCTGCTGCCAGCCAGGGAGACCCGCTCATCAACAGTGGCAAGGGGCACCCCCAACAGCCAGATTTGCTCATCCGCGGCCGGCCAGCCCATGGCCACGGTTGTCTGGTGGTCCTCAACCAGACCCACCATACCAATCACCGGGGTGGGCTGGATAGGACAGGACGTCCCATGGGACTGGCGGGTTTCGTTATAGAGAGAAACATTGCCGCCGGTGACTGGCGTGCCCAAGGTGCGGCAGGCTTCTGCCACCCCCTGGCAGGCCTTGGCCAAGGCCCAGTAGCCCTCAGGGGTTTCCGGGGAGGAGAAGTTGAGGTTATTGGTCACTGCCAAGGGCTCAGCCCCGACGCAACTCAGGTTACGGGCCGCTTCCGCCACCGCCGCCTTGGCCCCCTCCTGGGGATCCAGGGCCACCCAGCGGTTATTGCAGTCCACAGTCAGGGCCAGGGCACGGCGGGTGGCGGCCATGGCTTCAGGGCCCCATTGCGGGCGCAGGCGAATCACCGCAGCATCAGCCGCTCCAGGACCCAAAATTGTATTGCCTTGCACCTGATGGTCGTATTGCTGCCAGATCCAGCGCTTGCTGGCCATGGTGGGATCATCCAGCATGGTCTCCAGCACCTGTAGCCAGCTGCGCTGCCCCTGGGGGGTGTGGATGCCCTCTGCAGAGGCCGGGGGGAGATGCTCCGGACGCCAGGACCAGGCGGAGCGCAGCGCCGCAGGGGGCTCCTTCTGCAGCGTGCGGTGGATCACGGGGGTGTCATGGGCCAAGGCCGCTGCCGGCACGCAAGCTGCCAACTCTCCATGGTGCAGGATGCGCACCATGGGTTCCTCCACCACCTGGCCCACCACCGCCCCATGGAGCCCCCAGCGGTGGAAATGGGCCATCACCTGGTCTTCGCGCCCCGCCCGCACCACCAGCAGCATCCGTTCCTGAGACTCGGATAGCAGGTACTCGTAGGTGGTCATACCCTGCTCCCGTGCAGGGACCCGATCCAGATCCAGAACGATGCCCACCCCACCGGCGGCAGCCATCTCGGCACAACTACACGTGAGACCAGCGGCCCCCATGTCCTGGGCGGCGATCACATCACCACTCCGGAAAGCTTCTAGACAGGCCTCAATCAGGCATTTCTCAAAAAACGGATTGCCCACCTGCACCGCTGGCCGGTCCTCCGGGGATTGATCCGACAACTCGGTACTGGCGAAGCTGGCCCCACCCGTACCATCCCGTCCCGTGGTGCTGCCCACATAGAGCACCGGGTTGCCCACACCACGGGCTGCTGCCGTGACAATGGCGTCGGTCTCCAAAAGACCCACCGCCATGGCATTCACCAGGGGATTGCCGCTGTAGGAGGGATCAAAGGCCACTTCACCAGCGATGGTGGGCACCCCCACGCAGTTGCCGTAGTGGGCAATGCCAGCCACCACCCCCTCCAGCAGGTCGCCATTGCGGGGCTCCTCCAGTGGGCCAAAGCGCAGGGCATTGAGCAGGGCAATGGGCCGGGCCCCCATGGTGAACACATCCCGCAGGATGCCCCCCACGCCCGTGGCCGCCCCCTGGAAAGGTTCGATGGCTGAGGGATGATTATGGCTCTCGATTTTGAACACCAGCCTCTGATTGTCCCCCAGGTCCACCACCCCAGCGTTTTCCCCAGGCCCCACCAGGATGCGGGGGCCACTGGTGGGAAATTGCTTCAGCAGGGGGCGGGAATTCCTGTAGCAGCAATGCTCTGACCACATCACGCCAAACATGCCCAATTCCGTACGGTTGGGATGGCGACCCAGCCGTTGCACAATCCGGTCGTACTCAGCCGGGCTCAGGCCCTCCTGCTGAACATCAATAGGGGAGCAGGGGGGCTGTGGGGACAGGGGCATGGCAACAGGGAAGACACCCGGATCAGATGAGTCTGGCGAATGGGGTGAGCAGCAGCAGGGCCATGAAACCTTGGGTAGCCACCGCCGAATCCATCCTCGCAAAAGTCGAACGACTTTGTAAAATTGTCTCCGGCACCTTAGGAAACACTGGTCCCCCCTCTGCCCTAGGGTCAGGACTCATCATCATATGAGGAATGACCCTCTCAGCAGAGAGGGAGCCCCAAGAGAGCACCAGGAGAAGATGGGTGATGGCCCAGTTATTGGGGCTCAGCGCGGAGCAGGTTGATGGCATCCGCCCCTTGTTTCCCAAGGAACGGGGCGTGAAGCGGGTGGAGGACAGGAAGGTGTTGAGCGGCATCATCCCTGTCATGCAGAAGGGGCGACGCTGGGTGGATGCCCCGGCCGTCTATGGCCCCCACAAAATCCTCTACAACCGTTGTCGCCGCTGGTGAGACAAGGGTGTTTTGATCTGATCTTTTCTGAGTTGTCAGCATCCGATGCCGCAGAGCCACCCGACTCCGCAGAGCCGCCTGATGCCCCAGAGCCAGAGGTGCTGATGCTTGACGCCACTGATGTCAAAGCCCATCCCACGGTGTCCAGCCTCAGCAAGGGGGGTGCCCCCCGCCTGATTGGTGGCACCGAGGGGGGCATGACCAGCAAGCTCCATGGGGCCTGCAGTAAAGGTGGTCCCCTGCGACTCCACCTGAGTGAGGGGCAATGCAGTGACTTCACCGGTGCCGATGTGGTGCTCAAAGACCTGCCGCCTGCGGCCACGGTGATGGGGGATCAAGGGTATGACAGGGACAAAATCCGTAAGATGCTGGTCCAGCAGGGCATCATGCCTTGTATCCCGCCCCGTCGCTGCCGCAAGAAACCAGGCCACTACAGCAAGAGGCTGGATCGCAAGCGTCATAAAATCGAGAATCTTTTTTCCCGACAGAAGGGCTGGCGGCGCATTGCAACCCGCTACGACGGCTGCGCCCACGTCTTCCGTTCTGCCATCCTCCTGGCCGCCACTGTCCTCTTCTGGTGATGAGTCCTGACCCCAGTCCTGACCTTTTGAAAAGCCTTGCTGTGACAGGAGAGAAGGAGAGTTGCCTTATTTTCCAAGATGCCCTAAAATTGCTGATGACTTCCTACTCATCTTCTTCCCATGTGCTGGACAGAAATTTCCAATCGTGCCGAACAATTTTCCAACAAATGGCATGACAGGTTGGTAGAAGAAGGTGCGGATTTCCTGGAGATCGCAAATACGCAAACTTTCTACGATGAGTTCTTTGAGATTTTTGGGAGGGATCGGAGTAGTGTTGCCAACTATGAAGAGAGGGTCCGTCTGAAGGGCAGGGAGGGTAGGTATCCGAAGCGTATAGACCTTCTCTGGCCAGATGTGCTACTGATTGAGCAGAAAGCTCCCAACAAGAGCCTGGACGATGCCTACGAACAAGCCATGGAATATGTGGAAAATCTTTGCAAGAGTAAACGTCCTCGCTATATTATGATCAGTGATTTTAATGTGTTTGAGCTGTATGATGGAGAAGCGTGCGACAGAAGGAAAGGGCTGATTAAATGCTTCTCACTGCTTGATCTACCAAAGCATGTGAAGACATTTGATTTCATGCCCAACTTCAATATGACGCCAAGGCTCCAAAGCAAACACATCTGTGATAAGGAGGGTAACCCCATGCCTGGGCCAATCCTTCGGAACATTTGCAAGAACGCCCGCTGGTTACTCTTGGCGAGCTGGACGATTGGCCTGGCCTGTGGCCTGGTCTGGTCCAACACCACTAACTCCCAACGACCAGCAACGAATCCTTCACTTAACAGTGTCAAACCCGTCTCAAGCCCATCTCAGTCATTGCCCAGTTCCATTGATCTCGAATGAGTCTTATATCTATACGGCTTCCAAGTTCATCGGTAAATAATAAAAGGCGATTATCCCCTCACCACAAGTACGTCTCAAAATCGTCTTCAATGAGATTATCCTAGCAAAACTGACTTGCCCCATTCAAGCCAGACTGTGCTAGAACAGCCACATTGCAGCTTTCCTAACCATGAAGCACCCTTCCAATCCAATACCACCACAAGGCACCAAGAGCCCTGTTCTTAGTGGCGATAGGAACTTGTTTGAAGAACTATTGAAAGCAGCAGTTTCAACTGAAGATGAATCAACTAATACTGAAGAAGATTGACCATTTTAGAAAACATCTTATCAGGAATCTTTCTATTATTGTGTCGAAAATCAAACTCTCCTAGATATTTAGGTAAATGCTTTTCTGATACATGAATATGCGTTCCTTTGATGCTTCTCTTTAACAGTGACCAATAGCCCTCAATGCTATTTGTGTGGATGTTTCGATTTACATATTCTTTTGTGCCATGATTTACTGTGTCATGAATAAATCCTTTGGCACCACGAAAAAAGGCAAGATAAGGAATCAAGAAGAGAAAGTAGCTATAGGAATAGGTGAGTAAAATGAGCATGGAACTCCCATGATTCCCCCCAGGGACTTCCAGGATCTCCTGGGGCACTCGCAATCCTCTTAACGATACGCCTTCCCGTAAGACATCTCTATGAGAT
>JAJDUS010000082.1 GCA_022826535.1 Prochlorococcaceae cyanobacterium jk18x1bzbins.87
CCTGGTCTGCTTCTTCACAAAGCTGCGCTCATAATCGCCAAAATCCAGCTGACCCTCCTTGCTCCACATAGCCTCTCTTTCAATTCCTCACCATTCTAACCTCTTCCCCAAGGCACTGCGAGGTTTTCCAGGGTTTCCCTAACGCTGCCAGTGATGCAGCAGCGGTCCAGGACAGGGGATGAGTTTTGGGAGATCGTGTCCGTCTCAGAAGGTCCTTGAAGGATGGGGCTATGGCTGGAAGCAGCCGGGCCGCCGGTGTTGAATCGTCCATTTGGGTGGGTGGGCGATGGGAGAGAAGAGCAGGTAATTGCAGGTGGGTCAAGGGAAGGGAGTTGCGGGAAGGCATAGGCTTTGCGTGAAGAGGGTGGCTAAGAGGGTAGGCTTGCTAAGGCTGGATGAGAAAGGGCTACTCCTGTTCTGGCGTGTTGATCCTCGATGATTATTAGCGAGGTAATTCCGTCAGATTGGGTTTAACCTAAGGAAAGATGAAGAGAGTAGCAAGTGGTGCGACAGAAAGAGAGAGGAGAGCGCCCCAGCGCGTCTGTCTGGGGATATGTGTGGGAGAGGATTGGAGTTCAGGAGCAGCAGATGCCCCTGCCCCACGGCTGGGTTGGGAAAGGGAGGTTGGGGGCATCCGGCTGGGGGCGGTTGGGGGTGTTTTGGGAGAAGGTGGGTGGTGGCGAAGCTGGAGAAACATGGAGAGGGGAGAGCTTGAGAGGGAAGCTGGAGTGAGGGAATGGGAGCGGCTGGTTTTTGATCTGCCAGCATTAGTCAAATTAGAGGGTACGGTTACTCTTATAAAGCTTATAGTAATTCTGTTATGTTATCAGGTACATCTATAATTTTCTCATTTAATTCAGTGACTCCCTGATTTAAATCGATAGCCTCAAATGCAATGACTACAGCGGCAATACTACTAATGAGTGATCCGAGCCAAGCTCCTCGTTGTAGAAGTGAGTCGAAATGGTTCATAGGTGGGGAATGATAGGGGGATTGGGGTTAGTGGTCCTGGGTGGGAAATCGGAAGGGAGATAGGGAAAGTCTGGAAAACCCCCAAAGCGCTTTCACAGAAGACTCTCACTCCTCCCTTAACGCAAGGCTTTTGAAAATCGACTACCCTGGAAAGGGGGTTTTCCAGTGTTTCCATGGAAAAGGGGCAGCCAGGATACCGCTTGAGTGAAGGTAGAGGTCTACCCCCATACCGGAGTGTCTGGTCAGTAGACGACTTACTTCTCGCAGGATGGATATTTGTAAGTGTAGAGACTATTAGTGTCAGGGCTAGTAAGGCTAAACCAAGTCAAATTGGGTGGCAATGTGGGCAGGCAAACTACAGGATTTTTGTGGAGCCAGAGTTGATCTAGATTATGAAGCCCATTGAAGATGTCTCTGGGTAGAGTACTTAGCTCATTGCCCTTGAGTCCGAGATGTTGCAAATCAGAGATGTTGTTAAAGATGTCTTCAGGTAGAGTGCTTAGCTTATTGTCATTGAGACCAAGGAGTTCCAAGTCAGAACGACTATTGAGTGTTTCTGGTTTTAGATTACTTAGGTTATTCTTGGATAAATAGAGATTTTCTAAATTGGTGAGAGAGTTAAATAGATCTACCGATAGACTATATAGATCATTATGTTCCAGAGAAAGCCAATCTAAATTATCGAGCCCATTGAATACTCCTGAAGGCAGTCTTTTTAGCTGATTACTGGTGAGATTGAGCTTTTCCAGATCGTTAAGACCATTGAATATATCTGGAGGTAAGGTTTTCAGCTCATTATCAGCCAGATTGAGATCTTCTAGATCACTGAGCCCATTGAATATATTTGAATCTAGCTCGGTGAGATCATTATTCGACAGATCAAGACTTTTTAGATTGGAGAGATCTTCAAAGGTTCTTGGAGGTAATGAGATCTCTTTGTGGCTAAGATCGCAATGTGTATCACCAGACTTGTATCCTTTGCCCAGCTCTTCGCAGATATTGGCAAGAGCTGGACTGGGTGATGCAAGAAAGAGGAGGGCAGCTAGAGGAATAGCTGGGAAAAGGAGGGGAAGGCCATCAAGGAGGTGCAGATACAGGATGCCAGAGAAACATTTTGGCATGGAAGACAATACCTGGGAAGTGGAGAAAGGGTGGTGCATGATGGGTGGTGGGTGGCTGAACAAGAAAGGGAATAGAAGGAGAAGAGGGAGTGGAAGCTATGCGGTGAGAAACCCAAAGGTTTGGGCAATGACCATTGAGAGGATCATTAATTGTGCAGGATCTTAGGGAAAGCTTGGAAACCCCACAAAAGCGCTTTCACAGAAGATTCTCACTCCTCTCTTACAGCAAAGCTTTTGAAAAATCAGGATTGAGCCAGAAAGGGGTTTCCCAGTATTTCCTCAGGGTCCCAACTCTGTAATGTTTAGTTTACATAGTGGCAAGCCATGAATCTCTATAGAGTTTATATTGTCATCATCTAAATAGAGTCCTTCTAAGCTGGGTGGCAAGGTAGGCAGACAGGTTAAGTCATCATTGCCCCACAGCCAAAGTGCTTTTAAGTTATGAAGATTGTTGAAGATATTTGCATGCTGGCGCCATAGATTGCTGCTTAACTCGTTGTTATCCAGTGCAAGAGTCTGTAGATTATGCAGCTCATTGAAGATGTCTTCTGGTAGGCTTGTTAGCTTATTTTGATGTAGTGTAAGTTTTTGTAAATTATGAAGCTCATTGAAGATGCCTTCTGGCAGATTTGTTAGCTTATTCTGACTCAGATAGAGACCTTGTAGATTCCTAAGTCCATTAAAGATTTCTGGTGATAGTTCTTCTAAGTCATTATTTTCCATATCTAAGATTGTACATTCTGCCTTTGAGTACATTTTCTTTCCAGTGTGTTCATAGTGGATGCCATAAGAATCGTTATAACAATATTCTGCCCAAGCCGGGGGAGGTGGAGAGAGGAAGAGAAGGGTGGCCAGTGGGGCTGTGGAGAGGAAGAGGGGAGTGCCCCAGGAAGCCCATGGCTGGATCTGCTGTCTCAGAAGAGACTCGAGGCGACCAACAGGCCCTGTCCCGTGCCTGGAGACAGTGATTCCGGAGTGGGGGCGTGCTGCGGGAGCGTCGTTGTGGTGCTGCTTTCTTTGGCGCTTCCCCTGCTGGGTCGATTGGAGAAGCTGTGAACAGGACTGTAGTTTCTGTAACGTCAGCTTTTGTCTGTGTCCTTCTGTGGTGTGGGAGGAGGAAGGGCTGGGACTCTGTTGAGAATCGAAGGGGATGTTGAGACTGAAGGACTGCTTCAGCAGTAGCCAAATGTTAAGAAATGTTTTTCGGGGGGGGTAACTGTAATAATCCTTTACATTCGTATTGTGGGGCGACCCCTTCCCTAAACCTTGCAGAAGATTCTTGCCTTGAGGGCTTTGCGCTGAGGAAGTGAAGAGTCACGGAAGGGAGCTTCAAAGCTGCCTATAGCCTACACCTTGCTTCCCAACCCGGCAACCTTTCCCCCAGCTTGAAACATCTCGTTACCGGCTCAGCCCATGGCCCATGGGTGCTGGCGTTGTCCCACCCCACCACAAGGGAAGGCCCCTGGCGCCCATCCGCTAAGCAGCCCACGGCTCAATAGGGGGCAAGCCCTAATCCACCCCCTTCCAAACCCCGTCAGGCAGTTCTCCGCCAACTGGAAGCCCTGCTTTCCCAATAAAGCCCCAGGGTCAGGTGGATGGCAGAGCGGAAGATGGGGCACACCAATGTCCTTCCTCAGGTGTAGCCACAGGGGCCGCCTTGGTTGTCGCCACACGGGGTTGACGACTGATCACCCCCCTCGTGTGAAGGCTGGACGCCATGGGGTGGGCTTTGACATCGGTGACGTCAACCATCAACACCCCTGGCGCTGCAGGATGGGATCCTGACAACTCGGAAAAGATCGGATCCAATTTACTCTATATCTGACCAGGGGCAGCAATGGTTGTAACCCCAGTTACGGATGAGCTCAGGAGAGATCAGGGATGGGGACGGCGCCGATTTGGCCGAGAGGTTTTTGATGCTGGATCGTTGTCTCGACAGCAATTTGTCCGGCAGGGGGAGGAGATGGTTCTCCATGGTGCGGCGACTGCCCGTGGGCAGGTGGAGACCCCCTGCCGTTGCCGCCACCTCAGTGCCTTGGCAGTCATAAGCCCCAACGGTTGGCGGTCACCATATTCCCCCTGTGACCTTCAAGGCCCTGGTGGTTCATGGGCAGGCGAGCCTGAAGCCCAAGAACCAGCCCATGGGGGTGCGGCCCCGTTGTCCGGCTCTTGTAACCCTTCATTTTACCTGATCCGCGAGTGAGGACAGACCGCCGGCTTGATGCTATCAACAACATGGATCCCGGTTTTCTGGTCATTTTAGCACATTCCAGAAATGGAGCAGAAGGGAAAAGGGCAGCAGGAGCCGCGGCAGCGGGCCACAAACCTTGCTGGAGCAGAACGGCTCTCTCCTCTCTCCCACAGAGGCTTCCCCCTCACGGAGAGGCTCATACCGCAGCGGTTAACACCTTCCTTGATGGCCCCTTATCCAGAACTCGGGTGTTCTAGGGGAATCCCACCCAACGGCAGGCCCCTCCCGCTCCCATGGGATGCCACCCAACGCCTTTCTGCATCTACCCACTTCACACCCCTGCTCCTTGGGAAAGAAGGGGCGGATGGGCTCAACCTGCTCCCCGCGGCAAATCCACTGGGCCGCCACTCATCCCCCTGACGCCCTCAGCACCCCCCTGACGCCCCCCTCTCAAGGTTTTGCATCTCCTGCGCCCAGACCAGATCCACCCCTCTTCACCAGGATCTTCCCCCCTGGGTGATACCCAGAGAACCCACGGGAGCGCCCCCCTGGCGGAACGGGGCCAGTCCCCTGGCGCGCCCGGCCAAGGGTTGGCCAGTCCATGGCCTCTAGCCCTGGCCCTGATTGGCGTCCTGGTTGTTGTCGCACTCCGCCAGATCCGGCGTCTGGTGGAGCAGACGATTCAAACGCAAACGGTCGGAATTCAGGGGATCAGGGGCCAGTTCACCGGCAATTTCCCGAAACTTGCCCTCCACCGATTCCGGTAGCTTCACCGTGAAGATCCGCTCCAGCAACGCCTCTACGGAAAACAGATAGGCATTGATGCCCTCCAGTTCAGCCATGACGGCATCCTTTTTGCCCACCTCCTGACTGGCGGGCCCATGGTCTGCCCCCTCAGTCGCTTTGCACTCTGCTTCCTTCTGCAGCTCTTCCAGAACACGCACCGTCAACGTCCGGAAAGACTGCAGGGAGGTCCAGATCAACTCTTGTTGATGGCGCAGCGTTGGGTATTCCCGAATCAAACGGTCATGCTCTCGATAAAATCGCTTGCACTCCGGACACTGGCAGGATTCTTCAGACGGCACAAACAAATCCCCATGCGGAACTTATTGTACTTTAGCCGACCCGTCATGCTTATGGCCAGCCCCTGAACGGAAAAAGACAACTTCCCCGCCAAAAATCCGGATTTTTGGCAATGGAAACCCAGGATTCAGGGGTTGGCAAGACTCCTGGGCCTGGCCGGGGACGACCCTACTTGAGATGGGGCATGTCTTCACCAAAGTGCTCCTGCCCATGGTGATCGGGAAGGGGGATTTCCTCCGGAAGGGGAACTTCAATGGAACTCACCAACTGGATGGCATCCCGCAAACGCATGGCGTCCGCAAACCATCCCATGGCCTGCTCCGTGTTCCCCCGCCGTTCCGCATCGCTGGCCTGCTCCTCGTGGGCCTCGGCCAACAGCGCCAGCCAACACAGGCTCCGGGCCTGCACAATCGACAGGTCCAGTTCCGTCACCTGCTCATGGATAATGCGGTCACTTTCCTGTTGCACCAGCAGCCTTAGTCGCAGAGCATGAAGCTGGGTCACGGTCTTAACCCCTAACACTGCCAGTGTAACGCCATCAAGACCATTGGCAATGGGATCATGACGTGGCGGACGGGGCTGGAGGGACTTGAACCCACGACCTTGGCTTTAGGAAAGCCCTGCTCTATCCAACTGAGCCACAGCCCCAACGGCCCCAGCACGTCACAGAGACGTCACACTGAAAGCCATGGGTCTACCTTACCCCATACACTGGTCTTGGAAAGGAGGCGAGGCGACCGCGGCACCACTGGGCTTGCCCAGGGGGTGCTGAGGAAAGTCCGGGCTCCCCCATGGCCAGGCCTGCTGGGTAACGCCCAGTGCGGGTGACCGTGAGGATAGTGCCACAGAAACACACCGCCGATGGCCGCGGCTTCCGCCCAGGCACAGGTAAGGGTGCAAAGGTGCGGTAAGAGCGCACCAGCAGCATCGAGAGGTGCTGGCTCGGTAAACCCCAGCCGGGAGCAAGGCAAGGAACCAAGGTTGGCCATGTGCCCGTTCTGCGTAAACACGCCGCTTGAGGCCTGTGGTAACACAGGTCCTAGAGAGATGGTCGCCCCTGGAGAAGGGTCCACGCCATGGAGACCTCCCCAGGAACAGAACCCGGCTTATGTCCTGCTTTCCACCCCCTTCCCTTACCCCCCAGCGCCAAGCCCTGCTCCAGGCCCTTTTGCAACGCCTTGGCCTGGATTCCCTCTCCAACACCCTGGCCCTCCCCCTGGTGGAGGAAGCCCTGACCCACCCCTCCGCAGGGCTGGGATTCCACAATGAACGGCTGGAATTCCATGGGGACGCCGTGCTCCGTCTGCTGGCGGCCAGCCTCCTGCGGCACCACTGGCCGCAACTCACCGTGGGTGAGCTGTCTCGGGTGCGCAACCAGTTGGTGAGCAACCGGGAGTTGGCCCGCCTGGGCCAGGCCATCGGCCTCCAACCCTTGATCCATATGGGCGTTCAAGCCCGGCACGACCCCACAGCAGCCACCCCCATCCTGGCCCGCAGTTGTGAAGCCCTGCTCGGCGCCCTCCATGAAGCCCTGCGGCTCAGCGGCGGGGACGGGTTACAGGAACTGTACCCATGGCTGGAGTCCCACTGGCTGCCCCTGGTCCAGGAATTGTTGCGCCACCCCCAGCGCCATGACCGGAAAACCCCACTCCAGCAGTGGAGTCAGACGGCCCATGGCTGCTTACCCACATACACCACCGAGGAGGTGGAGTCTGTCCATGGCCACCCCCACCGCTTTGCCGCCCAGGTTCATGTCGCTGGTAAACTGTTGGGCCATGGCCGTGGCCCGTCCCGTCGCCAGGCGGAGCAGGCCGCTGCAGCGCAGGCCTGGGCCACCCTCCAGCATCACCCACCAGCTCCGAAGTGAAGCGGGACTGACAACTGGTTGGGTCTGCCATGGGGGCTGCCCTGCCCATGGCAGGCTTGTGGCCTTGCCCTGTTTGATCCCCCCATGGCTGATGCACCCCTTCTCCTTCTGGTAGATGGCCATTCCCTGGCCTTTCGCAGCTACTATGCCTTGGCGAAGCGGAACGGGGGGCTGAGCACCAGCAGCGGCATCCCCACCAGTGTGACCCACGGCTTCCTCAAAACACTGCTGGAGACTGCCCAGGCTCTCCAACCCCAAGGGGTGGTCATTACCTTCGACACTGGGGAGCCCACCTTTCGCCATCAACTGGATCCTGCCTACAAGGCCAACCGCGGTGCGGCGCCGGAGGAGTTCCACCAGGACGTGCATAACCTGCAACACCTGCTCCAGGAAGCCCTACGGCTCCCCCTCTGTACAGTCCCCGGCTTCGAGGCCGATGATGTGATCGCTGCCGTGGCCCGCCACGCTGTGGAGCAACGCTGGCGGGTGCGCATCCTCAGCGGGGATCGCGATCTTTTTCAATTGGTGGATGACGGGAAGGATGTGGCCTGCCTCTACATGGGGGGCGGCCCCTATGGCGGCCGGGGGACCAGTGTTGTGGATGAGGGGGCGGTGCGGCAGAAACTGGGGGTGCCCCCCCATCAGGTGGTGGATCTGAAGGCCCTCACCGGCGACAGCAGCGATAACATCCCCGGCGTGCGGGGCATCGGCACCAAAACCGCCACCGCCCTGTTGGCGGATTACGGAGACCTGGACACCATCTACAGGGCCCTGCCCATCATCAAGCCCAGCCTCGCAAAAAAGCTGGACGCTGATCGAGACAGCGCCTTCCGCTCCCGCAAGCTGGCCCGCATCCGGGTGGATGTGCCCCTGGGGGAACCCCCACCCCTTGCCCTGGCGGGCCTGGATGCCGCGGCCCTGGCCACCCGGTTGCACCAACTGGAGCTGCAAAACCTGGGCCGGCAACTGGACACATTTCGCCTCTGCTTTGGCGGTGACGCCATGGCGCTGCTCCATGGCTCCGGCTCCCAGGCTGGTGCAGACCATGGAAATCATGGCCCCCAACTTGAACCCCGGTTGATCACCACGGAGGCGGCGTTGGCGGCGCTGCTGGCCCGCCTGGAGGCATCCACCAATCCGGCGGAACCCGTAGCCCTGGATACGGAAACCACCTCCCTCAATCCCTTCCAGGCGCAACTTGTGGGCATTGGTGTCTGTTGGGGAGAGAACACCGACGACCTGGCCTATATCCCCCTGGGACACCAGACCACCGGTCCCCAGTTGGCTCCGGAGTTGGTGCTGTCCCGCATGGGGCCTTGGCTGGCCAGTGCCAAGCACCCCAAATGCCTGCAAAACGCCAAATACGACCGTCTCATTCTTCTGCACCAGGGCTTCCCCCTCAATGGGGTGGTCATGGACACGTTGTTGGCGGACTACCTGCTGGATCCCGCTGGGCGCCATGGCCTCAGTGAGATGGCCCAACGCCACTTCGGCTTTCTGCCCACCGGTTACCAGGACCTGGTGGGCAACCACAAAACCATCGCTGCTGTGGCGGTGAAAGCCGCGGCCCGGTACTGCGCCATGGATGTGCATCTCACCCGCCGTCTCGCCACCATCCTCCGCCAGGCACTGGCCACGGCAGGCCACCAGTTGGAACAGCTGTTCACCACAGTAGAGATGCCCCTTGAGCCGGTGCTGGCCCAGATGGAGGCCACCGGAATCGCCGTTGATTGCGCCTATCTGCAGACACTCTCCAAACAACTTGCGGGGCAGTTGGAGCAGTTGGAGCGGGAGGCCCATGGGGCAGCAGGGGGACCATTCAATCTGGCCTCACCCAAGCAGTTGGGGCAGATTCTGTTTGAGAAGCTCCAGTTGGATCGGCGCAAGTCCCGCAAGACCAAAACCGGCTACAGCACAGATGCCGTGGTGCTGGAACGTTTGGCGGGGGACCACCCGGTGGTGAGTATCGTCCTGCAACACCGTGCCCTCAGCAAACTGAAAGGCACCTACGTGGATGCCCTGCCAGCCCTGGTGGAGCCCGCAACTGGGCGGGTGCATACGGATTTTAACCAGGCGGTCACCACCACGGGGCGCCTCTCCAGCAGCAATCCCAACCTTCAGAATATCCCCATCCGCACGGCCTTCAGTCGTCAGGTGCGCCAGGCCTTTCTTCCCCAGCCCGGCTGGCAGTTGATCAGTGCGGACTATTCCCAGATTGAACTGCGGATCCTGGCCCATCTCTGTGAAGAGCCCCTGCTGTTGGAGGCCTATAACCGGGGGGACGATGTCCATGGTCTGACGGCCAGAATCCTGCTGGATCAGCAGGAGGTGAGCGATGAGGAGCGGCGCCTGGGCAAAACCATCAATTTCGGGGTGATCTATGGCATGGGTCCCCAGCGATTCGCCCGGGCCACCGGGGTCTCCAGGCTGGAGGCGCAGGACTTTTTAGACCGCTACCACAGCCGCTACCCACGGGTGTTCGCGTTCCTGGAGCTGCAGGAGCGGCTGGCCCTCAGCCAAGGGTATGTGGAAACCCTGCTAGGGCGCCGCCGGCTGTTTCATTTTGCGCCCCTGGGGCTGGGGCAGTATCGGGGCTGTGATCCCCTGGCCATTGATCTGAACCAAGCCCGCCGTGGCGGCTTGGAAGCCCAGCAGTTACGGGCCGCCGCCAATGCCCCCATTCAAGGCTCCAGTGCCGACATCATTAAATTGGCCATGGTGCGGCTCCATGATGTGCTGGCCCCCTTGCCCGCCCGGCTGCTGCTCCAGGTCCATGATGAGCTGGTGCTGGAGGCGGCGCCAGAGGTCTGTGACCAGGTCATGGACACGGTGCGCCACACCATGGAAACCGTGCTGCCGTTGCGGGTGCCCCTCCAGGTGGAGGCCCGTTCGGGATCCAACTGGATGGAGGCCAAATAGTTTGGTTGGCCACGTAACAGGACAACCCATGGGTGGTGGCAGGAGAGGGGCAGGGCAGCCTACCTTGACGGCGACCCCATTGCTCTCCAGTGGTTCTCAGGCTCCACAATACCCTCACCGGCCGCCAGGAGGTTTTTACCCCCCGCCATCCCCCCGCTGTCTCCATCTACTGCTGTGGGGTCACGGTGTATGACGCCTGCCATCTGGGCCATGCCCGCAGCTATATCGTTTGGGATCTCCTGCGCCGGTACTTGCGTTGGCAAGGTTTTGCGGTGCGATTCATCCAGAACTTTACCGACATCGACGACAAAATTATCCGGCGGGCCCAGGCGGAAGGCAGCACCATGGACGCTGTCAGCGAACGGAACATTGCCGCCTTCTTTGCGGAAATGGATGCCCTCAATATCCTGCGGGCCGACGACTATCCCAGGGCCACCCGCTGCCTTGGCCAGATTCAGGCCATGATCACCCGGCTGGAGGCCAAGGGGGCCGCCTATTCCGCCGATGGGGACGTGTATTTTGCCGTGATGAAAGCCCAACGGTACGGGAAGCTGAGCGGGCGCGATCTCCAGCAGCAGCAGGAAGGGGCCAGTGGTCGTCTGACGGCGGCGGATACGGACCGGAAGCGCCATCCCTTCGACTTTGCCCTCTGGAAGCGGTCCCGCCCCGGTGAGCCCGGCTATCCATCCCCATGGGGCATGGGGCGGCCCGGCTGGCATATCGAGTGTTCCGCCATGGTCCACCAGGCATTTGGGGACACCATTGATCTTCACCTGGGGGGCGCGGACCTGATCTTTCCCCACCACGAGAATGAGATTGCCCAGTCGGAAACGGCGACGGGCCACCCCCTGGCCACCCTCTGGCTGCACAACGGCATGGTCAATGTGGGTGAGGCCAAGATGTCCAAGTCCCTGGGGAACTTCACCACCATCCAGTCCCTGCTGGATGAGGGGGTACACCCCATGGCGCTGCGCCTGTTTGTGCTCCAGGCCCACTACCGCAAACCCCTGGACTTCACCCGTGTGACTATGGCCGCCGCCACCAGTGGTTGGGAGGGGCTACAGATTGCCTTGCAGCTGGGGGAGACCCATGGCGCCCAGCTGGGCTGGACCCATCCCCAACAACGCTGCCTGGACCAGCATGGGGCCTTTGCCAGCACCCTGGATGATGACCTCAACAGTTCCGGCGCCTTGGCGGTGTTGTTTGCCCTGGCCCGCCCCCTGCGGGCCCTGGCCCATCGTCTGCAGCGGGGGGGGGGTGTGACCCCCCAGGACCAGGAACTGGAGGGGACCTGGCGCAGCCTGGTGGAATTGGCCGGGGTACTGGGCCTGGAAGCCGGCCCCACCGCAGAGACCGGGCCAGCACCTGAAGACGAAGCCGCCATTGTTGCCGCCATTGAAGAGCGCCGGATTGCTCGGCAGAACAGGGATTTCAAGACGGCGGATCGCATCCGCGCCGAACTGTTGTCCCAGGGGATCACCCTCATTGACCGTCCCGATGGCACCACCCATTGGCTGCGCGCTTGATCGGCACGTCCCGGCCCCAAGGGGTGCCGCAGTGTGATAAATTAATCCCATTCCTGTATCCGACTGCTGTGGTCGGCAGGATTGACGTTCCAGCTCACTGCCATCAACGGCAGCAGCCTTTCCCAGCGCTGCTGAAGGCCAGGCAAAGGGTTGTCGTCGTTCCCAGGACAACCCCTTGTCTCTCACCACATGATTCCCGACCCCGTCTTGTCGGCTGCTGAACCGGCTGCTGGCTTTGCTGGCTTTGGCTTGCGCGATGAACTGCTCCAGGCCCTTGCCGCCAGCGGCTATCGTCAGCCCTCCCCTGTGCAGGCCCAGGCCATCCCCCTGTTGTTGCAACGCCGTGATCTGATTGCCCAGGCCCAGACAGGCACAGGCAAAACGGCCGCCTTTGCCCTCCCCTGCCTCCATACCCTGGATGCCGGGCAACGCTGTTGTCAGGTGTTGGTCCTGACACCCACCCGGGAACTGGCCCTGCAGGTGGCCAAATCCTTCGCACGCTACGGGGACCAGTTGCCCCAGTTGCAAGTTCTGCCCATCTATGGGGGCAGTGATTTTCGGCCCCAGATCCAAGGCCTCAGGCGGGGCGCCCAGGTGGTGGTGGGGACCCCGGGGCGGGTGATGGATCACATGCGTCAAGGCACCCTCAGCCTTGATGGCTTGCGGGGCCTGGTGCTGGATGAAGCCGATGAGATGCTGCGCATGGGCTTCATTGATGATGTGAACTGGATCATGGAGCGGACCCCCCCGGAGCGTCAGTTGATGCTCTTCTCCGCCACCATGCCCCTGGAGATCCGCCAGCTCTCCGGGCGGTTTCTTCGGGATCCCGCTGAGGTCACCATTGCCACATCCAAGGCTGATACCCAGCGCATCCGCCAACAGCTGCTCATGGTCCATGCCAGCCAGAAGCTGCGGGCCCTGGTTCAGGTGCTCGACACGGAAGCCAGTGAAGCCACCATGGTGTTTGTGCGCACCAAGCAAGCGACGGTGGAGGTGTCAACAGCCCTGGATGGCCATGGCCACCGCTGCGCGGCCCTCAATGGCGATGTGGCCCAAAGCCAGCGGGAGCAGGTGATTGAGCAATTGCGGTCTGGCCGGGTGGATGTGGTGGTGGCCACGGACGTGGCCGCCCGCGGTATTGATGTGGAGCGCATCGCCATGGTGATTAACTACGATATTCCCCTGGATGTGGAAGCCTATGTCCATCGCATCGGCCGCACCGGCCGGGCCGGGCGCCAGGGCCGGGCGCTTTTGCTGGCCACACCCCGGGAGCGTCGCCTGGTTCAGGCCATTGAGCGCTCCAATGGTCAGCAACTGGAGACAATGGAATGTCCCGATGCGGACACGGTCAACCAGCGGCGGCGCCAACGGTTCAAGGAGCGCATCCTTGCAGCGTTGGATGGGGCTGATGTGCCCGTCTTTGAGGAGCTGGTGCAGGAGCTGAGCGCAGAGAAAGATCTACCTGTCCGGAACATTGCCGCCGCTCTCGCCCAGTTGGTGCAGGGCGCCAAACCGTTTGCCTGTTCCCCTGGGGAGACCGTACCCCGCCTGAACCCACGACGTCACTCCCGTCCCATGGCCGCCCACATGGAGCGCTACCGCATTGAGGTGGGTTGGAAACACCGGGTCAAGCCCAGCAACATTGTGGGTGCCCTAGCGAATCAAGCGGGCATTCGTGGGCAGTCCATTGGTCGGATTCATATTTTTGATGAGCACAGCACAGTGGACCTTCCCAAGGATTTGCCTGAAGATCTGTTTGCCACGCTGCGCACCATGCGGGTGGTGAGCAAGCCTCTACGCATCCGCAAGCTGGAGAGCAGCCCAGTCTAGTCATATCCATGGGATCTTGCCTCCCATCGGTCCGGATCCTGTGTCAGCTTCTCTGCTCCTTACTACGGTTCCTCCGCCATGCCCCTCCCCCTTGGAACAGTGTAGAGAACCGCAGCTTGAGGGAAGGTTCACCGACAACGTAGGGGAACTACAGACCTAAAGTGGACCACCCCTCAGGCATCAGCCCTCCGCCCCCAAAACACGGGTAGCCTGCTGGCAGGCTTGGTTGATTCCAAATTTCACTCCGGCCAATCCAGCAAGAGTTCCGGCGACCTCCCCAACGGTTAATGGTACGTGAAAATTGTTTGCATGAACGGTTAATGGTACGTGAAAATTGTTTGCATGATCTACTATTTCTGTTAGGGCATCTCTGAACAAGTCTCTACAAGTGGTAGGATAGAGGCATGGTTGGAGCTTCCCTGGCATGAAGAGCATGGAGAAGAGCTTTGCTGACCTTGAGTAGGAGACCAAGAAGCGGAAGAGGCGGCGGGAGCTGTTTCTGGAGGGGATGGATCGACTCATCGCTTGGGAGCGGCTGGTGGAGCAGATTAGGCCGTACTACCCCAAAGCAGGCAAGGGGAGAGTTCCCTATCCGCTGGAGTCCATCTTGCGAGTGCATTGCGTCCAACTCTTTTACAACCTCAGTGATGCAGCCACCGAAGACATGCTCTATGAGGTTGAGAGCGTGCGCCGCTTTACCGGCATCCGGCTCAATAAAGTACCGGACGAGACAACAATTCTCAATGTCCGCCATCTTCCGGAGCGTCATGGACTGGGCCGAGTGTTGTTTGAGAGCATC
>JAJDUS010000062.1 GCA_022826535.1 Prochlorococcaceae cyanobacterium jk18x1bzbins.87
CGGACTTTGAGCCCCGCCATCCCCCCATGAATGTCCATCTGCGCCCCCAAGGGTCCACCACCACGGTGGAAGGGATGTTGTGGCCTGCAACAGTTTCTTGACGGACCTGGGCCATTGGCAGCGTTCATGTCCCCAGGAGGCTGTACCCACTTGAGCATGGACTCTGCAGTGGAGGCCCAGCCCATGGGCCCGGATCTGGCGCTGGCCATCCACACCTCCAGCCCTGATCTGGCCATGGCGTTGGCGCCGTTCCCCTGGTCAGGGGATGGGCCCCTGTCCCTTTCCTGCAAGGCAACGGGGAAAGGCCTGGCCAATGTGCTGCATCAGGAATTGCAGACCCTCTTGCCAGTGTCCCAGTGGCGTCGGCTGGCGGCCCTGGCGGTGGCCACTGGGCCTGGGGGCTTCACAGGTACCCGCCTGGGGGTGGTCCTGGCCCGAACCATGGCCCGGAATTTACAAATCCCCCTGTTTGGTTGCGGCAGTTTTGTCCTCATGGCACGGCGCATGGCACAACATCTGCTCCAGGAGCACCCCGAAGGCTGCGCCATTCAACTGGAGCAAACGTTGCGGAAACGTGGGTGGATCCGGGGGCGTTACCGGATCACGGCCGATGGTAGCGTGGAGGAGCGGCAGGCGCCCCAACTCCTGACAACCGCCATGGCCTCTGGAAAGGATGGGCCATGGCTCCGTCACCCTGCCCTGGTGGAGCCGGCCACCGATGTGGTGGAACTGTTACGGGTGCTCATGGAGCGTCACGCCTTGGGTGACCCTGGGCACTGGCAAGGGGTGCTGCCGTTGTATCCAGCAGCCGCGGTGGAACGCCCATGAGAGATCTGATCATCATGGTCAAGCTGCTCAGCGCCCTGGTCATGGGTCTGGGCATGGGGTGGTTGTTGCGAACGGCAAGTCAACACCCGGCTCAACCACCCCAACTAATCTTTGTGGCGGGAGGATTTGAATACCGGGAGCGCTATGCGGCCCGGCTGGCCCGGGAGCACAACTTGCCAGTCCTGGTGAGTGGGGGCTTGAGTGCGGACTACGGCATAGCACTTTTTTCTGAAGAAGGTGTACAGGAACCTCAACTCAGCCGCGATGATCAAGCCAGCGATACATTGGAAAACTTCACCACCTTGCTGGGGGAGCTGAAGCAACGCCAAGTGCGCCACCTGTTGCTGGTCACTGGTGTGGACCACATGCCCAGAGCCTCTCTGGTGGGACATATTGTGGCGGGGAGTCGGGGAATTCAGGTCACACCTGCTCCTGTGGATTGCGGGGGCGCCTGCATCTGGGAGTCTCCCCTGAAAGTGGCGGCCGATGCCCTGCGGGCAGTCATCTGGGTGGTGAGCGGTCAGGATGTCAAGAGGCTTATTTTGGCCTGGAACAGGGTGGAGACGCCCCGGTGAGCAGGCCGTTGATCACGGCGGCACACTGTTGGGACACGGCCTCCATGGTCTGGCGGTCCCGGTTGGCGGGGGCAGGGATGGGGGCACCGATCCGAATGGTGATGGGCACCAGTTGGAGACCCATGCTTCCCCTGGAGAGGGCCCGGCTGCTATTGAGAATGGCCACCGGCAGCAGGGAACAACCGCTGCGTTGCGCCAACACAGCGGCGCCATGGCGGGGACGCTCCACCATGCCGGTGGCGCGACGGGTGCCATCCGGAAACACCCCCACCAGCCAACCCCGCCGGAGTTGGGCCAGGCAATGGTCCAAGGCCCGGCGATCCACGTGGCCGCGACGCACAGGCACCGCCCCAAGCCCACGAATCAGGGGTGCCAACACAGGAACACGAAACAACTCCTGTTTGGCCATGAAGGCCACAGGTCGTCCCATGGCGCAACTCAGCAGGGGGGGATCCAGGTCGCTGCCATGGTTGGCCACCACCACGTAGGCCCCCCCCCGATACGCCGGTGGCTGCCCCTCAACCCGACCGTGAAAGGCCAGGCGGAACAAAGGGTTGACCACCAGGGTGCGCAGTAGCCAGTAGTTGATCCGGGCCCCCCATGGCGCAACACGGGCGGGGGGCAAGACGTTGTTGTTTTCTCCCATGGCCGTGGGTGGATTCAGCCGGCCAGGTCCGCCATGGCGTTGATCTGACGGATGTGGAGGTTGGGGAGGCTCCGCTTCAGCAGACCGGAGAGCACCGCCCCTGGTCCAATTTCCAACGCGGTGGTGATGCCCAGGCTGGCCATATGGTCCATGGTTTCCCGCCAGCGCACCCCGGAGACCATTTGTTGCGCCAGATTGGCCTTGAGGGTGGATCCAGCCCTGCTGCTGGAGGCGGTGGCATTGCTCACCACTGGCACATTGGCATCGGCAAAGGGGATGGTCTCGAGGACCTGGGCAAAGCGAGCCGCCGGCTCCTGCATCAAGGGGGAATGGAAGGCGCCGGAGACAGCCAGGGGGACACTGCGTTTGCAGCGAATGGTTGAGCAGACGTGCCGGACTGCAGTGGCCGTGCCGGAGAGCACCACCTGGCTGGCGCTGTTGTCATTGGCAATGACCACATCCTGTTGCGCCGCCACGGCAGCCTCCAACTCAGCTCGTGCAAAGCCCATGACAGCCGTCATGGCGCCGCCACCTGCCATGGCCATCAACTCGCACCGTTGCTTCACCAGCATCAGACCTGTCCGGAAGTCAAAGCACCCTGCCCCATAAAGAGCCACCAGCTCCCCCAAACTGTGCCCTGCCAGGACATCAGCCCGGTGACCATGCTGCTTGCAACGATCCAACAGAGCAGACTCCAGCACAAACAGGGCTGGCTGGCTATTGCGGGTGTCATTCAAGCCATGGCCTGGACCGGCAGCGGCCCCATCACAGATAGCCAGCAGGTCACGCCCCAAAAGCGCACTGGCCTGGGCAAACCGGTCCTGCGCCAGGTCATCCTGCAGTACCCCTGCGGTCATCCCCTGCTTCTGTGATCCCTGGCCGGGAAATACCCAGGCTGTCCCCATCACCTCTGCCCTGTAGCGACCAAGGAAGCCTAAGGCGCATCGGGTCGCCCCCAACGCAACAGGGCAGCTCCCCAGCTCAGACCCGCTCCAAATCCACTGCTGGCGATCAGATGACCTGGCCGGATGCGCTGCGCCTCCACTGCTTCATGAAGCATGAGGGGAATGGTGGCGGCTGAGGTGTTGCCATAGTTCCCCAGATTGCTCAGAACTTTGGCGGCAGGGATGCCGAGGCGCTGGGCTACAGAGGCCAGAATCCGCTCATTGGCCTGGTGGAGCAGCAGCCAGTCCAGTTGCTCTGCGGTGATCCCAGCCTGCTTCAAGGCTTGGTTCAACACCAACGGCACTTGCTGGACGGCAAACTTATACACTTCCTGCCCATCCATGGCGATGGGGTGGAAGCCGCCAGAGCCTGCTTGAAGCTGGTTATGGAGCACCTGGGTTGTGGCCCTATGGGCCATGGTGAGGCAATTGCGGCGGCGGCCATCGGTGCCCATGACCATGGTCGGCAGACCATCCCAGCCCTCAGGAGCCGCTTCCATGGCCACAGCTCCCGCCCCGTCACCAAACAGCACACAGGTGCGCCGATCCTGCCAGTCCACCCAGCGGCTGAGGAGATCGGCGCCCACCACCAGCACCCGCTGATAGGCGCCGCTGCGGATGTACTGCGCCGCGGTGATCAGGGCAAAGAGAAACCCGCTACAGGCTGCGGTGATGTCAAAAGCCACAGCGTTGTTGGCCTCCAGGGCTGCCTGCACAGCAGGTGCGGACCCGAACAGATCCTCAGGACTGGAGGTGGCCAGCAGAATGAGGTCCACCTGATCCGGCCGCCAGCCCGCTTGCTCCAGCGCCTGTTTTGCCGCCTGGCTGGCGAGGGATTCCAGGCTGTCTTCAGCAGTGGCAATCCGTCGTGCAGCGATGCCGGTGCGGCTGCGAATCCAATCATCACTGGTGTCCAGCCACAGACTCAACTCGTCATTGGTCACCACACGATCAGGCGTGGCAGCACCACTGCCAGTAAGGGCAATGCCAACCGCTGCAGACACAGAACAGCTCCCACCGTGGGCAGTTAATCACAGGGCCCACTACGCCACTGTAGGGGGCGGTTGTTTCTCCACGGGACTCACCGCAAGGGGATCTCCGGCTGGCTGACCAACTGTCTCAACTGGCCCATGATGTTTCTTTCACAGGCGGAGAGCGCCAGGCGCAGGGCGGCAACCACCGCCGTCGTGCGGCTGCTGCCGTGGCCAATGATGCAGATGCCGTTGACGCCCAACAGCAAGGCGCCCCCATGCTCTGCGTGGTCGAGGCGTTGCTTGATGCGGCGCAAGTTCCCCCGCAGGAATGCGGCCCCCAGCTTGCCGCGACGGCCCCGGGGAAGTTCCGCCTTCAGCACGTCCAACAGCACCTTGCCCACGGATTCAAGAAATTTCAGGAGTACATTGCCCGTAAACCCATCGCAAACCACCACATCAAATTGTCCACTGAGCACATCGCGGCCTTCACAGTTGCCGCGGAAGTGGATGCGTTGCTCCTTCTGCAGCAGACCATAGGCGGCCAGGGACAACTCGTTGCCTTTGCAGGCCTCTTCGCCAATGTTGATGAGTCCCACCCTGGGTGTGTCGATCCCCAGGATGGCGGCGCTGTAGATACTGCCCAGCAGGGCAAATTGGTGTAGATAGGTGGCCTTGCAATCCATATTGGCGCCCACATCCAGAACCAGCACCTGCTGGGCCGGATCATTGGTGGGGAAGAGGGCGCCAATGGCAGGGCGATCAATGCCCTCCAGACGACCCAGACGAAAGATGGCCGAGGCCATCACCGCACCGGAATTTCCAGCGGAGTACACCGCCTGGGCCTGACCACTGTTCACCAGATCCATGGCCACGTTGATGCTGGCCTTGCGTTTGCGGCGCACGGCGGTGGCCTCATCGTCCATGGTCACGGAAGGACCGGCATCCACAACGGCAATGAGCCCATTGCTGACGGAGCGTTCAAAATCCTGCAGCAGGGCCTCGTCCTGCCAAAGGGTCTCCAGGGCTTGGGGCTCGCAGCAAAACCACAGCCGCACAGGCAAGCGCTGCACCGCTTCCAGGCAGCCCCGCAGGATGGCATCCGGCGCATGGTCACCCCCCATGCCATCCACCGCCAACCAGGGCCGACGACTCAGGTCGTCCTCGGAGCGTTGGGGCAGATGGCGTGTGGCACGGAAGGACCGGAATGTCCCCACAGTGTTGAGCAGGGACAACATGAGCCGGGACCGACGCGACAAACGCCGAATGCGGCGGATGCGGCGGATGGCCCGGCGGCGCGCCCAAGGAGAGTCGAATCCTTTTGTTGCCACCGCTTTCGGCAATCCACTGGTGAGTTTAGCCGGTTCAGGCCGGAATCCGGAATGAAGATGGCCTCCGGTTTCAGACGCTGGCCTTGCTGGTGACGGCGACCTGCGCCGGAACAGGGGAAGACATGGCCATGGCCGGCGCCTCGACACGGCCATAGCCATTGCGGGCCAGTGCTGCTGGTTGAACGGCCAATGTCTCCCGATCAACAACCCGCTGGAACAGGTAGCCGGTGCCACGGGCTGTGAGGATCAGCTCCGGGTTGGCGGGATCTTCCTCCAGCTTGGACCGCAGCCGGGAGATATGCACATCCACCACCCGGGTGTCCACATGACGTTCAGGGGTGTACCCCCACACCTCCTTGAGAATCTCGGAGCGACTGAACGGTTCCCCCGACCGACTCACCAACAACTCCAGCAGGCTGAACTCCATCCCTGTGAGACGGATGCGCTCATCTCCTTTGAAGACTTGGCGTTTATTGGTATCAATGCGCAACTGACTCACCTGGATCAGGCCCGAACTCATCGACCCCGATCCTGAATCCTTGTCAATGCGACGCAGCACTGACCGAATCCGCGCCTCCAACTCCTTGGGGCTGAAGGGCTTGATGACGTAGTCATCAGCCCCCAGCTCAAGGCCGGTAATGCGGTCCGCCACATCCCCCAGGGCGGTGAGCATGATGATGGGCACATCGGATTCACGGCGCACCTCCTGGCACACCCCGTAACCATCCAGCTTGGGCATCATCACGTCCAGAACCAGCATGTCCGGGTGATGCCGATGGAACAGATCGAGGGCCTCTTCCCCATTGCTGGCACTATGCACCATGTAACCAATCATGGAGAGGCGTGCTTCCAAAATCCGGCGGATGCTGGCTTCGTCATCCACAACAAGGATTTGTTCCTTGGATTTGCTCCCGGTAGACATGGGCTGAATTCATGCTTGCTTAATAATTGCAAGGGGAAGATCGGGACCACGGCGTTGACCTTGGCAGGCCGCTATTTTTCTTCACAAAGAGGATCTCAATTCTTCATGGAACGCTCCACGTCCCTTGTCCTGCGCTGAAGTGCCCAGAGTTCAGCCCGTGTATCGCTGTCAGGCTTGCGGTTCCCAGGCCCACCAGTTCTTTGGCCGTTGCCCCTCCTGCGGCGCCTGGAACACCCTGACGGAGGAGTTGCCCACAGCCCGCTCCGTGGCCTCCCAGCGGGACCAACCATCCTCAACCCCACCACGGTCCCAGCCCATAGCGGATGTGGAAACCATGGCCGAGGTGCGCATCAGCACTGGCTCCAGCGAGTTGGATCGGGTGTTGGGGGGCGGGCTGGTTCGGGGGTCCCTGGTGCTCATCGGCGGCGATCCGGGGATTGGCAAATCCACCTTGCTGCTCCAAACCGCCCACCACATGGCCGAACAGGTGCGTGTTCTCTACGTCAGCGCGGAGGAGTCGGCCCAGCAGGTGCGGCTGCGGTGGTCACGGTTGCGGGTGGGGCATCCGGAGACAGCCCACCATGATTCCACCAGCGGCCTGGGGTTGCGTCTCCAGGCGGAGACCGATCTGCATCTGGTGCTGCAAGAGCTGGAGAGCCTGATCCCGGATGTGGCGATCATTGACAGCATCCAGGCTCTCCACAATCCGGACCTGAGTTCCGCTGCCGGCTCGGTGGCCCAAGTGCGGGAGTGCGCAGCGGCCCTGAGGCAACTAGCCAAGACCATGCATATTGCCACGCTGCTGGTGGGGCACGTGACCAAGGAGGGAATGCTTGCCGGGCCCAAAACACTGGAGCACCTGGTGGATGCCGTTCTGAGCTTTGAGGGGGATCGTTTCGCCAGCCACCGTCTCCTGAGGTCTTTGAAAAACCGGTTCGGCGCCACCTTTGAGTTGGGGGTCTTCGAGATGGGAGACAGGGGATTGACGGAGGTGACGAATCCCAGCCAACTGTTTCTGAGTCAAGGGGAACCCACCAGTGGCGCCGCCGCCATTGTGGCCTGCGAGGGTACCCGTCCCCTGGTGGTGGAGTTGCAAGCCCTGGTCAGTCCCAGTAGCTACGCCAGCCCACGGCGCTCTGCCACAGGGATTGCCAACAACCGCCTTCATCAGATCCTGGCTGTGCTGGAAAAGCAGTTGGGGCTGCCCCTGTCCCGCTTTGACTGCTACCTGGCCGTAGCCGGTGGCCTGGAGGTGACTGAACCGGCAGCAGATGTGGGTGTGGCGGTGGCGGTGGCGGCCAGCTATCGGGACCTGCTGGTTCCCCCTGGAACCTTATGCATTGGCGAATTGGGGTTGGGGGGGCAACTGCGTCCCGTGACCCGGATGGAGCAGCGTCTCCAGGAAGGACAACGCCTGGGATTTCATCGGGCCCTGGTTCCCGCCGGCAGCGAGATCACCCCCCCAGCCACAATGACCATCGTTAAGGCTGGAACCATCCGTCAGGCAATGGTGGCTGCCCTGCACAACGATCTGGCCAGGGCAGACGAGGAGATCCCAAGCCTGACTTGAAGCCCTGATGTGGGGCGCAGCCCTGATCAAATCAGCACGTCAATACTGCCACGCCCGCTGGTTTTCAGCCAGTTCTGGGCTTCCAGGTAGTTGTTGGGGGCCATCCGGATGGCCCTGGTCCAGTACTCCGCAGCTTGGCTGTAGTAGCGGTCCATGACGTCGGACTCTCCCTTCTGCTCGGCCTGGTTGCCAAGATGGTGATAGATGACGGCAATGTTGTTCAGCGCCTGGGGCATCTTGGCGTTCAAGGCCAGGGCTTGCTCGTAATGCTCCAGAGCCTGCTGGTGCTCGCCATTGCTGGAATGCACCAGACCCATGTTGTAGAGAATCCAACTGCGGTCGTTGGGATCCTCTTCCAGCCGCAGCGCCTCGGCAAAGTTTTCCATGGCCTCGGCATACTCCCCATCGGCCTGGGCACTCATCCCATCGCGGTAATACGCAAAGGCCTCCTTGGAGCGCCGATCCGTGGGCAACACCTTGAGGATCAGGTCTGCCATCACGGTGAAGCTTTTATCAATGAAGTTGTCATTCCGTTGGCTACGGGCCATGTTGGTCTCGGCAGGGACGTTCATCCATCCTGCCTGGCCTTTAGGCTGAGAGGATGAAGATTTCGTCCCATTCCGAACATCTCCTTCTGGAGATTGAGGGGATGAAGTGTGGCGGCTGCGTCCACGCGGTGGAGCGCCGTCTCACAGAACAACCTGGCGTGAGCGGAGTTGCAGTGAACCTGCTCACCCGCACCGCCGCCGTGGGCCTGAATCCCCACACACCGGCAGATCCTCAGCAGTTGACCGCGGCGCTGCAAGGCATTGGCTTCCCGGCCCGGCTGCGGGACCAGGGGCAAGTCATGGTGGAGCCCCCCTCCTTGAATCAAGGCTGGTGGAGCCGCTGGCGCCGCCTCATGGTGGCCCTGGTGCTCATGGCCATTTCCGGCCTGGCCCATCTGGCCACTGCCCAGCAGTGGACCTTACCACTGCTGGATTCCATGGTGTTCCATGGATTGGTGGCCACCGTTGCCCTGGCTGGTCCGGGCCGCCCCATCCTCATGGGCGGCTGGCGGGCCTTGCGCCATGGGATCCCCACCATGGACAGCCTGGTGGGGTTGGGCATCACCAGTGCCTATGGCTCCAGCCTGGTGGCCTTGTTGTGGCCTGCAGTGGGCTGGCCATGCTTTTTTGATGATGCAGTCATGCTGCTGGGTTTTGTTCTGCTGGGCAGATTTTTAGAGGAGCGGGCCCGCCGTCGCACCGGCCTGGCCCTGCGGCAGTTGATGGACCTGCAACCGGAGACTGCCCGCCTGCTGGTGGGACCGGAGGCGACTGCGACAGCGCCAAACCACCTGTTGGCCTGCAGCCACCAGTCGGTACGGGCCGCGGCATTAAGGGAGCAAGACCGGCTGCTGCTGCTTCCGGGGGATCGAATTCCAGTGGATGGAGCCATCCTGGCCGGACGCTCCAGCCTTGATTTGGCCAGCCTCACCGGCGAGCCCCTGCCGGTGGAGGTGAGCGCTGGAGATCAGGTCACCGCTGGTTGCCGCAACCTCACGGGACCGCTGGTGGTCAAGGTGGCGCAGGCCGGCGCCAAGACCAGCCTGGCCCGTCTTGTTCACCTTGTGGAGCAGGCCCAGGGCCGTAAGGCCCCCATCCAGCGCCTGGCAGACCAGGTGGCGGGACGATTTTGCTACGGCGTGCTGGCCTTGGCTCTGGCCACCCTGTTGTTCTGGTGGCTCTGGGGGGCCCATCTCTGGCCCACGGCATTGACCACCTCCATCCAGGCCCATGGCCATGGGAACACGGGCGCGAGCACCCCCCTGGGGCTAGGGTTACAATTGGCTATTGCCGTGTTGGTGGTGGCCTGTCCCTGTGCATTGGGATTGGCCACGCCAACGGTGGTGAGCGTGGCCACAGGGCGGGGCGCCAGGGCGGGCCTGTTATTTCGCGGCGGCGATGTGCTGGAAACTGCCGCACGGCTTGACACGGTGGTCTTGGACAAGACTGGCACCCTGACCATTGGCCGCCCCCTGTTGCAGGCCATGGCGCCATCTCCCGCCTGGATGGAAGATGAGGGGGATGAAGCCAGGGAAAACCTGCTGTTGCAATGGGCCACCAGCCTGGAGCAGCAGACCCAGCACCCGCTGGCCCATGCCCTGGTCCAGGCGGCCCAGGAGAAACAGATCCCCCTCCTGCCGGTGCAAGACAGCCGCACGGAAGCAGGCCTCGGGGTGCAGGGGATTGTGGCTGGCGAGAGACTCTACCTGGGACGGCCGGATTGGCTGGAGCAGCAGGGCTTGACCATGGATTCGTCTCTTCAGGATTGTCTGCGGCAATGGGAGCAAACAGGTCAGGCCGTCATGGCTCTGGCCAATACCAGGCAAATCCTGGGACTCCTGGCCGTGGCGGACCCCCTGCGCCAGGATGCGCCTGTCACCATGGCGCGGTTGCGGGCCATGGGCCTGGAGTTGCGCCTGCTCAGCGGGGATCGCCGCGCTGCTGTTGAACACCTGGCCGACCGTGTTGGCCTCAGGTCTCAGGATGTGATCGCTGACACCCGTCCCCAGGGCAAGGGTCAAGTGATTGAGACACTGCGCACCCAGGGTCACTGTGTGGCCATGGTGGGGGACGGGATCAATGATGCCCTGGCTCTTGCCTGCGCGGATCTGGGCATTGCGGTGGGTACTGGTACCCAGATCGCTCAGGACACGGCTGATCTGGTGGTGATGGGGGAAGGACTGACCGGTCTGGCGGATGCCCTCCTTCTGGCTCGGGCCACCATGGCCAAGGTGCGTCAAAACCTGTTCTGGGCCTTTGCCTACAACAGCCTGGCCTTGCCCCTGGCCATGGGCCTGTTTTTGCCTAGCCTGGGCTGGGTGCTGCTCCCCTCGTTGGCTGCGCTCCTGATGGCCATCAGTTCCATCAGTGTGGTCACCAACGCCCTGCTTCTTCCCTGGCAACCATTGCGGGAGAAGGCCTGAGAGACACAACCAGGCAGGCTCGCTTCCCGCAACCCGGAGGCCCAAAAGAGCGCGGTAGATCTGACAGCCTGCCTGATTTTTGTGTACTGGGGAGTCTATGCTAAGCCCCGGTCATCTTGATCACGACATGCAGGAGCTCCCAGGGAGACATGCCATGGGGGAGGTGGACACCAGGGAGCAGATGGACTTGATGCACTCTGGTGTGGGAGGCAAGCGGCTGCGCTGCAAGACATTGACTGCCAAGAACGGACGTTTGAGCGGTGTGCGCCGCCAATCGCCATGATCGGTGTGGAGACGGTCACGAGTAACAGGCAGGAGCGGAGCCGCCAAGTGGCGAACGGAAAGCCAACGAACGACCTTGTATTCAGCGCTTATACAGACGGCAACGACGACGTATTTCCCCGTATCCTTGGCCTGTACGTGATTCCAGGCAGTACCGTGGCAGATGTCACAGACGGCAAGGGCGTCTTCTGGAAAAAGATCCCGAAGGATCTGTGCAAGCTGAAACAATCCGACATCATTGACGGGATTGATTGCAGAGATCTCCCCTACAAGGACGGAGAAATCGATTGCGTGGTCCTTGACCCTCCGTATATGCATTCTCCCGGAGGCATGGCCCATACCGTGCATTCCGCATTCGAGAGTCACTACCGGAACAACGGAACGGGGAACCGGACCAGGAAGAAGTACCATGAGGCAGTGCTATCCCTATACGAGGATGCCACACGGGAGGCCCACTTGGGTATTGCGTGAGCGTGGCGTTCTAATCGTCAAGTGTCAGGACGAGGTCTGCGCAAACCGTCAGCGTTTCACCCATGTGGAGATCATGGGGGCTTGCGAGAGTATCGGGTTTGTCGCTGAAGGCCTGTTCGTCGTGGTTCGGCAGAATCGGCCAGGCGTGAGCTGAACAGTGCGGCAGGTTCACGCTCGCAAGAACCACTCTTAACCTCAATTCTGGATAGGATCAAGAGGAGGTTGTGATGGTGGGCATGGTGTTGGGGATGCCGATGTTGCCAATGTTGACCTTGGGTTGTGCCAGGGTGTAAGCCGCCAGGCATGAGAGAATGTGGAGGAGGGGGTTGCTGGGGGATCGGTGTCGGGTGTGCGCCA
>JAJDUS010000073.1 GCA_022826535.1 Prochlorococcaceae cyanobacterium jk18x1bzbins.87
TGTAGAAGAGTTGGACGCAATGCACTCGCAAGATGGACTCCAGCAGATAGGGAACTCTCCCCTTGCCTGCTTTGGGGTAGTACGGCCTAATCTGCTCCACCAGCCGCTCCCAGCGGATGAGTCGATCCATCCCCTCCAGAAACAGCTCCCGCCCCGCCTTCCCCTTCTTGGTCTTGGTCTCCTACTCAAGGTCAGCAAAGCTCTTCTCCAGGCTCTTCATGCCAGGGAAGCTCCAACCATCCCTTTATCTTACCACTTGTAGAAACTTGTTCAGAGATGCCATAGATGCAGCGACAAGCCATTCAGACTGTTGAAATTAACTTGGTCTTCCTCCGTAAAGCTCAGTGTCGGACTCCTGTAAAAGTCTGTCTTTTTAGAGAATTCATCAAAGAATGATGCGACAAAGAACTGATTGCCGTTCTCTTCGAAGCGATCCACCGAGGTCAGCACTCCGTCTGGACCTGGTTCAAACTATCGTCGGATCGAAAAGCACCCCCAGCTGTCAGTGCCAAGGCAGAACCCTCTGTATGGGGAAGGGCTTCCAAGTGGAAGGGGACGTCAGGGAGCCCGTTAGCGACCATTTTCTCCCACTCACGGTGGCCACCATCTGTTGTGAAGAAAAGTCCCTGCTCCCCGGATGTCGCGTTGACGTAGATAATATCAGGGTTGACCGGAGAAATGCTCATGGCATGGAAATCAACGTCCTGCATAGATAGCGTCTTGAATGTCTTGCCATTATCTTCGCTGGTAATGAAACCAAGATTCCCACCGGATTCAGGATGTCCGCCTGCAGTAATCCTGCCCAGAGCAGACCTGGAGATATCCATTGCCATGAAATCAGGACAGAACGAAGTTACATTTGCCCAGCTCTATTTTCCGTTTTCTAAGTAAACTAAGCCTCGGTGAGTTCCGACAAATAAGCGTTTAGCATCAGGATCTAGCGCAATGGCGTGAATATGATTGTTGCTTAACCAATCATCTGCGGGGTAGATGTGACTCCCATCAGCGCGGATCAAGTTTGATTGACTAGAAAACAAGGCAGCCAGCAGAAGAGTGACTGGAATGGAGAGAAAAGCAAACCAGAGCTTGCACATGGCCGTCAGGGTAGTGTGGGTTGACCGGAGGGCTGGAGGCACCAGGAAAATCCTGGCATTCCGGGATGAACGCAGGGCGCGCCAGGGGCAATGGGCCGGGGGCAGTTGCTTCAGGCAGGCAGTAAGTGGGTGGTCATTCAAATTAGCATGAGTTGCTCGATAAGGGACAGCAGTCCAAGGGGAAGCGGCTGATCAGTAGATCCCTTACTTCCCTTATTTGCCGCTAGGGTTCAGGACTCATCATATGAGGAATGATCCTCTCACCAGAGAGGCCGCCCCAAGAGAGCACCAGGAGGGGATGGGTGATGGCCCAGTTGTTTGGACTCAGCGCGGAGCAGGTTGATGGCATCCGCCTCTTGTTTCCCAAGGAACGTGGCGTGAAGCGGGTGGATGACAGGTAAGGTATTCATGTCATTCAGAAGGGTCTACGCTGGGTGGATGCCCCTGCTGCCTATGGTCCCCACAAAACCCTCGCTGGTGAGACAAGGGTGTTTTTGAGCTGATCTTTTCTGAGTTGTCAGCATCCGATGTCACAGAGCCAGAGGTCCTGATGATTGACGCCACTGATCTCAAAGCCCATCCCACGGCGGTCCAGCCTCAACAAGGGGGTGCCCCCCCGCCTGATTGGTCGTACCAAGGGGGGCATGACCAGCAAGCTTCATGGGGTCTGTGACAGTAAAGGTGGTCCCCTGCAACTCCACCGGAGTGAGGGGCAATGCAGTGACTTCACCGGTGCTGATGGGGTGCTCAAAGACCTGCCGCCTGCGGCAACCGTGATGGGGGATCAAGGGTATGACAGGGACAAAATCCGTAAGATGCTGGCCCAGCAGGGCATCACACCTTGCATCCTGCCCCATCGCTGCCGCAAGAAACCAGTCCACTACAGCAAGAGACTGGATCGCAAGGGTCACAAAATCGAGACGCTCTTTTCCCGACAGCAGGACTGGCGGCCCATTGCAACCCGCTACGACGGCTGCCGCCCCCGTCTTCCGTTCTGCCATCCTCCTGGCCGCCGTTGGCCTCTCCTGGTTATGAGTCCTGACCCTAGGGCCAAGGTGGACATCAGTGTAGCATTGGGGGCAGAGTTCACTGCCTTGATCAAGTCGGTGAGGAAGGGGGTGAGCTGCTCGGCGGCCTAGCCAATGGCAGCCCCCTTGAGCTTGCGCAAGTAAATGGAGAGCTCATCCATGAGGATCAGCACGGGCCGCTCGCCCATGAGTTCCCGCAGGGTTTCTGCTCCGGGGGCGCTGTCCCCAGACGGTCGCTGTTGCAGATGGGCCCATAACCGTGCCGCCCTGCCAACTGCACGGCCAACTCCCCCCAGGTCGTCCTGGCCAGGAGGTCTCCTTCCATCCGCCGGCCGTTGGGGTCGGCGTTCTCCCCGTCAAACACCGCCACCGTCCCCGGCTAGTGGGGCAGCGTGGCTGGCTCCACAAACTCTTCCAGGTTGGGGATCTGCCGGGGCATGGTAAGGATGTGGTTGAGGCCGGTCAGGGTATGGGTCTTCCCGCCGTCATAATTTTGGTGTCCAGCCGGAGGATGCTGCCCAAGTGGCTGTCAGCGCCGGTAAAAAGAAGAGGGTGGGATTTCTGTAGAGTTCCGGTACTTTACCCGTGAGCACCTGACTCAGGTCAGCGGCAAAGTCGTTACCATGGATCCGGCCTTCAAGAACATCCTGGCGAGGACGGCACAGGTCGTAGATGGTGGGGGGACGCATGGGATCAGTGGTCAAGGCCCCCGGGGCTGATGGTGCTTGAGGGATTCTCCCACTGTGGCGCCAAGACCTTGTCCCTGGTGGACATAACAGGTGGCAGGAGCCAGCAGTAAGCCCCGTGGGAGACCATTTCATGCGATCTTCCGGCTTCAGGGGAGCCCGGTGGTTTCAGGGATCACCAGGTCTCTGTTTCTGAGTTGCTCCCCCGGGTCTTCCCGCCACCCCCGCCGCCCGGGAGCCCTGCGGATCCAGCCGGGCCTGAATCAACCGTTGGCGGCGTGGTGATGACCGTGGTAGTGGATGTGCTGGTGGCCTGGATTGATCCCCGGGTGCGGCTCTGAACCCCAGAATGGGAAGCCCCTGGGCGCTTGCCATGGCATCGCCCTAAAGCCTTCAGGAAGTCCTCCCGTGAATCGCTCCTCCCGCCGCTTCCCGCCAGTTCCATGGCCCGCTGTTGTGGAAACAGGGGGCTGCCGGGAACCCACAGTTCACAGCTCTCGCTGTGGTGGTCGTAGTAGGTGGGATCACAGGTGATGCGGAGTTGCTGCCTCAGTCCGGGTTGGGTCCAGGCGAAGTCCCGTTGGCCGATCCTGCGGGCGCCGCAGCCTGGCGGCAGCAGCTCAGGGCGTTCAAGGATGGCCTCCAGATCCTGCAAGCTCAGGGGTGGCGGCTGCAGTTGGTTCACCACCTGCCCCATGGCCTCCGGATCCTGCCCATCGTCCAGGTCAAGGCCGTGGACTTCTGGCACCTGCTGCACCGCCGCCATGGCAAGGTCCCGTGCTGTTTGGCGGTGCTCCCGGCCAACCATGACGGCCCGGCCAATGGCGACGGAGGCAGCCTCGGCCAGGATCGGCTGCAGCGTCCCCACCACCTGCTCAAACATCTGAATGCGATCCTTGAGGGCCTTGTAGACATCGGTCTCCACGGTGCCTTCCAGGTGAAGGTTGATGACCTGCATTTTGGGGTGCTGCTGACCGATGCGGTCGATGCGGCCAATACGCTGCTCCACCCGCATGGGGTTCCAGGGCATGTCGTAGTTGATCAAGGCGCCGCAGAACTGGAAGTTGAGGCCTTCGGCGGCGGCATCGGTGCAGAGAAGGATCCGGGCAGCCCCCTGGCGGAAGCGTTGTTTCGTGTCTTCCCGGGTGAGGCATTGCCACACTCCTCCCCTGTCGAGGAACTGGCCCCCCTTGCCGGTGAAGGCCATCAGGCTGGTGTGGCCTGCGGCCACCAGCAGTTGCTTGAGCGCATCCACCGTGTCGGTGTATTGGGAGAAGACAATCACCTGGCGATAGCCTTCTGCCTGCAGCTCATCCAGGGCGCGCCGTAAGGCATCCCCCTTGCTCTCCTGCCCCATCAGGGGCCGGGCCTGCTCCAGCAGTTCCCTGACGGCATTGCGCTCCTCCCGCAGGGACATCGCCTCAAGTGTGTGCCCCATCCCTTCGGAGTCCATGGTGAGTTCACTGCCAAGGTCCTCGTCTTCGCTGGCGGCCACATCGTCCTCGTCCGGTTGCTGGAGTTGGCCGCTCAGACGCTTGTCCAGTGTGGCCACCAGGGCCGCCACGCTGCTGGCCAGCCGCCGGCGGTAAATGGTCATCACGAAGCCCACAGCAGATCTTGTCTGAGCATCGGCCTTGCCGTACTGGGTGGAAATGAAGTCCTCCACCGCGTCGTAGAGGACCCGTTCCTGGGCGCTGCTCTCCAGGAAGCAGTCCTCCACGTGCCGTTGGCCGATAGCCAGATCCATGGCCCCTCGCTGCTGGTAGGCCCGCAGCAGATTGCGGCTGTGGCGGGAGATCAGGCCCTGCACCGGTGTCCAGCGCCTGGCCAATGCCAGGACAGCCCGGCGCGACTCAATATCCAGATTGCGGCGGGAGAGGGGATCCCGATCCTCCAGGGCATGCAACACCTTGCGGCGCTTGAGTCTTGACTCCCGCAGCGCTTCAGGGAAGGCGGAAAGCGGCAGCGCACCGAAGTGGTCCACTGTGCTTTGCCAGAGCTGGGCCAGGGCGGCCATGGTGGCGTCATCCGGGTTCTCCTGCTCCACCCATTGAAAAAAGTGGCTGAAGGTCTCCTCCGTCCATTGCGGGGGCAGGCCCAGCAGACCCAGCAAATCCCACACCTCCAGAGGACTCACCTGCATGGGGGTGGCGGTGAGCAGCAGCAACCCCTGGGTGCGGGACCGGAGTTGTTGCATGAGTTGCATCATGGTGTTGGGCCGCTGGCGCTCTACGCCACAGCCGCTGGCATCCCGGCGGGTGCGGGCGTGGTGGGCTTCATCCAGCACCACCAGGTCCCAGGGTTGAGCGTCCAATACCTCCTGCTGGCGCTCCCGGCGCCGCAACAGATGACTGGAAACCAGCACACAGGGTTCCACCGTCCAGCCGGAGCGGTCCACCGGCTGGGACGTGCCGCAGGGCCGCAGGGGCGTGGCTTGCCACTCCAGGGATTTTCCGGTGTAGATGGGCCAGTCGAGGGCGAACTTCTCCCGCAGCTCCCGCTGCCACTGCTTGAGGATGGAGGCTGGCGCCATCACCAGGATGCGTTGCGCCCTGCCGCTCAGCCAGGCCTGGCGCAGCAGCAGACCAGCTTGAACCGTTTTGCCCAGACCCACCTCGTCGGCGATCAGCAGCCGGGGCGGCCAGCGTTGCCAGAGCCGCTGAAAGGCTCTGTGCTGGTGGGGCCATGGGGTGACAGCGCTGGTGGCTTCCCCAACGCGCTCGCTACCGGGCAGGCCACTGGCGGCCACGTGGAGCACGTAATTCCAGACAATGCGGCGGCGCTGGTCAATGTCTGACGGGGCAGCGGGCATCGACTCCGGCCGGGGCTCAGCCGGTGGCGGCGCCGTGACGTGGGCCCTGAGACGCTGGGGCAGCCCTTCCGTGGGCTGGAAAATGGCCAACTGCCGACGGACGGCATCGGGTAGGGTGAAGGTGCGGGCCCCGTCGTCCCGATTCTGCCAAAGGCGCAGAAAGCCGGCCTCCAACTCGTCAATGTCCTTCTCGCCATCGCGCTGCCAGGAACAGAACGTGGTCAAGGACTCGTAGTTGCTGCTCCAGCCGTTGGGGGTTTCGTTGACGCTGCCGCTGAAGGCCAGGCGCTGGCCATGGCAGTCTTCAATGATGCCTTCCTTGGCGTGGAAGATGGCGCCGTCATTGGCCACCTGCCCATGGTGGAGGGGCAGGGCCACACGGATCTCCAGGTGGCCATGGTCCACCAGCCAGGCCAGCAGCTCAGCTCCCAAGGCCCCATCATCCTCGCCACCCGGTTGCACATGCCGGAACGGAAACGTGCGCACCAGACGATCACTCAGCACTTGCTCCACTGCCGCGCCGTTGGCAATGGCGGTGATGTCCTGCTGGCTGAGAAAAACACCGGTGATCAGCCGCATCTGACCATGGCCGCGCCCATCCGGCGTTGCGGCCGCCAACTGCTCCACCCCGTCCAGCACCTGGAGCAAGGCGCGGCTGGTGAAGTAGCCCGTACTGCGCCAGTAGCGCACCGCATCCATCAGCGCCGGCTTGTAGAAACCCTCCAGCAAGCTCTCCACAGAGCTGCTGAAACGCCGTTTCCAAGCATGATCGGCAAGCCCGGCCATGGTTTCAGAGTTGCTTGTGGGCAAGGAGGGCGCTTCATCCCAACTTTAGGGGGAATCAGTCCAACAAAGCCGTCAGCGGGTCGCCAGGTCCCCCATGGCCAACTCCAGTTGCTTGGGTGTGCCCACCTGCTCAGCAAAAGCCAGGCGGCGCAAGTTCTCCAGGGCTTCAAAATCGGACGCCGCCGGCAGCGCCGCCTTCACGGGATCAAAACCGGTGTAACGGGCCGAGAGGGGCAACACCTCCAGCACCGCCTCCAGGGCGGTAAGGAAGTCAACGCTCTTGGCCAGGTTGTTGTCGCTCACCACCTGCTGGGCGGCATTGAGGTCCGTGGCCCTGGCCCGGTGGGCGCAATGGTGCAGGGCGTCAATCCAGGCGCGGCCGCCGTCAGGCGCCCCCAGCTTGCCCTTGCCGGCCCGGGTGGAGCTATCCCAGAGGATCAGGTTGCTGGTCTTCTTCTCCGCCAACGTCCCCACCACCTTCTTGTCCAGATCCAGACCCACCACCCGGGCCAGGCGCAGGGCCTCATCGTAGGGGAACTGGGGCGCCGCGAAGGCATCCCAGGCCAGCACAAACCACTCCGTGAGGGGATCCAGCCGGGCATGCCGCCGACCGGACGCGAGGGTTTCCATGCGCCAGGCCTTCACCTCCCGCCGGGCGGCATCCAGGGCGTCATCAGGGGTAACGGCGTAGGGGTCATGGTCTGCCAACCGCTCATCCAGGGTGGTTTGACGCCGCCCCCGCCGCCTGCCCGTCTCATCCATGGGCTTGGGTTGGCCCCGTTTGATAGGCCAATGGCGGGAAAATTCCTCCAGCGCCGGGCCAAAACAGGAGAGATACAGATCCACGCCGCGGATGCCCGCCGCCTGGAACTGGGCAATGCGTTGGCGCACGGCCGCCTTCAAGCGGGGTTCCAGGTCTTCCCAATAGCGCACCCCATCGGCAGGATCCTTGGCCGGTCGCGGGCGACACACCAGCAACACCGTGCTGTTGGCGGCGGACTTGTCCTTGATGTGCAAAGAGCCCTCCGCCTCGGTATTGATGGGCCAGGAGGCGGTGATGGCAAAACCGGCATCCATCAGCCCCTTGGTGAGGGCATCCCAGGCGCCGGTGGCCTTGTGGGTGAACATCACGGTCATCACCCCATCCCCCTTGAGCACCCGGCGGCACTCGGCAAAGATGGCCGCCATCTTCTGCTGGTAGTCCAGCCCCGCCAACGCCTTGGCACCCTTTTTACCCCGGTGCAGCGCTGGATTGGCCACTGCCTCGTTCTCCTTGTCGGTGAGCGGGGCCATGAAAAGATCGGGATAAAGCAATCCGGCGGTGCGCTTCAGCCACACATAGAAGAAATCGCTCAGCTCCCCATACATGACGTTGTCGTAGTAGGGGGGATCCATCACCACCACATCCACCGCGCCATCCGCCAGGTGGGTCATGGAATCCCCGGAGCCGCAGGAGATCACCACGGGGGGTGCTATTTTGCTCCCAACTGCTGGGCTGGTTGTTGATAGTAAAGGGCCAGAGGTTGGAGGGACTGATGGGTTCGGTGAAGTCAACGCGATTAATTCACCAATACACTTGGCAACCTGATTGAAGGCCCAATCATAGCCAAGGCCCACAACAAGACATGCCATTTCCGCATAGGACCATTTGATCGGGAAAGCGTGCTGGCGGAAAGTGTGGTCCATAACCTCACGTTTGGCGTGCCAAGTAACGCAGCGCGAATTATAGTCAAGTAGCTTATCCAACGCCAAAGCGATATACCCCAGCGCCGCCCGGGTGCAGTCACTCAAGCCTTCGGGGTTTGCAGACTCCTCATTCACCAGCTCCCGGAATATCTCCACGCTGGTGCCGTGGCACAGCAGTTGGCGGGGTGAGAATAAATCACGCCAGAGGGGCATCCCGTACTGGATGGGGCGGTCGTCGTTGCAGATTTCGGGAAAGCGCTCATTGGGTACCATGTCCAACGCCTCCCACTCCGGCAGCTTGTCGGCCAAGGCGGCGGCGATGGCGGCGCTGTTGTCGTCCTCCGGTCGTGGCGCCCGGTAGCCCCGCTGCCATTTGGCCTTTTTGGGCTTGCCCGTTTTGGTGTATTCCGTGGGCAATTTGCGTTTGAACACCACCGCGAACAACTGCTCCCCCATGCCGCCAGCCTGGGCCTGGGCCTTCACCTGCTGGCCGTCAATCACCCGGCCACAATCGGGATAGGGGCAGGTGGCGTCTCCCCCCTTCACCGTGCCCGCGCTCTGCTCCCCCAGCGCTGCCACAATCTCGAACCCGCAGTGGCGGCTGGTATCCCCCGGTCCGGCCCCCAGGTGGGGCGCCACCTTCACCCCCGTGCCGTCGGGCGCCAGCCGCCAGTTGGGGGAAAGGGGCACCCTGCCGCCGCAATAGGGGCAGGTGATGGTGCGGGTCCATAGATAGCCATCTGGACGGCAGTCGGCTAAAGGCTCAGGAGGAAAAACCCAACCCAGCCGCTCGCGCACACGACGCGCCAGTTCATGGCCAAGGCGTTGGACCTCATCCACCAGAGCAGAACCGAATTTCGTTGGCCACTCCAAGGTGGCTTTCTCCACCAGCACCGCCACTGGATTGATGTCGTTGGCATAGGTGGTGCATCCCAGGCGCAGGGCTTCAAAGGGAATAGCGCCGCCTCCAGTCGTGGGGTCCAGCACAGTGGGCTTGGCGATACCCAGCTTCCGCGCTTCTTCCAACAGCCAGAATGCTTCCTTCTCGCTGGGCAGGTAGCTGAAAGCGCGGCTGTAGCCGTAGGCATCGGCCCCAAGTCGAACTCCTTCGCGTGTGGCCTTGGCAATGCGCCGCTTCGCCGCCACCGGATCCCCATGAATCCCCAGCATGTGCATGAAGGTTTTGCGGTCGGCATCAGCGGGCAGGAGGGAGGCCAGCACCGCCGCCCGGGAAGCCACCAGGGGCCGCCGTGCCCACCAGACATGGAGGTAGTAGATGGGTGGCAACGCCGTCATGGAGCGGCGCTCCCGCACGCTCTCCTCCCCCAACTCGGCGATGGGCAGCCACGACTCGATCAGGCGGTTGGTCATCCGTGGGGGCGAATCCTGGGTGGGAAGCCTGGGACCAGTGCATGACAGTCCTTGGGTCATCTCTTTGTGGGCTTAGCGCCAATGACAACGCACAGACACCCAACTGGTAAGCCCTTGCACCACCGGCCGATTCAAATCAGTTGATGGAGAGCAGGAGCAACATGCGGCGAGGCATCCTCCCACGCCCCCCCCCAGAGGGCTCGCGGTGGGATGGCCATTGCCGAGTTGGCAGGCTCATCCTTGCGGCCCCCAGCACACAGAGACTCCCATGCCTCCAGAGCCTGGGCAGATCCAGGGACGTGACCTCAGCGCACCTCGTTTGCCCTGGGGAGGAATCCGCCGAATCCTGGTCCATCATGTGTCCCATGGCCGTCATTGCCCAAGGGATGGAGCACAGGGCGCCAGTTCCCGGGCCATGGAGTTCCCATGCTCACTCAGCGAAGGGTGGCCCGCAGCCTTGGGGATGGAGCAATTCAGGGTCCAGGAAGCACGATCCAGGGCATCCCGGCAAGCGGGCACTTCATGGGACAGGACAAAGCAACCCTATGGGAAATCCTTCTCAATGGCAGGGATGTCGCCAGGCGCATGGTCCCACTGCAAGGGCTGCAAAGGCCACCAGAGGCAGCAAAGCCATGGGAGCGGAGCATGGGGTTGGAGATGGATGGCAAGCAGTCCCATGGAAAGGGATGAACCACTGAATCCTGGTCCATCACGCGGCCCATGGCCGGCATGGCCGAAGGGATGGAGCGCAGGGCAGCAGCTTCCAGCCCATGGGATTCCCGTACCCACTCAGCAAAGGGTGAGCCCACAGCCCTGGGAATGGAGCAGTTCAGGGTCCAGGAAGCACGATCCAGGGCATCCCGGCAAGCGGGCACTTCATGGGGCAAGACAAAGCAACCCCATGGGAGATGTTTCTCAACGGCACGGATGCCCTCAGGAACATAGTCCGCCACTGCAAGGGCTGTAAAGGCCACCAGAGGGCAGCAAAGCCATGGGCGTGGGGCATGGGGTTGGAGATGGATGGCAAGCAGCCCCATGGGAGGGGATGAACCGCTGAATCCTGGTCCATCACGCGGCCCATGGCCGGCATGGCCGAAGGGATGCCTAGGGCGCCAGTTCCCGGCCCATGGAGTTCCCGTGCCCACTCAGCGAAGGGTGGGTGCTACAGCCCTGGGGGTGGAGTAGTTCAGCACGATCCAGGGCATCCCGGCAATAGAACCTGATCATGGGGCAGGCCCAAGCAGCCCCATGGGAAATCCTTCTCAACGGCAGGGATGCCAGTTAGGCGCGGATCTGCCACTGCAGGGGCCGCAGAGGCCGCCAGAGGCCGCGAAGCCATGGGAGTGGGATGGGTTGGAAATGGATGGCAGAGGCAGTCCCATGCGCAGCGGGCTGGCATCAGCGCCAGGGCAGAAGCCAAGCTGCGCCCCTCTGGGCAGATCACCAGAACATCGGTGGCTTTGTGATAAGGTGGAGATAAAGGCCTTCTCTCCCGCCATTAACCATGAAGTCCTGGCTGCCGCTCTTGATTTCCCTTCCCGCCTCGCTGGGGGTGATCTTGGCGCCCATGACAGCCCAGGCTGAGCATCCTCTTGTGGAAGCGGCTCGTGAGATGCAGGCTGAGCTTGAGCGGCTGGGGTTCACTTCCGAAGACGCCTTGATTCAAGATTTTCTTAAATGGCGAAGACAACGGCGCCAGAATCAAGACACTGCTACGATTCCTGATGACAAGGATTCCCTGCACCCCTTTTTGCCAGACAACACCCCCAGGAGGCCATTAGAGGCTGAACTTGTTTAATCAAGGATAATCATTAAACTTGCTTGGTCCAACTGAGCCCCATGAAAAACCGCATAGATATTGTCATTGATGCAAGTGTGCTCATAGCATTAGGTTTTGAGAACATGGCAAAGCTTGTCATCACGTATAATGAGTCCGCCATCTTTTATGTTACACAAAAAAGCTTATCTGAAACCAAGAAGTATTATGAGAAAAACAGGGTGCTTGGGGAAAGACTTAAAAAGCTGTTGACCTACTTCCGTGATCTTGTCACTGTCATCCATGATTCTCAACTGGAACCGTTTGCCAAGGAAGCCCAAGCGCGCATTGGCCAACGTGATTGCAATGATTGGCAAGAAGTGGCCCTGGCCCTCAAGCTCGGGTGTGCAATCTTGACGGAAGATTGTGATTTCCTTGGGGCCGGAGTTCCAACATGGACGCGAGCCACCATCAACCATGGCTTGGGACGGAGACAGGACATCTGATGATGATCAATCCTTTCCCCACCCATGATGAGCAAGTGCTTTATGGCCACGAGAAGCAGTCTCTGGCTATATCCTCCGCCAGGGGAGGATTTGTTGTGCTGCTACGGCTGGGCCAGTTTTGATGGTCATCGCTTTTTCCTGTCTGGCGATTGCCCCCGCCCGTCAAACAGTGCTTTTGCCAAATTCCTTGACTGGCCGCATTTGGCCGTCTGAATCGTCAACTGAGCCCCCCGAAAGCGAACTTTTGCCCTATTTAGTTTCTTTAGCTGATCCTTGTGCAGACCCCCGGCGTGAAACAAAATTGGATGGCAAATAGAACCGCATGACTCCGGGATCATACGTTCAGCAAAACACGCGGCGGCTTGCAGTTTTTCGCTGATGGGAGTTGCTTTCACTTCCCCAGTCTTAAATTCCAGGGGCGCAACCACCAATTTACCGGCGGGACTCTGGAAGAAGAGGATTGAATCGCATTTCTTCTCGTTATCGGGAAAATAATTGACCAGACCCTCACCCTCCTTACTTTCCGGGTCGACAATTAAGCGGGGTGATGGTGTGCCACTCAGATCAACTTTACAATTGTCCTTAGAGCAAAACTGGCGGCAGTGTTCAGCCCCAATCTTGTCTTGTATGTACTTCAACATATCATTCATTGATGATTCCTCCTTGGCTTTTGATTAGCTCAAGCTGATTCTGTAATTTCGCAGAATCATTGTACAGAGTCTCTGCCACGTCGGCGTAGTCCTCTGGTTCCAGGCCATCAACCCGGTCAAAGGGAATTTCCTGCACCGTTGTCCCTTCTCCGTCTTGGCTGTCCTTGAACAACCAGACCCCCACCTCTTGGGGATCCAGCCATGGAGCCGAAGCATCCGGTTCAGAATCTTCCCCTTGCGCTTGCCTCAATTCCCCTTCCCTTACCAGATTGGCCATTTTCTGCAGCAGCCAGTCACTATGGGTGGTCACCACTACACGAACACCGGCACGCACAAGGGCGGCCAAGGTTTTCGCCATCTGGGTCTGGGCGGCGGGGTGCAGGTGGGCTTCCGGCTCTTCGATGATGAGCGTGTCTCCAGGCTTGAGATAGCCACGCATAAACAAGACAATTGGCGTCAACTCGGACACCATTGAGGAGGTGCGGTTCAACCGGATGCTTTGTTGTATTCCCTGGGGACGATAGACAAACTCTGGGTAACCTCCAGTTGTAGATTGGTCGATAAGAATATCTCCAGAAAGTATATTCTTCTCAAGATCTTTTGCCAACTTGGCAATTTGCTCGGAAGCCGCCAGTCTAGAATTTTTTTGGCGTTCATCATACAGGATGAGCCTCCGCACAAAGTCGGCAATAGCGCCAGGGAGTGTGGGAATTTGTGGAGTGGGCTCAAAGCCCGCGTATGAAGAGCGGCCAACCAAAGCACTAGCGATAATCCGATGACTCTCCATGATGCCACCGCGCACTGCGGGCACATAGAATACGTCACTGGCCCACTGATTTTCCGCATCTGGATTGATCAGCAACACCAGGAATTCATGCCAGGCCAAGGGAGGAATCTCTTCTGCCCTCTCGATCTGGCGAAGTAGCTGAAGCAACCTGTCGTTCCTTCGGCTATTGATTCCTCTGTTACCACCCTGTAAAAGAATGTCTTGAACACTACCGCTTACCGAAGCTTCGTCGCTGGACGACTCCACAGCGAATTGCCAAAGGTCTCCGCTTAGATCATTAACATTCAAAGACACTCTCAATCTACCGGACGAAGACTGGCGCATAAGCTCTAGTTCTGATTCAACATCAAAACAGTATCGGAGTCGATATAATAAATCAGAGCTAAATTGGTTAGGATCGTTAATATGAGATACTAACTCATTGTGTACAAAGTGAGGTAATTCCGAGAATTTAATTTGCCCTCTCTGGGTGATGAGCTTTTTACGCATCTCCTCAAGTGTCTTTCCTGGAATCTCTATTGGTTCCCAGTAACCCGGCGGCATGTGGAGATCCATGTACCAGCGTTCGGGCAGGGGAAACCGGGGAAAGCCTGCGAAAACACCATGCAGTGTATAGATCAGAAGGGCAAGATAGGTCTTCCCCGTGTTGCTTGGTCCCACAAATACGGTGAGCGGCCTCAGTTGGATGTTGGCATGCGCCACAGGCCCGAAGTCCTGCACCTCAAGGCGGACGTTGGGCTGCCCAAACTGCGGCGTCTCATTAGCGACGGAAGCCTCATGGTTAGCCATTGCTGCTCCTCAACGCCTTTGCCATCATGGGGATCAACCTGCGGAAGCCCACGGCGCTTCCCGTCTGTGGTGGGCTGTTTCCCGCCTTGGCAGTGCGGGCGCCATGGGCAAGGCGACGAGTGGGTGGTGGTGGTGCCAGCCTGACCACTGAACAGGCTTCTCTTGATCCCATGGGCTTGGTTCCAGGTGGAATGGCAGCCCAAGCTATCACAGCACCCCATGGAGCGTGGCATCAGTTGGAAATGGCTGATGCCCATTGGTCTTCTGCAGTCAAGCAGCTTGGCCGCCACGACTGACTGGGCGCAACCGGGAGGAGCAGGATCACCAGCGTCTGGCGGGGTGTCTTGCCATGCATGGCCCCATGCCCAACCAGCAGGCAGCTTTTTCCCCATGGCCCAATTCACCAAGCGTAGGTGAGGTTTTGCCAATGGGGCCTGGATGCAGGTTCTGAGTGATGGCTGGATGGCCCAGTTTGACGTAATGGGAAACCACTAGTGATCTCTACTTATGCACATCAGAGCGTTAAAGACCTGTCTCCCCGCCCCCTGGCAGCAGAAACGGCAAGACCACGCACACTTTGCCACGGGCTACATCTCACTAGTGTCGTAAAGGGCACAGTGCCGCTTGTTATCCACGCCTGCCCAAGGGCTGCCAGTCATGCCTCCCCATCTGGCATCCCCCCAACGCTACTTAACGCTTCGCAGATTAAGCCTTTCTCACCCTTACATCACTTCTTTGTCAGCTTGGGACCAATGTAGACCACATAGACTGGTTGTCCCGGTTGGATGGGCCAGGAGAAGTGGAGGCGAAGCTGTAAATGTCGCTCTTTACCATGGTAAGGGCAAAAGAGCTGATGGTCAGGACGCTCTGGATGGGGGAAGATCAGCTTCTCTTTGAAACGCTGCTTCTCCGTCTCTGATGAGTCACTAAACCATGCAGCCTTACCCGTAAAGTGTTTTTTGTAAATTTGTTGATCTTCTACTGATTGCGCTCCGTCTTTGTCACGTGCATCGGCAAGTTGACTAAGAACATCAAGACGTGCCACCAAAGTCTTTGCCGAGCACTGAGCAAAAGGAAGTTTAGCAAGTGGCTCAAAGCAGTCCTCTGCAAAAGTCAGTCTACTGAACTGGCTTAACGCAGTATTCTTTAGGGCGCTCCATGAACGAATTAGTGGCTCTACATCTTGTAAGTTGCTCTTTAATGTGCTGAGATCCAGAAAGTTGTCAATGTCCACCGATTGGCCTCCTGATTGGCCATTACCGTCTCGATAGATAACATTCACAGGGGAGAACTCCCAATCGGAAGGCTTAATGCTGACAATTCCGCACGCAGAACCGCCCAACATTCGAAATGCAGCCTCACCAACTGCAGTATCCGTAACAACTTTGTGATCTTTATTGACACATTTCAGTAAATCGTTCTCGTTATGCTTGCGTTGTTCCTGGGCATCCCAGAATGGGCCTTTAGTGAGCCAAAGCATGATTGCTCGGCGTTTATTCTTGTCCTCCAACTGATTGATCGTTTGCTGCATTGAGAATCTCTGATCAGGACTGCTGTTGACAAGATTGCTATTGCAGTACACTTCCCGATCGAAACGCTTCGCAGCGGCACGCATTTCCATCAGCCGCTCAAGAGCCTGGTGAAATGAGTCGAGGTCATGAAATTGTTCGTGAATCGAGAGATCGTTAAACAGAAGATCCATATCAGTCCCACCCCGCAAAATAGTTCATATCTTTGTCGAACTGGTCAAAGAACCCGTCTGGCCATCGATCAAGGTTGCCATTGGCATCGATAGCGGGACTTTCCACTTGCGGCGCCATTTGAGATGCCGTGCCTTCTGGCTGTTCAGACCGAGGCCGAAAGAAATGCAACTTGACATCCTCACTGGGGAGAGTTTTGTCCTTGACGGCCCGCCGGATGCCGTTCAGCACATGGTCACTGTGGGTCTCAACCAGCACCTGCACCCCTGCTGCCGCCACCTCGGCAAGAAAACGCCCCATCCTGGTCTGTCCAGCAGGGTGAAGGTGTACCGCAGGGTTTTCAATGAGCAGCAGGTCTTCCCTCCGGGCCGATAGGGCAGCCACAACCACAGGAAGCACCTGGGTAAGGCCAAAGCCGGTATTGACGGGGCGATGATAGTCCGTAGCGCTGGAGGTGCGAATCCCCAGGGTGACACTGTTTGTGCGGGGAACCTTGTTGAGGTCCAGCACACAGCCGGGGAAGAACTGTTGCATACGCTTCTCCACCTGCCGGAGTCGGGTAGGCGGTCTATCGGGCAACACCAGCTTGGGGAGCACCTGATCGTCACGGCCAGAATAAAGGATGCTGATGGTAGATTCTCCCCAAGTGCCAACAACTGGGGTGTGCTGGGGTGCGTCAAGCGCATACAACTCTCGTGGTCCCATCCTTTCTGCCGTCAGGTAAGTGAGCCGGTGCAACCGTTGGGTCAGGGAGCTTTTCCCATGGGAAGATGGGAGCAATCTTTGCAGACTGGACGGATTCTTTACCTCCACATCATCAATCTTAACCTGGGTCACCGCCATGGCCATGTCTTCACGCTCACCAGTAAACGTCCATTGATAAGGTGTTTCGTCATCCAGCAGGCCAATTATGCACTCTCGACGACCGTAAACCTGGTCAACCACATCCGCCACAGTGCCCAAATCAATGACAGAGCCATTGAGCATCAGCTTATCCGACCATTCATGGTCGTGCATGGTCTGATGGAGCAAAACCAAGGCCTGCATTACTGACGATTTTCCCGAAGCGTTGGTGCCGGAGAGCAGGGTCAGTGGGGCCAAGGGTAGTTGCAGGGACGCGAAGCACTTGAAATACCTGAGATCAAGCTGTGTGAGCATCAAGAACCTCCTGAATTGCTTGTTGGGCTGCTTGGAAGCGGTGCATCACGCTCCTGGTGCTGCTTGTCCCAAGAGTGATAGCCGCATCAAATGCTTGATCCGCCAGGAGTCGGTAGAGGACCTGACGGAGGGGCTTGACATGGTCTTGCACATGGTCCGTTGCATAGTGGGATAGACCGGTAGACATCACGTCCCACAAGGAGGCATTGATTGGTCTTCGCTTGTCTTGATTAGGTTTGTGCTTCCTGAAGGCATGTTTGTCGAACAGGATAAAGTTATTATTAAGACTTCTGTGTAGCTGTGCAGACAGTTCTGAAAGCTCAGCTTGTTGCATGTTGTTCATTTGCTTGAGGCAATTAGCAAGAAATTTATCCATGTCAGCACAGTAACTATCATGACCAAGTAGCTGAAAAGCACAGAACCGATTCACGAATTCTCGATCTCTCATGGTTTTCTCATTGAGGCTTTTTCCGGTTGCCTTTAAGAAGATTTGGGACTTTGATTCCTCCTTAAGAAACCTTGTGCCTTCACCCATATACAGACAGTTGCGCATTTGTTGCCTGGTAAGTGGAACACTGTCATTCACCCTTTCAAAAATGTCTAGCTGGGCACTCTCTGACACTTTTGCATCAATAAGATAGAAGATGAGATTACAATCTTCGATTCGATTCTGGAGCTTGGTTGGCAGATCCATAAAGTAATTGCCGTTTAGAGAATCTCGATGTGGCAATTTCAGCTTTAATTGGTTCTTTAAAAATCGTTGAAAGGTGGATAGACGCTGCAATCCGTCCACAACAATCATCCGCCCTTGTTTATCCTCTGCCAGATAGAAGACCGGCAGAGGAATACGCATAATCACTGACTCAATTAACTTGCTCTGCTTGTCTAGTGACCAAATAAAATCCCTCTGGAAGTCGGGATTCATGATGTACCTGTCCTCCTGGTCAATCCGTCGAATCACCTCATAGATGGTCCGAACCTCATTGCGGATTAGCAGTTCGTCCAGAGGATAGTCACCCCATGAACCCGGGTCTGAGTCCAGGCCTTCGACATCTTCACTGCGTTCATTGCCATTGGCCGCTTGGTCAAGCGGATCATCCCCCAGCGTCTTAGGCTCCAGTTGAGGGCCTTGTCCAGCTTCATCGTCATTGCCAGGCCAGGCGGCTGGGTCAGCTTGGGTCATGGTGTTGCTCCCTTTCTCTTGCAGGGATAGCTTAACCATAGTTCTCTGCCTTGATCTGCCTTGACAGTATACTGGCTCATGGCTCACCCCGCTAACTCCTCACCTTCAGGTGCCACTTCCTCCTCGCTCTCATTGCGGAGGACACCCTCAACCTGGGCATTGAGCAACCGCCAACGCTGGCCTTTGCGTTCCAGGTCACCTGTCAAGACCACCATCGCTTTGTCCTTATGGGCCTGAAGCGCTCTCCCATAGTCCGACTGTTCCAAGATTGCTGTAACAGCTTGTTGTTTGCCATCGATGTGGGTTGTGAGATGGACGGTTCCGTCATCCTTTGTTTCCGAGCGCTTCAAGAGTTGGACAAAGCCGGGGAGATGAACCCCCTCTCGCGGCGCCCGGTCCCGAAACCGTCGGGCCGCTTCCTGCAGGATGGGTGAATCTGTCCTGCCGAACTGAACAAGCGCTTCAGGCAAGGACGATAGTCTGGTTTGAGCCCAGGAGACGCCAATATCCATTTTGGGGAAGGGTCCAATGAGTCGCACCAGGGCATCGCACAGATTCGCGCTGACACCGTTCTCTACCTGATTGGCAAAGGCATCAGTGTCACCAGCCATTGTTTTCTCGGTGCTTTCACGGGCTGCTTTCAGCGCCTCAACCAAGCGTCTCGTCATTTTGCGCTGGATGGGAGTATCCTCGCCCTCGCCCTCGTCCCCCCAGTCGTCTGATAGGCCTGGAAATAGCTCTTGCTGCAGTGGCTGCACTAGCGGCGGCACAACCGGTGTCAACACCGTAATGACAAAGCTGCCCTGATGGGTCTGCCCCAGGCGCACCTGCTCTAATAAACTCTTCGCTTTTTGGTTTGCGCCAGCACGGTAGACTGGTTGTGGGTTGTTATCAAGGGAGCAAGCAACCGACTGGATGAGATCGCGGGCGCCACCAACAAGGTCAACGCCCTCGTTGAGGCCCAAGCTGCCGTCGTCGCTATCGGCAACGCGGATGCGGACCACATCCCGGTCACCCGTCACCAAGGACCGGTAGATGGTCCGTTCGTCCTGGTCTGCCACCTGGGCAAAGACCTTGATCAGCGTTGAAACGACGGTTGCGTAGTCGCCCAGATGGTCCGTTCGCGGAACAATGATCTCTGGCCGATCCTGGCCGGCGTAAACATGGGAATGCACCCGGTAGATCTCGCCCCGCTGCCAGCCAGCACTACGGGCATAGGCCGCAAGGGCCGTTGGGGAAATGGCTTTCAGTGCTTCCCGGTCGTGAATGGTGGCTTTCATCAGAAGACCTCCCCCTTCCGAGACCGTTCCATAAGTGTTTGCAGCGCCTCAACATCCAATCGGTTGTCCTCAGGGATGTGAACGGTAACCGTTACCCTGTTGCTGACCTCCCCTTTCCCTTGCAGGCTCAGCCAGTAAGCCCGACGCCGCAGAGTGAGTTCCTCAGGGGTGACCATCATCCAACGGGACTCCTCCTGCGGTAGCTCCAACACCACCAATAGCCGAGGAGTCTGGGTTGGACAGCGGAGATCGTCGTAGTTTTTGATGCTCAATGAAGGAAATGAGCGGCAACCGTTCCGTCCTGCGCCCAGCGTTGCCGTCGCTTTCAGTTGCAGATCCAGAGCCGGATGCTGCGGCTCGCCTCCGTGAATGGACACATCAATACTGTCCCGGTCCAGGTCCCGTTCGGAGATGGTGAACCCTGCCCGCGCCGCTAGCGCCTTGACATAGACAAGAGATAACCTCTCCTTCTGGTCCGCCCCGGTGAGCATCTTTTGCGTCATTTGGCCTCCACGGATCTGAGACTAGCTTGTACTGGGGCCAATGGTCTTCCATCCAGAGCCGCCCTCCCATGAATGGCCCCTCCCCCATCAGTGGGCGGAGAGCAGTAGCCGCAAAGCCGCCAGCACCCGGCGGGGTTTTTTGCGGTGCATGGCCATGCCCAGCCAGTAGGCAGCTTCTTCCCGGGCCATGGCGTCAATGCCGCGGGCGCAGTTGTCCATGGCGATCACGTTGCGCATGGGGGCCAGCAGCTTGAACAGTAACCCCATGGCCATGGCCAACTCCTCCGAGAGCCGGTCACGGCGGGATTCCCCCTTGCGGAGCTTGGCGAGGCTCACCTTCTCGGTGTTGAGGCGCCGCAGCACGGCCCCCTCCACCAACAGGAGCTTATGGCCGCCGAGGCCGGCAATCCGGCGGGGCTGCTTGAGTTCCGGGGTGGCGGTGCTGGGCACCTGCCACACTTCCAGCAGCAGGTCACTGGGACCCCGCTGGCGGCTGCGCAGTTCATAGGCGGGGCGGCCTGAGGGGATGGCAATGGTCATGGACCGCTCAGCTCCAGGCCAATGGTGGCCATCTGGGTGCTCAGGCCTGCCCTGGTGAGGCGTCTGATCCAGTCCTCACCCTGATCGCTCCAGGTGAGGGGCGGGGCATAGGTGAGCTTGTATTTGATGTCCAGGGACTTCTCGCCACCCCGCCGCCATTGTCCCTCAACGAAGTCGCGCAGGATGGTGGCCTCCTTCGGCGTGCCTTTGAACTCGAAACTCCACTCTGCCGCGCCGTCGCCACTGCTCCAGCCCCCTTCCATCATCTCCACCTGCACCGTGGCGCCCGGCTCGGCTTTGAGCAAGGCCAGGGGCACAAAGCCGTCACCACTGTTCATTCGCCATGTGAGGGAGCAGACCCCCTTGCCGGAGTTGCCCACCTGCTGGGCCAACTGGGTGAGGACCGTCTTGATGTTGCCGGTGCGCTCCAGCATCCCTGGGGGTGTTGGGGTTGTGGATGGCGCCACGCCGTGGCCATGGCTGCCGGCCACCGCATTATTGGCGTTACTGCTGTCCCCACCTCCTGTGAACGCCAAGTCAGGCGCAACAGGTGACGGTTCAGGTGCAGCAGTGCGCGGTGGCCAGACGCCCAGCTCCTCCGCCTTCTCCAGCATGTAGACCTTGGCGTCCTCGCTGATGTTCAACGTCCCTGGCGGCTGGTCTTTGCCCTCCAGCCGCTCGCCCTCCTTGTAGATAAACACCCCTTCATCCAGCCCCATCCGCAGACACTTCTTGAGCACCTCATTACCAAATTACCAATCAGGATGGGCAAGGCGGGGTCGCGGTGGTACTCATTGCGCAGATCCCGACTGCTCATCACCCCACAGCGCCGCAAAGGGGTTTTGTCAGCCATGAAGTTGGGCGCTGGCGGCGCGTCATCGGGAAGAATCAACTCCCCGGCTTCCCGCAACACCCGCTCCACCTGCTTTTGCCCCACGCCGGGCTCACTGCTGGCATTGGTGACGGTGATGGCGGCATGGACAAGGGGCGCCTCCGGCCAGGGGCCGCGCTCGGGGTAGAACACATGGCGATAGGCCTGCTGCACCGCCAGGGCAAAGGCTTGTTGCGCCCGTCCATGGCGCTCTTTCACCTGCTCCTGCTGGTGGATCTGCAGGCTGGCGAACAGGTCCCCCCGCTGCATCTGTCCCAGGGCCAGTGTGGTGCGGGTCTTGCGCAGCATGTCGTCCACCTGCAGCCCATCGGCACAGACAAACACCAGGTTGTTGCGGTTGCGCCGTGTGTTGGCGTTATCCCCCCTCTCCTTGAACAGCCGCACCACCAACTCCGGTAGATGCACGTTGTCTTGCGCCACCGTGTGGCCCTCCCAGTGGAGCACCGCCAGGTAGGGGCCATCCGTATCGTCGGGAATGTCCGCCGGGCTGACCGGGAACACCACCGGCTCAAAACACTGCCTGGCCTTGGCAAAGATGGCGGCAATGTGGCGGTTCAACTCCTGGCGGACCGTCTCCAAATCAAACTGTCCCTCCCGTTTTCTCACCATCTGGTTGAGGTTGGCTTCGGTGAGAACGCGCAGCTTGCTGGTGGTGCTGTCGTCCAGGTACTCCGACGCCTCCTGTAAGTGGCGCACCGCCTTGTCGATAAAGGCGGGATCCAGCCCCGGGGCATAAAGGCTGTAATTCAATTCCAGCCGGCTGAGACCCTTGAGGGGATCGTTGAAGGCCAGGGAGTGGAGCAGCACCGTGCGGGCTGTCAGGGAGCCATAGGGGGCAAGGCCTGCAAATTCACCCGCATCCAGTTGCTGGGCCAGGGCTTTACCGTCCTCGTCCGTGGTGCGGGCCACGTCAGCCCGGATTGCTGGAACGAAGGCCTGGAGCCCCAGCTTGGTGGAGATCTCCATGCGGATCCGTTCATTGCCGGGATCAATGTGGTGCAGGTGGATGGCGGTGGCGTCACCGGGCTTTTCCCGCCAAAGCTGGGCAACGGTCTGGGCCAGCAGCCGCAACATGCCCCGCACCCGTTGGAAGTTCTCCAGGGTGGCGGTTTTCTGCATCAGGGTGTCGATGAGCTCCGGATGGAGTGGGTAGCCATTGCCCAACGCCTCGGCGCGATCATCCCTCTGCCGCACGGGTGGCAGGGCCTCGACATGGCGGCTCCAGAGGTCCTGGTAGGCCCGCACCACTTCCCCCACCCGACTGCGGTCGATGGATTCAAACAGGCGACGGCACAACACCTGCACCGTCTCGTCTTCACTGGTGGGGGTGAGGGCCGTGACCTGTCGTCCCGTCACGGATTGCAGTTCCGCAAAGATTCGATCAATCCGCTGGTTCTCCTCCCCATAGGCATCCACCGCCTGGCCACCACGGCCCAACGCCAAGGTGAACACCAGCACAGCGTTGGGGGCGGAGTTTACCGCCTTGACCAGATCGGTGAGGAAGGGGGTGAGTTGCTCAGCAGCCCGGCCAGCGGCAGGACCCTTGAGCTTGCGCAAATAGATGGACAGCTCGTCCATGAGGATCAGTACGGGCCGCTCGCCCATGAGTTCCCGTAAGGTTTCTGCTCCGGGAGGCGCCGCACCCAACCGGTCACTGTTGCGGATGCGTCCATAACCACCCCGCCCCGCCAACTGCACGGCCAACTCCCCCCAGGGGGTATAGGCCAGGATGTCTCCTCTCATCCGCCGGCCGTTCATGGGGTCGGCGTTCTCCCCGTCAAAAATCGCCACCGTCACCGGTTGGCCGGGCAGCGTGGCCGGATCCACGAACTCCGCCAGGTTGGGGATCTGCTCGGGTGCCGTGAGGATATGGTTGAGGCCAATCAGAGCATGGGTCTTGCCGCCGCCATAACTGGTGTCCAGCCGCAGGATGCTGCCCAACTGGTTGTCGGTGCCGGTGAGCCGCCCCACCACCGCCCTGATCAAATCCTTGAGGCCACGGGTGGGGTGGGTGTTGGCAAAGAATAGGGCGGGATCTTTGTAGAGTTCCGGCGCCGTACCCTTGAGCACCTGACTCAGGTCGGCGGCGAAGTCCTCATCCCGGATCCGTCCCGCAAGGACATCCTGGCGCGGTCGGCACAGATCGTAGATGGTGGGGGGACGCATGGGATTCAGTGGTCAAGGCCCCCAGGGCTGGTGGTGCTTGGGAAATTCTCCCACTGTGGCGCCAAGACCTTGTCCGTGGTAGAAACGACGGATGCAGGAGCCAGCAGTAAGACGCATTGTGACGCCATTTCAAACGATCTTCCGGCTTCATGGGATCCCAACGGCTTCAGGGATCACCAGGTCTCTGTTCCGGGGTTCCCCGCCCAGGGTCTTCGCGTCACCCTCAGCTCCCAGGAAGCCTTGCGGACCCAACCGGGCCTGAATCAGAATTGTTGGCAGCGTGGTGATGACCGTGCTGGTGGCCTGGATTGATCCCCGGGTGCGGCTCTGCACCCCAGAATGGGAAGCCCCCTGGGCGCTTGCCATGGCTTCCCCCATTGAGCACTTTGTGACCCGTTCATTCGGCGTCTGGACTGCCCAACGCAGTGGCCACAACCTGGCGTTTCGTCATGTGGAGGAGGTGGAGTCCGAGATTCGGATTGCACCCGTGGCCGCGGAAGATCCCCGGGTGCTGGAACTCCTGGTCCATAACCATGTGGAGTCCAGCGCCATGTGTTGCCCCTTTTCCGTCACATGGCAGGGCACCTCCGACTGGGACGAGAATGCCACCAGCGAGGGCAGTTGCATTCTGGCCCCCGTTCCGGAGAGCAACACCACCGGCCGCTTGCTCCGCAGCCAGGGCTATACGGAGACCATCCCCGCTGTTGGCCACTACCGCTTCAGTGATGATGGGGCATTTGTGCTGGTCACGCCCTATGAGCGGGCCAGTGCGGAAGAGCGGGTATGGTTCGCCACTGATGACCTGCGCCTGCGGGTGGCGCTGATGCGCACCTCCTCGGGCCGCGGTGTGTTGCAGGCCTCCTTCTCTTCGGAGATCCGCCAGCGGGCCGCCTGAGGCCAAGAATGGCACCACCCATCCCCCAGCCATGACCCGCCATGGATGATGACTGCTTTCTGCGTTTCTGCCGCCTCCTGGCAGGCCGTTTCACCAACCGGGATCAGGCAGCGGCCGATCCGGTGCATTTTGCCCATATCCACGTGGCCTTCCATCCGCTGGAGGGGGTCTTCTTTGGGCCGCTCTGGTACTACTCCGAGCAGGCCTATGACCATGACATGTGGTCCCCCTACCGCCAGGGGGGCCATCGCCTGGTGCGGCAAGCCGAGGGGGTTCGCGTAGAGAACTACAGCCTCAAGGATCCCGTAGCGGCGGCAGGAGCCAGCTGGGATGCCGCCATCCGCGCCACCATCCGGCCAGAACAACTCACGCCCCGCCTGGGCTGCGCCATGGATTTTCGCGCCAATGAAACGGGGGGCTTCACGGGCTGTGTGGAGCCGGGTTGCCGCTGTCTGATTCCCCGGGATGGTCAGCTCACCTATCTGGTAAGCGAGGTGGAGATGGATGAGGAGCGGTGGATCAGCCGTGATCGGGGATTTGATCCCCGAACCCATGAGCAGCGGTGGGGATCAGAGCACGGAGCCTTGCGCTTCCGCCGCACCGGGCATTACGACCAAGCCATTGGTCCCCATTGGCTGTAAGGCTAGTTGGCAGTCTCCATGGGTACACGGGGTATCTCTGATTGTAAAGGTTAGACCGGCACGGGGCTTCGTTCTCCAAGAATAATGGAGCCTAAGGTGGACAGCCCCAAAGCCGTTCAGTGCTTCAGTGCTTCAGTGCTTCAGTATTGACAGTGTTTTTGGGTGCTGACCAGGTCAGGTGGATGCTCTATCTGCATCTGTTTGCCAAACATCACTTCGACCCCCCGTCGAGATCAGGAGCTTTTCTTCAATGTTTGACGCCTTCACCAAGGTTGTTGCCCAGGCTGATGCCCGGGGTGAGTTCATCAATGCTGGTCAGCTTGACGGCCTTTCCGCCATTGTTGCTGACAGCAACAAGCGTATGGATGCGGTGAACCGCATCACATCCAACTCCTCCAGCATCGTTGCCAGCGCGGCCCGCAGCCTCTTTGCCGAGCAGCCTTCTCTGATTGCCCCCGGTGGCAACTCTTACACCAGTCGTCGCATGGCGGCCTGCCTGCGGGATATGGAGATCATCCTCCGCTACGTCACCTATGCCATCTTCACAGGTGATGCCAGCACCCTGGAGGACCGTTGCCTGAATGGTCTCCGTGAGACGTACCTGGCCCTGGGCGTACCTGGTGCTTCTGTTGCAGCGTCCGTCCGCAAGATGAAGGACACTGCCATCTCCATCGTCAACGACCGCACCGGCATCACCTCCGGCGACTGCACCTCCCTCGTTGCAGAAATCGGCCTCTACTTCGACCGCGCCGCCGCCGCTGTGGCCTGAGCCAGGCCCTAACTTCAATCCCCTTAGCTCCTTTCATCGTTTTCCATGAAAACCCCCCTTACCGAAGCCGTCGCCGCTGCCGATTCCCAGGCGCGCTTCCTCTCCAACAGCGAGTTGCTGTCCGCCTTGGGCCGCTTTGGCCATGCCGCTGACTGCCTTGCTGCCGCCAAGGCTCTCACCGCCAAGGCCGACAGCCTGGTGAACGGCGCCACCCAGGCCGTCTACAACAAGTTCCCCTACACCACCCAGATGCAGGGGAATCAGTACGCCTCCACCCCCGAAGGCAAGGCCAAGTGCGCCCGGGACGTGGGCTACTACCTGCGCATGGTCACCTACTGCCTGGTGGCTGGCGGCACTGGTCCCATGGACGACTACCTGATTGCCGGCCTTGAGGAAATCAACCGCACCTTCGAGCTGTCCCCCTCCTGGTACGTGGAAGCCCTGGCTTACATCAAGGCCAACCACGGCCTCAGCGGTAATCCCGCCACTGAAGCCAACACCTACATCGACTACGCCATCAACGCCCTCATCTGAGCTCAACCTGCTTGGGTTCGGCGTTCGGCTGGCTGTTCAGCCCTGAATGTCAGGATGGAGCCCTCTCTGGGCTCCTTTTTTCTGGTTTTTTCCATGTCGCAAGGGACACCCCTCAATGAGGCCCAGGCTCTGGACTGGTTGCGCCAGTTGGAGGATCCTGGCCAGCGCTACTACGCCGCCTGGTGGCTGGGGCGGATGCGCTCCCATCATCCGGAGGCGGTGCCCCTGCTGATTCAGGCCCTGGCGGAGCGGGGTCCCCGTCCGGACCCCGCAAGCGGCATTGACGAACCCAACCCCATTGCCCGCAATGCAGCCCGCGCCCTGGGCAAACTGGCGGATTCCCGGGCCACTGATCCCCTGTTGGAAGCCCTGGAGTCCTCTGATGATGGGTTGCGGGAGGCCGCTGCCCGATCCTTGGGCCAGTTGGGCGCCATCAAGGCGCGGCGGCCCATGCTGCGGCGTCTGGCGCCAGGACCGTTGGTGGCAGGGGCTCCACGCCCAGGCACCAGCCGGCTGATGGAACCCTGTGAGGCGCTCCTGGAAGCTCTGGGGGCCCTGGGGTGGCAGGAGGAGGATGGGTCCACAATCACGGACCGCGAACCGCTGCTGGCGGTGGTGCGGGCCTATGCAGACCATGAACGCCCGCTGATCCGTTCCGCCGCCTGTCGCAGCCTGCTGCAGCTCACCCAGGAGGATGGCTGGGGTGAGCAACTGGTCCATCTGTTGCAACACAACGAACTCCAGGTGCGGCGGGCAGCCCTGCTGGATCTGGGGGCCACCGGCTGGCGCCTGGCGGGTGCCGCCATTGCCCGGACCTTGGCGGAGAACAGCCTGAAGCTCATCGCCCTGCGGGGCTTGGTGGAGAACAGCCCGGCACGGAACCAGGCCAGCCCATCCCCCTCACCGGAGGAGGTTGAGCTGCTGCTTGCCATGGATGATCTTCTTTAAGCCCCCCTATGCCCTCCGCGCTTCCTGATTCCCGGCAGGTGCAGGTCCTCATGGACGCCGTGCAGGCTGCCCAGACCGCAGATGACCTCACCGATGCGGTGGAAGACCTTTCCGCCTGTCCCCATCCCATGGCCATCCCCTGCTTGATTCAGGTTTTAGGCTTTAACAACCCTGGGGCAGCCGTGGCGGCGGTGGATGGCCTGGTGGCCATTGGTTCTGCCGCTGTGCCGGCCATCCTCGCCCATCTGGATGAGTACAACTATGGCGCCAGGGCCTGGAGTGTGCGGGCCCTGGCGGGGATTGGCGATCTGCGGGGGCTGCCGCTGCTGGAGCGGGCCCTGGCCCAGGATATTGGTCCCAGTGTGCGGCGGGCCGCTGCCCGGGGCATGGGTGGCCTTCAACCCCATGGCTTCACAGCCCAACAGCGGCAGGAGTTGGCTGAGCGGATTTTGCCCCAGCTCAAGGCCGCTTGCGGGGATGAAGAGTGGATTGTGCGCTATGCCGTGGCGGTGGGGCTGGAGAGCATGGAACACTGGTGGCAGCCCCCCGCTGCCCAGCGGCAGCGCCTGCTGGACATCCTTGAGCCATTGGCTGATCCTCAACGGGAAGCGGTGCCCGTGGTGTGGCTACGGGCCCGGTTGGCCCTCAACCGTCTGGCGGCCCCCTCCCCTGTGACCCGTGCTTGATGTTCTGCCATGACCTTGATCGCCCGCCGCCTGCTGGAGCGCCTCAGCGGCGTCTTTTCCAATGAAGCACAGGCGGTGGCCAATCCACCCCTCTTTGCCTCCATCCAGGTTGTGTTCCGCCCCACACCCCAGTTGGCCCCCGGTTCTCTGCTGCTGGAGCAGGCCTATGCCCTGGATCCAAGCCAGCCCTACCGCATTCGTGTGTTGAGGGTCCGCCACCACCAGGAGCAGGGCCTGATCATTGAAAATTGGGCCCTCCACGCTGAAGAGCGCTTTTATGGCGCCACCATGGACCCGGAGCATCTGATCCGGATCCGGCAGCAGGATTTGACCCTGTTGCAGGGCTGCACCTACCTGGTGGAGACGGCAGGAGATGGATTCCGGGGCGAGGTGGAGCCCGGTTGCAACTGCCGGGTGCAGCGGGCCGGCCGCGAGACCTATCTGGTGAGTTGCTTTGAAGTGGGGGAAGGCTGGCTGCGCACCACGGATCAAGGCTTTGATCCCCAAACCCACACCCATGTCTGGGGCGGCGTCGCCGGTGCGTTCGCATTTGAACGCACCAGGAGCTTTGCGGCGGAACTGCCCGAATCCTGGTAGTCCCCGAAGCGTTGGCAGGCCATGGGTCAGTGGTGCCCCCCGGGCCACCCCTCATAAGACACCCGCTGACGAAACAGACCCTCCAACTCATCCACCACCTGCTCAACACTGATCCCATCAGTGGCCACGGTCACCCCATCCTCAGCCGGCCGTAGGGGCGCTTCCGTGCGGGTGCGATCCAGATGGTCCCGCTCGGCAATCTGGGCCTCCAGTGTGGCCAGCGGTGGGGGCGCCTGACCCCGCTGGGTCATATCGGCGGCCCGCCGCCGGGCCCGCTCCGCCACGGTGGCGGTCAGATACACCTTCAGCTCTGCGTGGGGGAAGACGGCAGTACCCATATCCCTCCCCTCGCTCACCAATCCCCCCTGTTGCCCAAGCATCCGCTGTTGCCGGGTCAGCACCTGGCGCACCTGGGGCAGGGCCGCCACCCGGGGAACAGTGGCGGTGACACGGGGAAGGCGAATGGCATCGCTCACATCCACCCCATTGATGCAGATCACCTGCTGCCCATGGTCTCCCCAGGCAAGCCGCAACTCCATGGCGTCCAGCAACTGCTGCAGGGCCCCATCGGGATGGATGGGCTGCTGGCGCTCCAGCATGAGCCAGGCCACAGCACGATACATGGCGCCGGTGTCCAGATGGAGGAGGCCCAGCCGCCCTCCCAGGAGGCGGGTTACCGTGCTTTTGCCCGTTCCCGCCGGCCCGTCAATGGCGATGATGGGCTTGCGGCTCAGCAGGAATTTGTGATCCAGCAGACGGGCTGGGCCCACATGGGCCGCCACCCCCAACATGGCCACCCCATCCAGGTGCGGGCAGGGCTGCAGGGTGAGGGGATTCACCAGTTGGACATAGTCCACGGGCAGCCCTGCAGACTCCAAGGGGGCGCGCACCAACTGTTCCAGGACCGTGGCGCGGCGCTCACCCCCATGCACCGCGGCCTCTGCGTTTCCCAGGGCCTGGGGCAACAGGGCGGCCTGCCGCCGCTGCGCCGGGCTGAGGCGGCTGTTCCTTGAGCTATGGGGAAGACCATCCTCCTCCCGCACCACGGGAACCGGCAGCAGACGGCAGCGCCCCTCGTAAAATGCGGGAAGGCAATGGCGCAACACCGTGAGTTGCTGCCAGTCCTTTTCCCCCATGGCCACCAGGGTGGGCCGCACCCGCTCCAGGAGCCGCTCCATCACCATGAGCACCCCCGCAAAATGGCCCGGTCGGCAGGGACCGCAGAGGGTCCGGATCAGGGATGGCTTGAGCTGGGGACCAGCCTTGGCGTGGCCAGCCTTGGCATCACCGTAAATGTCCTCCACCGCGGGAAACCAGATGGCATCGGCACCGGCGGCGCCCGCCTTTTGCCCATCTCCATCAGGATGTCTCGGGTAGGTCGTAAAGTCTTCTCCCGCTGCAAATTGGGTGGGGTTGACAAACACACTCACCAGGACCCGCGCCCCTGGGCCACGGGCTGCACGGATGAGCTGCTCATGGCCGGGATGCAGTCCACCCATGGTGGGAACAAAATGAACCGGGCCAGGGGCAGCGGCCAGCCACTGGTCCAATTCACTGTTGCTGTGCAGGATCACCACATCATCAACCCGAGACTTTGAAGGCTCCACCATGGACTATCGCAGCGCAGGCGTGGACATTGAAGCGGGCAATGCCTTTGTTGCCCGGATCCGCAGCATGGCAGCCAGCACGCGCCGTCCTGAAGTGGTGGGCAGTTTGGGGGGCTTTGGCGGACTCTGCCATGTGCCCGCGGGTCTGCAACAGCCCCTGCTGGTGGCCGGGGCCGATGGGGTGGGCACCAAGCTGGCCCTGGCGCAAGCATGGGGCTACCACCGGCAGGTGGGGGTTGATCTGGTGGCCATGAGTGTGAATGACGTGGTCACCAGCGGTGCAGACCCCCTGTTCTTTCTGGACTACGTTGCCAGTGGCCACCTGATCGCTGATCAGTTGGTGGCGGCCGTGGAGGGCATGGCCTGGGCCTGCCGCATCAGCGGCTGTGCCTTGCTGGGGGGAGAAACCGCAGAGATGCCCGGCTTCTATGACGACGGCCGCTATGACATGGCCGGCTTTTGCGTGGGGGTGGTGGATGCCCCGACCCTAGTGGATGGACACCACATCCAGCCGGGGGACCAGTTGATTGCTGTTGCCAGCTCAGGACCCCACAGCAATGGCTTCAGCTTGATTCGACAGGTGTTGGACCACAGTGGCGTGGACCCCCATGCCCTGGGCCCGGAGCCGGGTATGACACTGGCTCAACAACTGATGGAGCCCACCCGCCTTTATGCCCCGCTGGTGCGCCAGTTGCGCCAGCGGGGCATTCCCCTCCATGGGATGGTGCATATCACCGGTGGTGGATTGCCAGGGAATCTACCCCGTTGTCTTCCCGAAGACGCCAACCTGCATCTGGCCCTTGATACAGGCAGTTGGTCCATCCCTCCCCTGTTCCGCTGGTTGCAGCAGCAGGGAGGGATTCCAGAGGCCGACCTTTGGAACACCTTCAATCTGGGCATCGGCTTTTGCCTGGTGGTGCCTCCCCATAGGATGGATGAGGCCATGGCCTGCGGCCGGGATTGTGGTGAGCGGTGCTGGCGCCTTGGGCAAGTCCTGGCCGGTCGGGGACCCTTGGAGGGGCTGCCCTCCTAGGCGCTGCTTTGTCCGTCGGGAAGAGGGAATTGAAAGGGGCCAGCGGTGGAGTCGAGGGCCGCCTCCCATGGCAGAATCGGCCTTCTATGGCAGAATGAAAGTGTGAACAGCGTTCATACATTCCCTAACCTGATTTAACGGTGACTTCCAGCTTCCCCTCCAATCGCATCACCCGCCGGCGCAGTTCCGCCGGTCTACCCAATCTCCAGCCCCCCATCCGCCCCCAGCTTCGGCCTCCCCTGCGCAGCCCCTCTAGCGCCCCCGTCACGCCCCGGGCCCCCTTCCTCACCCTGAACGACCATGGCAGGGTCTATGTGGCGGATCTACCGAAGCTGAGTGATGGTCAACTGGCCAATCTGGCCCGGGAAGCCGGCGAGGTGTTTGCCAGCCTGGAGCAGCGCATTGCCCAGTTGGAGGCGGATCTGGACACCACGCCACGGGATGCGGTGATTCGCGCCTGCACCAAGCGGGATATCACCGCCCGCTTCATGAAGGCCATTGAAGAGGAGCAGAACAACCGTCGCAATAATCCCCAGTTGATGGCCGCAGCGGGTGAGTCCCTCTCCCGCACCTTCATGGAAGTGGCGCGCCACCGGCTCCCGGGGGGGGCATTTGATTCCTTGCTGCAAGAGGCCCTGACCCTTGTCCACCAGCAGGAGGAAGGGGGGCAACGGGAACGGGATTCTTCCCTGAGGAAGCGGTTGCCCGTGGTGGTGTCCGACATGTCCGCCACCTGAACGCCCATGGCCCAATACCTGCAGCAACTCAACTTCTCAACCTCTGGTCAAGGCTTCATCAACATCACCCGCCATATTGCTGCTGTTCTTGAAGACAGTGGCCTGGGGCAGGGCCTCATCTGCCTCAGTTGTCTCCACACCAGCGCCAGCCTCTCCATCAACGAGAACGCCGATCCCAGTGTGCTCACGGATCTACTGGCCCACCTGGATGCCCTCGCCCCCGCAGAAGGTGCTCGCCCCCTCAGTGGTTACGGGTCTGTTCGCACCTACGGCCACAGCAATGAGGGGCCTGATGACATGCCTGCCCATATTCGCACCATGCTCACCAATACCCACCTCAATCTCAGCTTTACGGATGGACACCTGCTCCTTGGCCAGTGGCAGGGCGTCTATCTCATCGAGCACCGCACCAGACCCCAAACACGGGTGGTGAGTATTCACTGCCTGGGGGATTGATGGGAGCAACAGGCTCATGCCCCAAGAAGACCTGTTTCCGCAAGAAAAGATGCAAGCCAACTGGGGACACCGTCACGCGCCCACCTCCACCACCGTCCTTGACCCAAATAAACGTCTTCCCCCGTAAGGTAGGCCTTGGCCAGTTCAGCCGAGGGGATAGTGGCAAGGCTATCGCCCCGGCTGACCCGCCATAGCCGTCTTGAGGCCAGGAGTTGAGGGGACGGCTGTTTGGGCGACATGGACAAACCCCATTCCAAGGCAACACCTATCCTTCTAACAACTGACCGGAAAAACGCAAGGGCAGATCAGCCGTTGATTCATTCCCATCCCCGTTGTCAGTTCCCATCCCGGATGCTGGACTGTCCAGAACACTCTTCGGGCGCTGGAAAGCCCAGTTGCTGGGCAGTCCAAGCGGCCGTGGCTGGTGCCAAAAGAATGCCATTGCGGTAATGGCCACTGGTGAGCAACAAGCCAGGGGCCAGGGTTGCCAACAGCGGTGCAGGGCGGCCTATGGGTCGGGCCCGGAGCCCCTGCCAGCGGCGCACCACCTGAGCCTCCTGCAGCCACCCTGGCGCTGCGCCATCCAGCTGCAGCATCTGATCCAGACAACGGGCCTGGCTCCGGTCCCCTGGCTCCACAGTGGCCCCAATCCACAGATGGTGGCGCTGCGGACGAGGAATCAGATGCACCCCACGCCACACCACAGGCCCTGGCAAGCCCTGTGGTGGCAACATGGGGCAGTGGAGTTCAGCCGCCTGGCCCAGCACAGAGCTCATGGGCCAGTTCAACTGGATGGCCGGATCCAGGGCCGCCAACAGCGGGCCGGCGCCCAACCCTGGGCAAAGCACTACGGCTGAGACCGAGAGGGTTGTGGGGCAGTCGGGATCGCTTGCCTGCAACTGAAGGCGCCAATCCTGACCGCTGGGCTTCAGACCCGTCACTTGGGCGGGCCAACGCTGGACGCCCAAGCGCTCAGCCCCCATGGCCAAGGTGGCCAGGAGTGGGCCAGGATCCAGTTGTCCATCCTGGGGAGACCAGAGACCACCCTGCAAATCGGTGGCCGCCAGGGCAGGCCAGTGGTTGAGGAGTTGGTCGCGGGTGCGCCAGGCCAGGGGACATCCCTCCCCTTGGCGCTGGCGCGCCAGCGCCTGAAGCTGTTCCACATCATCCGGTTGGTGGCAAAGCACCATAAGCCCCCATTGCTGGGGGATAGAGTTGGGATCCAGTAATGGCAACCATTGGCGCCACAGGGCAATGGAGGCACGCCGCAACCGCCAACTGCGGCCCCGGAGGCGCCGGCTACAGTGGCCCATCAACACCCCCAGAGCCGCCAAACTACCGCGTTGCGGACCGGTACCCTGGGGCGCAATCCACACCACCTGGGCGCCACAGCGGGCCAGCCACCAGGCGGTGACGCTACCTACGCCGCCGGCGCCAACCACGGCAACGGGTCCATGGCAAATGGGCATGAATGGTAATCTCAGCAAGTTCACTTAACACATCCATGGGACCCTTACTGCCGCGTCTCTTCACAACCCTCTTCAAATTCATTACGCTGGTGGTGGTGGCTTTTATTCTCTTGGGGTCCCCGGTCGCCCCCGGTTTTGCGTACATCGACACGCAGGGGGAAATCATGCAGGAGATCATTGACCCTTGCTTTCTCGCCGCTGCCGAGCAAACCAGGCGCAGGAATCCTGAACTTTATAGGGGCATGAGCAATGATGATCTTCTCAAGATGATGAAAATGCTGAGCCCGGAGGACCCGCTGACGCTGGCCTCAAACTTTGAGGACTCGGTGGACCTGCAGAGCATGACCCACCAGGAGCGTTTCAAGCTGTATGGTGTGGGTAGGGAGATGTGTATCTCCAAAGTCACGGGAGACGAAGGAAAGCGGGAATGATGCAAGGGGGCGCGTTTTGAGGTTTTTCAGTGATTTCCCCAGAACGAGGGGGCATGGGCTCAGCCAGGAGTTTCATTGGTGGGGTCGCGCTGCGCTTGCCAGTTTCCGACGCATTACGCCATGGCTTGTCATGGCTTTCCTGCTGCTGGGTCCCCTTGCCCCTCCCGGTTTTGCTGTGATTGATATCCAAGGGGAAATCATGCGGCAAGTGATTGACCCCTGCTTTCTCGCCGCTGCTCGGCAGAAAAAGCGCAACAAACCTGAACGTTATCGGGGGACGAGCGCTGAGGATCTTCTTCATGCAATGAAAGTGCTGGCAGGGCTCAGTTCAGAGGGCATGTCCGAGTTCGTTGCCGATTTTGAGGCCTCGGCAGACCTGGAGAGCATGACCCACCTGGAGCGTTTTGACGTCTATGACGCTGCTCGGCAGTCCTGCATCGCCGCCGGCAGAGACGAACCCTCCAGCAGCAGATAAGGTGAATACACTTGCGGGATCTTTGCGGCCCCAGGGGCTGCAAATCCTGCTCGCTCCTGCCAGCGCCACCATGTCCGGCTTCGCCAAGCTCACCCCATCTCAACAGGGGACCCCCATCCGCTTCGAGGCGGGGCGCCCCATTGTTCCCGATGAGCCCATCATTCCCTTCATTCGTGGGGATGGCACCGGCGTGGATCTCTGGCCTGCCACCCGGCGGGTGTTGGATGCAGCCGTGCAGGCCGCCTATGGCCCCAGGCGGCGCCTGGTGTGGTTCAAAGTCTATGCCGGCGATGAGGCCTGTCAGACCTATGGGGACCTCCAGTATCTCCCGGAGGACACCCTGAACGCCATCCGCCAATACGGTATTGCCATTAAAGGACCCCTTACCACACCCGTGGGGGGCGGGATTCGCTCCTTGAACGTGACGCTGCGGCAGTTGTTTGATCTGTACTGCTGTGTACGGCCCTGCCGCTACTACACAGGCGTCCCCAGCCCCCACAGACGCCCGGAGGAGCTGGACGTGGTGGTATATCGGGAAAATACGGAAGACATCTACATTGGCGTGGAGTGGGCCGCTGATGATCCCGTCGGTCAGGACCTGCTGCGCCACCTGAACGAGACGGTGATTCCGGCCAATGGCAAACTGGGGAACCGCAAACTGCGCCCTGGCTCCGGCCTGGGCATCAAGCCGGTGAGCAAGGCGGGCACCCAACGCCATGTACGCCGCGCCATCCAGCATGCCCTGGGGCTGGAGGGCCGCAAACGCCATGTGACCCTGGTCCATAAGGGAAACATCATGAAATTCACCGAGGGAGCCTTCCGGGACTGGGGCTACGAACTGGCCACAACGGAGTTCCGCACCGTCTGTATCACGGAACGGGAAAGCTGGGTGTTGGACAATGTGGCCAAGGATCCCCAGTTGTCGGTGGAAAACAACGCCCGCAACATTGACCCCGGCTACGACAATCTCACCCCCGCCAAACAGCAGGCCGTCTGTAGTGAGGTGCGGGCCATCCTGGATGCCATTGGCGAATCCCATGGTGGAGACCGTTGGCGCCAGATGGTGATGGTGGATGATCGCATCGCCGATAGTGTGTTTCAGCAACTGCAAACGCGACCGGGGGAGTATTCCGTTCTGGCGACCCTCAATTTGAATGGGGACTACATCTCCGATGCCGCCGCGGCCATTGTGGGGGGCCTGGGCATGGCCCCCGGCGCCAATATCGGTGATGATGCCGCCATCTTCGAGGCCACCCACGGCACGGCCCCCAAACACGCCGGCCTGGATCGCATTAACCCAGGCTCCTTGATCCTCAGTGGTCAGATGATGTTGGAATTCCTCGGCTGGCATGAGGCCGCTGCACTGATCAACCACGGGATGGGCCAGGCCATCGCCAACCGCTGTGTCACCTATGACCTGGCCCGCATGATGGAGCCCCCCGTGGATCCCCCGCTGAAGTGTTCAGAGTTTGCCGAAGCGATTATCAACCACTTCCCCAACCACTGACCACCAGCAGCACCCCACCAAAGCCCAGGCGATACACCACAAACACCCAGGTGCTGTGCTGCTGCAGGAAGCGCAGCAGCCAGGCAATGGCCAGCCAGGAAGAAAGGGCAGCGCTCAACACCCCCACCACCAGGGGCAGCACTCCCCCCAGGCTGGGGTTGGTGATGGCCTCCCCCAATTCCGCCAGGCCCGCCATGGTGATGGCCGGAATCCCCAGCAAAAAGGAGAAACGGGCGGCTGCCACCCGTTGCCAGCCCATGAGCAGCGCCGCTGTGAGGGTGCTGCCGGAGCGGGAGACCCCCGGCACCAGGGCCAACATCTGCGCCAGTCCCAGGAGCCAGCCCGCAGTGATGCTCACCTGCTTAAGACCGTAGCGGCGCCGCCCCATCCGCTCAGCCAAGGCCAGCAGAGCCGCCATCACCATGGACACCACCCCGATCCCCGCCAGGCTGCGGAGCACCGATGCCCCGTAGGCGTCATAGAAAAAGAGCCGGATGGCGAGGCCGGCCACAAGAATGGGCAAGGTTCCCGCCGCAATGGCCAACCCCAACCGCGCCTCCGGGGCATCCAGCCGCCCTTGCCGCAGACCCCGCAACAACTCCAAGCCCAGTTGGCGCAAATCCTTCCGGAAATAGGCAATCACGGCCACAATGCTGCCCAGTTGCAACACCGCTGTGACCGCCACGCCAGGATCACCCCAGCCCAGCAGGAGGGGCACCGCCTTGAGATGGGCCGTGCTGCTGATGGGGAGAAACTCCGTGAGACCCTGCACCAAGCCCAGCACAAAGGCACGCCAACAGGCCAGGGCCAGGCTTGGGTCACCATGGTCTGTGGGATTTAAGGCAGCCAGATGGAGGGGAAACATGGGGCGCAGGGGCTGGGGGATTGCCTGTGGGGGAGGCTAAGGGGCCAGGGTTGGCGTCAAATGTGTTGCAATTCATAACAGATACTGGCAGAGTTGCAAGACAAGCCAGGTGCTGGACAGCTCTTCTACTAAAATTTCAATAACTCAGGGTAGTTCCTGCGATGTCTAACCTCATTGATCAAGCCTCAAAAGGTAATCTAAAAGCTGTTAGAAATCTAATTGACGCAGGAGCTAATGTTGACGCACAAGACGAACAGAAGCGCACAGCTCTAATGCTTTCTTCTAAAAAAGGTTATCTGGAAATTGTCAAGGCTCTTGTTGGTGCAGGAGCTGCTCTTAATTTACAGGGTAATGAGAGGTCTTATGGAGGGAATACCGCTTTAATGTACGCCTGCAGGAATGCTCATCTGGGAGTTGTGAAGACTCTTGTTGAAGCAGGAGCTAATCTTAATTTACAAGGTAAAGAGCGGGCCAGAGAAGAATATACAGCTTTAATTTATGCTACTTATAATGGCTATCAAGAAATTGCCAAGACTCTCATTGATGCAGGCGCTAATGTTAATGCAAAAGGCAAATCGTATAAAGTGACTGCTTTGATAATTTCTTCTGAGAAAGGTTATCTAAGAATTGTCAAAGCTCTTGTTGACGCAGGTGCTGATGTTAATCTACAAAATACACATGGAAAGACTGCTTTAATCCATGCTTCTAGACATGGACACCTGGAAATTGTCAAGTCTCTCATCCAGGCAGGAGCTAATCTTAATCTGCAAGGTCAAGCCGAAAATACCAGTGAAAAGGGATGGACTGCTTTGATTCATGCATCCAGAGTAGGACATCTAGAAATTGTAAAATCCCTTGTTGATGCAGGCGCTGATCTTCACTTAATAACGGAAAGGGGATGGACCGCTTTGATGCATGCTTCTGATCAAGACCACAAAGAAGTTGTCAAAATTCTTCAGGCTGCCGAACCTGGAAAGGCTCATCGTTCAGACCCAAGCCACATGTCTGATCTGATTGGCCAGACCTCAAGAGGTAATCTAAAGGCTGTTAGAGATCTAATTGACGCGGGAGTTAATGTTGACGAGAAAGATAAACATGGAAGAACTGCTTTGTTTCATGCTTCCAGGGAAGGCCATCTGGAAATTGTGAAGACTCTTATTGATGCAAGAGCTGATGTTAATGTACAGGACAAATATGGACAGACCGCTCTGATGCAAGCTTCTAGGAAAAGCTACAGAGAAGTTATCAAAGTTATTGAAGCCGCAATTAGAAAAGCTCGTGATTCAGATGCAAGAGACCACAGATCATTGATGATGTTTACGAGCGTCTTCACGGCACTGGGACATCTTTCTAAAATCGATGGCAAGGTTTCTCAAGAAGAGATCAGCTTTGCAGCAAATTTAATGAATAAAATGCAACTTGATGGAGAACAACGTCGCCAAGGGGAAGATTTATTCCGTATGGGCAAACAAGCACCCACCATCGCTTTAATTACCCTGCTTAGTAATTTAAAGAATGAATATAAAGATGACTGTGAATCACTCCATGAATTGATGAAAACTCTCATGCAATTTGTTTATCTAGATCATGTCATCAGTGAACAGGAACGACTTGCCATGAAGGAAATAGCTACACAGCTTGGAATTACAAAATCTGCCTTAGATACTATAGAGGCGTCACTTCTTGTAAAGTCTAAAGATAATAAAGAAAGCACTTCGTCAAGCCAGAATCCATATTCTGAGAAAGCAAATCAGTCTACAAGAAAAACAGAGGCAACTAATTCTAATCAATCTAAGTTGGCAAAGATCTCAGCAAACTTATTTGAAATCAGTGGATATCTTGCTAAATTAGATGGCAGAATTTCACGAGAAGAAATTAAAGCCATAACGAATCTGATGAATGAGATGCAGCTTGAAAGAGACCAGCGTTGCCAAGCAGAAGATTTGTTTCGCTGTGGCAAGCAAGCATCTGAAAAGAATATGATTGCCCTGGTCAGTAATTTGCAAGACCAATACCATGAGACACCGGAAGTTCTCAATATTTTGGTGATGATCCTGATGGAAATTGCCTATTCAGATGGAAACATGACTAACCCAGAACAACAAATGATTAGGACAATAGCCCTGCAGCTCAGCCTTGATGAGATCACACTGAATAGTATTGAAGCAACAGTGTGTTGTGAGCTTCACAATATTAAATATCTTGACTTGCATGATGCCTACAAGATGCTTGGGGTTTCCGATGCCGCTTCCCATCGCGACATCAAGCAAGCCTATCGCAATTTGCTAAAAACCTACCACCCACATGCCTTGCAATCCAAAGGCCTCCCCAAAGAAATGCTGGTCTTTGGCAAGCGGTTGTCTCAAACATTTAATTTAGCCTATGATCGGATTAAAGTAGAACATAAACTCTAGAAAACGACTGGGAACTTCTCGCCTCCGCTTTCCTCTCCTGCATTTTCCGCGCCTCTTCTTCGTCATTCCCGCGCAAGCGAGAATCCACCACCCTCTTTGCTATTTTGGCGCCTTGCATCATCAGCCCCTGGAGACCGGTAAATTGAGCTGCCCTGGCGCTTTACCCATGACGCCAGGCGTCTGGAAACGATGTCCATTCAAGATCTCTGCCACCGTTAATAGTTGCATCCGAGGATATGGGACACCACAGACATTTAGATCACCAGCTGCTGCCATTTCCTGCACAAAATTCCCCCGTTTGCGAGGTCCTATACAATTTAGGATGATCAGCCCCGCCATGGACGCCGTATCACGCTCCAGGACGCCTCGCAGATCACGCACAGCACCTATGCTAACACTTGCACTGCCCTTTACTTCTAATACCATCGAATGAAGATCTTTGCGCCCCGGTTCTGCAAAATAGAGTCGCCCGTCTATGCCGCCATCCCCCGTACGTCGTGCTGTAACAAAGCCATCCACTTGCTCAACAGCCCACTTCTGAAACTGGTACTTGTCACGTTCCCACAGGTCGCATGCACCTTCCAGGCTGCGTGGGATTCCCTCAATCATGAAATCTTCTCCTTCCACTAAACCAAGTCGCCCCTCAAGCCGCATTTTGGCAACCCGTTTCACTGTATGAATAGCAATATCGCAGCCTACCCAGCGCCTCTGAAGCCTCTGCGCTGCTTCCAGCGTTGTTGCACAACCACAGAAGGGATCAAACACAAGATCACCAGGGTTACTAGGGAACCTCTGAACAAGCCGGAGTTGTCCGCCATCAGACTCCTGCTTTCCCTGTCTCTACTGAGCTTTCAATAGCTCTCAGAGCCTCAAGGGGACTTATTCAGATGTTCCCTAGATGCTTGAATGATGCGCTCCAGGAGTGCAACGGGCTTTTGTGTATCGTAGCCCATGCGCTCACCTCCGGTATTGGGAATTCTCGGTATATCTATCCAGATATTTTGCAGAACCTGCCCTTGGGATTCATGTAGGTATCGCTTTAAACCGTCTTGGCGTGGCGTTCCGTCTTGTTTGGTCTGAATAAGGCCAGCTTTCCACCACTCTTCTAGTCGTTCAAGGGTATAGCCCCAGCCCCTTTTGGGACTGGGCAGAGTCCCGCGCCATTCCCACTTACCGGAATTTGAATTAGGACGAGGTGCCGTCAAATCATCAAGCCGATACTGACCTTTCTCATCTCTGTGTCTGTGGCGTGCTAACTGCTTTTCGCTATATTCTGAGTATTGTGGGTTCCATGTTGCAGAATCTCCACATGTGTAGAATAATATAATATCGGCAATATTTCCGTAACCTTTTGCCGTGTTGTGAGAGTCGGTACGTTTCCATGTAATCTCATTGCGAAATCGCCCATGTCCAAAAATGAAATCCATCATCACTTTGATGTAATGACTAGCTGTCGGATCACAGTGGAGGTAGATTGATCCGGTGGACTTAAGGGCACCACGAAAAAAGGCAAGATAAGGAATCAAGAAGAGAAAGTAGCTATAGGAATAGGTGAGTAAAATGAGCATGGAACTCCCATGATTCCCCCCAGGGACTTCCAGGATTTCCTGGGGCACTCGCAATCCTCTTAACG
>JAJDUS010000080.1 GCA_022826535.1 Prochlorococcaceae cyanobacterium jk18x1bzbins.87
TCGCCTGATTGGTGACACCAAGGGGGGCATGACCAACAAGCTCCATGGGGTCTGCCACAGCAAAGGTGGTCCCCTGCGACTCCACCTGCGTGAGGGTCAGTGCAGTGGCTTCACCGGTGCTGATGTGTTGCTCAAAGGACCTGCCGCCTGCTGCCAGGGTGATTGAGGCAAGGGTATGAACAGGGACAAAAGCCGTAAGATGCTTCCAGCAGGGCATCACGCCTTGCATCCCGGCCCGTCGCTGCCGCAAGAAGCCAGTCCGCGGCCAGAAGAGGCTGGATCACAGGTGTCACAAAATCGAGACGCTCTTTTCCCAATTGTGAAGGACTGGCGGCGGGTTGCAACCCGCTACGACCGCTGCGCCCACGTCTTCCGTTCTGCCATCCTCCTGGCCGCCACCATCCTCTTCTGGTGATGAGTCCTGACCCTAGTGTTCCGTCCCGGAGATACATTTACAGAGCCGTGGGATCTTGGCCAGGATGGATTCAGCGGTGGCGACCCATGCAAAGGGACTAGCCTTGGCATTATAGTGTTCTACAAAACTGTTGTTTTTGCTGATCAGTTCCTTGACCTTGGGGAAGGAGCCACGTCGAATTGCTTGCTGGGTAATCAGTCCAAATCAGCGTTCCACCTGATTGATCCAGGATGCGTCAGTAGGGGTGTAATGCACGTGAAAACGCGGACAGACAGCAAGCCACTCCTTGACCTTCCCATGTTTATGGGTACACTAGTTGTCTACAATAAGGTGGATGTCAAGAAAATCAGGCACGTTTGCTTCAATATGTTTAAGAAAAGCGAGGAACCCCTGGTGACGATGACGCTCTTTACATTCCGCCAGAACCTTCCCGGTTGCCACATCAAGCGCTGCAAATAAAGTTGTCGTACCATAACAGATATAATCGTGGGTGCCACCTTCTACATAACCTAGTCCCAAAGGTAACAGTGGCTGAGTGCGCTCCAATACCTGTATTTGCGTTTTCTCCTCTACACATAGCACCACAGCATGCTCAGGAGGATTTATGTACAGACTCGCAATATGACACACTTTCTTCACAAAGAAAGGATCGTTTGAGATCTTGAAGTGACGCTAGTGACGCTGACGATGCGGTTGTACACCAAACATTTTGAACCAACGATGCACCGTGGATTTGGAGATGCCCGTATGCTCCGCCATGGTGCGGACGCTCCAATGCGTTCCCTGGGAAGGTTTGCTGTGCAGGGCGGTACTGATCACTTCGGCCACCCTCTCTGCACCATGGGTGCGGGGACGACCGGGGCGCTCTTCGTCCTGCAAACCTTCAATTCCTTGTTCCAGATAGCGCCGTCGCCATTTGCCCACTGTCATCTTGCTGATGCCCAGACGACTCCCAATGGCAACATGGGACTCCCCTTCAGCACAAGCCAACACGATTCGCGCACGTTGCACCATCCCATGAGGCTGCGACCGGGAACGGGCCATGCTGCGCAACTGGTCTTTTTCTTGGCCATCAAGCCTGATGGGTGTTGTTGGACGGCCTCGTGACATGATCCTTCTCCTTGGATGGCTAACCCTCTTTATTGTATCATCTGCTTCCGGGACACCACACTAGGACGTTACAGTAGAATGGATGAACTTATGACAGTTTATTGACCGGGAAGACTGGGCAAAATCCAGTCTCACTGTCATTTTTTAGCTGAATGGCAATGGTTGCTGACCCGCCCCTCCATGACACTTGCAGCCCTCAACTCGCCCGTTGATCTGAACGAGCCCCAGTTATCCATCATTGGCCAGCAGCGGCTTGACGGTGAGTTGCATGTCAATGGCGCCAAAAATTCTGCCCTGGTGCTGATGGCGGCTTCTGTGCTTAGCCGTGGGTCCATTCGCATCCAAAACATGCCGGATCTCACGGATATCGGCACCATGGCCAAAATTCTCATCTCCCTGGGGGTGGGTTTCCGCCTGGGGGGCTCCTCTGCGGTGCTTACGGGCAATGGGCTCACCCGCCATGACCCTTCCTATGACCTCACCCGCAAACTGCGGGCCAGTTTTTTTCTGATTGGCCCCCTCCTGGCCCGCCATGGTGTGGCCAAGGTGCCTTTGCCCGGTGGCTGCCGCATTGGTAGCCGCCCTGTGCGGGAACACAACAAGGGTCTGCAGGCCATGGGCGCCAGGATCTCCATTGAAGGCGGAATGGTTTCAGCAGAGGTGGTAGGCAACCATGGCCGACTGCAAGGGTGTTCCATTCATTTGGACTGCCCCAGCGTGGGCGCTACGGAAACCTTGATGATGGCCGCCACCTTGGCCGAGGGGGAAACCGTGCTGCACAATGTGGCCCAGGAACCGGAAGTGGTGGATCTGGCGGGCCTGTTGAAGGCCATGGGAGCCAGGATTCATGGCGCCGGGTCTTCCACCATCAGCATTTCCGGGGTCAAGGAACTCCACGGTGCGGACTATGCCGTGATTCCTGATCGGATTGAAGCGGGCACGTTTCTGATCGCCGCCGCTGCCACCCGCTCCCAACTCCATGTGACCCCTGTGGTCCCTGACCATTTGGGGGCTGTGCTGGCCAAGCTGGAGGAGTTGGGTTGCGGCATCAGCCCCCAGGGTCAAGGCCTCACCATCACACCAGGGCAGTTGCGGGGGTGTGAGTTACGCACCCAACCTTTCCCGGGGTTCCCGACGGATTTACAAGCCCCGTTCATGGCTCTGCTGACGACTGTTCAAGGAGATTCCTTCATCACGGAAACTATTTTTGAGAATCGCCTACAGCATGTGGCCGAGCTGCAGCGCATGGGGGCCCAGATTCGCACCCGTGGCAATGTCGCCATTCTCGAAGGTGTCCCGATGCTCAGCGGCGCCCCTGTGGCAGGCACTGATCTGCGGGCTACGGCAGCCATGGTGGTGGCTGGACTGGCTGCGGATGGCGTCACCCATGTGGCGGGGCTAAAGCACCTCGACCGGGGCTACACTCGGCTGGAGGAGCGGCTTCAAGCTGTCGGCGCCCGCATCAGTCGCATTGGCGCCACCCAATCTGCTTTACTGGCGGCCTAGATTTCCCTAAAGTTGACTCCTCAATCTTTCCAGGGAGCGTGCCGGAATTGGTAGACGGACTCGACTCAAAATCGAGCGCCTTCGGGCATGTGGGTTCAAGTCCCACCGCTCCCATGATTGTTCTCTCCTGCCAGCCCAACGATGGCGGTTGATTTGCAGATCCCATCCCCAGCCAGCCCTCCCGGCGCCGCTGCGGTGATGAACACCTACAGGCGCTTTCCGGTGACGTTCACCCGGGGCCAGGGCAGTTGGCTATGGGATTCCCAGGGAGACCGCTACATGGACTGTGTTGCGGGCATCGCCGTCTGTAATTTGGGCCATAGCGATCCCGTGTTGCAGCAGGCCCTCAGTGAACAACTGGGTCGGCTGCAACATGTGTCGAACCTTTATTTCACCCCGGAGCAGGGGGAACTGGCCACCTGGATCACCGCCAACAGCCCTATGGATGCGGTGTTCTTCTGCAACTCCGGTGCTGAGGCCAATGAAGCCGCCATCAAGCTGGCCCGGAAATATGGGCGCTGCAGGCGGGGCATTGAGCAGGCCCAAATCATCACAGCCCGCGCCAGTTTCCACGGTCGCACCATGGCCAGCCTGAGCGCGACGGGCCAACCCAAGTACCACCAGGGCTTCACCCCCATGGTGGAGGGTTTCCACCATGTGGATTACAACGACTTCCCTGCCATTGAGCAGTGCATTGACCGGTTGGAGGCCCAAGGTCCAGCCGTGGCGGCGGTGCTGCTGGAGCCTCTCCAAGGGGAAGGCGGGGTCCAGCCGGGGGATCCCGGTGTCTTTGCTGCCTTACGCCGTCTCTGTGACCAGCGGGGGATTTTGCTCATCCTGGATGAGGTCCAGGCGGGAATGGGGCGCACCGGTCAGCTCTGGGGCCATCAACACCTGGGCATTGAGCCGGACGCCATGACGATGGCCAAGGGCTTGGGGGGCGGATTTCCCATTGGAGCTTTGGCCGTAAAACGCCATTGTGATGTGCTTCAGCCTGGTGACCATGCCAGCACCTTCGGGGGAAACCCCCTGGCCTGTCGCGCCGCCCTCACCGTGGCGGCGGAATTGAAACGCCGTCATCTGCTCACCTATGTGCAGCAACGGGGCGAGCAACTGGCCCTTGGCCTGGAGGAGTTGGTGGTGGGATTCCCCAAGCTCTGTGCCGCTGCCCGTGGCTGGGGGCTGATTCAGGGGCTTGTGTTGCGGGAGGGGGGACCCGATTCTGCCCAGGTGGCCCAGGCCTGTCTTCAGCAAAAGCTTTTGGTGGTTCCTGCAGGCCCCCAGGTGGTACGCCTTGTCCCCCCCCTCACCATCAGCAAGGGGGAGGTCAACACAGCCCTTATGGGGCTGCGCACAGCCCTGGGTGGTTTGGGCGTCTAGTGGTGGTCGGGTCTGATGGCCAGCGCCTCCATGGGGAGTCTCCCTGGCCGGACCCTGTTGACCTGGGTGACCTGCTCCCAGCCCAGACCGCCAGCCCTATCACCATGGGTCTGGAGCGAATCAAAGGCGCCCTGACCACCTTGGGCAATCCCCAGAACAGCTTTGTGGCCATCCAGGTGGCGGGCACCAATGGCAAGGGGTCTATCTGTAGCCTGTTGCACGGCGCTTTGGCAGCCCACGGGCTGCGCCCTGGGCTCTACACATCGCCCCACCTGGTGAGCTGGTGCGAACGGATTCGTGTTGGCCCGGTATTTATCGCCCCCGCCACCCTGCGGGCCCTGTTGTTGGAATTGCGGCCTCTGGCGCAGCAGTGGTCCCTCACGCCGTTTGAACAGTTGACCATGGCGGCTTTTCTCCACTTCCATCGCCAGGGGGTGGACTTGGCGGTGTTGGAGGTGGGCTTAGGCGGGCGGCTGGACGCCACCACGGCCCACGGTCGGCGCCCCATCGTGGCCTTTGCCGCCATTGGCGAAGATCACCAGGAGCACCTTGGCGCAGATCTCACCAGCATTGCATGGGAGAAGGCCGGCGCGCTCAACCCAGGCTGTGTGGCGTTTTCCGGTCCCCAGCCTGCTGCGGTGGCTTCCGTGCTCCGCCAAGCTGCCGCCAACTGTGGTGTCACCATCACCTGGGTCCCCCCCCTGGCAGAAGACCATTTCCAGGCCCTGAACCTTCCCCTTCGCGGCCAGGTGCAACATCACAACGCTGCAGTGGCCATGGCGGTGCTGGACCACATCAGTGCCACCATGGCCCCCCTGGATGTGCAGCGGAGCCGGAGGGGCATGGCTTCTGTGTACTGGCCCGGCCGTCTACAGCACTCCAGGTGGCAAGGTCACCCGCTACTGGTGGATGGGGCCCACAACCGTTCTGCTGCCCTGTGTCTACGCCAACAACTGGATGACAACACTTCTCCGGCGCCTATTCACTGGGTGCTGGGCATCCTGGCCAACAAAGATGCCATCGGCATGCTCCAGGCCCTGCTACGCCATGGGGACCGGGCTTGGTTGGTGGCGATTGGGACTAACCCCAGTTGGTCTCCTGGCCAGGTGATGCGGCGGTTGCCCGGGCCGCAGGCCGCCTGCCTGCAGCTGCCCCCCCCCTCTTTGGGGTCCACCTGGCCAGCACCTGTTGCCTTGCATCAGGCCTTTCATGAGCCGCCAGGGTCACAGGCACGGGTGATGGTGTCGGGATCCCTCTATCTCTTGGGTCAACTGCACCACCAAGGGGTGATTCGGATGATTGAATAGAATTGCCTGTGGGGCTCCCCCGCAGCAGTTGATGGGCAAGGGGAAGACCCACAGGGCAGCAGAGCGCTGCAAACTCAGCCGAGGCCGATTTGGCCCAGGATGCCCTGGCCGGTGAGCACCTCGGTGAGGAGACCAATGACGAAGCCCATCATGGCCAGACGGCCATTCCAGGTTTCTGCAAAGTCAACGAAGCCGAAGCGGGAAGATGAAGTGTCAGACATGGTGGTGAAAGTTGGCAGAGGATGGTGGGTAGGTGAAAGGGACTGTTCCGTCCCTGGGCTGGAGATCCAGGTTCAGCCGAGGCCGATTTGGCCCAGGATGCCCTGGCCGGTGAGCACCTCGGTGAGGAGACCAATGACGAAGCCCATCATGGCCAGACGGCCATTCCAGGTTTCTGCAAAGTCAACGAAGCCAAAGCGGGGAGATGAAGCGTCAGACATGGCCCAGCGGGGTCACTGCATAGAACTGTAACGAAAAATTGAGGAATGTGAAGAAGGTGATGGGGATTCATTGTGGTGAAAACCCCACCTCCATGGCAAGCTTGGCCTCAGGCCGCAGATCTCTCTCCATCAGAGAGGCCACGGATTCAGTGGCTGTGGTGCGCTGCTCCAGCAACAGGAGCACTTGCTGGGCAATGGGCACGGAAAAATTGTGGCGCTCTGCCAACGCCACAATGGCATAGGTGGTGGGAATCCCCTCGACGGTCCCCTCACAGCAGGCCTCAGCCGCTGCCGGTGTTTTCCCTCGTCCCAGTTCAAGACCGAAGCGATAGTTACGGCTCAGGGGACTGTTGGCGGTTGCTAAAAGATCCCCCAATCCCGCCAGGCCATAGAGGGTCTGTGGTTGACCACCCAGGGCACGGAGCGCCACGCCCATCTCGCTGAGGCCACGGCAGAGGAGAGAGGCTTTGGCATTGCTCCCCAGGCCCAGGCCGTCCGACACACCGGCTGCAATCACCATGGTGTTTTTCAATGCACCGGCCAGCTCAGTGCCACGGGGATCGTCATTGCAGTAAATGCGCAGTTGCTGGCTACTCAACCCATGCTGCAGCTCCATGGCCAACCCTGTGTGACGGGAACTCAACACCGTGGCTGCCGGCAGTCCCTGGCGCAATTCCGCGGAAAGATTGGGTCCGCTGAGGGCCAGACCCCGGGCCTGCGGGCAGAACTGATTCCATATCCCAAGGGGGGTCAGCAAGGTATCAACAGCAATGCCCTTGGAGCAACTGACCAAGGGCAGGCCAGGGGGAATCACAGAGCTGAGTTGTGGGGCCAGGCCAGGGAGGGCCGCCATGGAAACAGCGCTGACAAGGAGATCAGCCCCTGACAGGCAAGCCCCAGGATCACCACCCGAACGTCGACTCCACCCCTGCACCTGATGGCCGGAACTGCGGAAAAGTTGGGCCAGGCACTGACCCCACAGGCCCAAGCCAAGGAGAGCAATGGTGCGGGCCATGGTTAATCTCCTCGCTGTTGTAAGTGGTGGAGCCACGGGCCCGGATTGCTCATCCGCCACCATGGCGCGGAACCCCACGGATTCTATGGGGTCAGCAGTTCCACGCTTGGTCTGATGGGGGCCAGTGATCAGCACAAGGCCGTCAGACAGGAGAGGGTGAGTGTGCTCACCAAGCCCGTGGCGGTGAGGAGCTTGATCAAAGGATTTTTAAGGATGGGCCTGGGGTGACGATTCAGGAAGAACATGAAGGAAACCTAAAAGCTCTCCATCCAGTTTTGCCTGGCCATAGCCGGAAGCGCCATGTTTGTTGAGCACGTGTTCTCGACCAATTCACGCCGTCAACACAATCGCACCTGGCTGGGGTGCCCCTAGGGTCAGGCCTCATCACCAGAAGAGAACAGTGGCGGCCAGGAGGATGACAGAACGGAAGACGTGGGCGCAGCGGTCGTAGCGGGTTGCAATGGGCCGCCGGTCCTTCTGTCGGGAAAAAAGATTCCCGATTTTGTGACCCTTGCGATCCAACCCCTTGCTGTAATGGACTGGTTTCTTGCGGCAGCGATGGGGCGGGATGCAAGGTGGGATGCCCTGCTGGGACAGCATCTTACGGATTTTGTCCCT
>JAJDUS010000064.1 GCA_022826535.1 Prochlorococcaceae cyanobacterium jk18x1bzbins.87
GTTGCGCCAGGCCTTGGAGGATGGCCAGAAGGCGGCCCTGATGACGCCGGATCGTCGCCTGGCGCGCCATGTGGGCGCGGCGTTGGATCGCTGGGATATTGTTCCCGACGACAGTGCAGGGTTGCCATTGCAACTGTCCCCGCCCGGGCGGTTCCTGCGGCAGGTGGCCCAACTCATGGCCCAGCCCCTGACCACCAGTCGTCTACTGAGCTTGCTCCAGCATCCCCTTTGCCACAGCGGTGCTGCCCGCCCCACCCATCTGCGCCATGGCCGGGCCCTGGAACTCTGGTTGCGGAAGGAGAACCATTCCTTCCCCACGGCAACCCTGCTGCAAGCCTTCAGCCGGAGGCGCCATCAACACAACCGCAAACCCTCCCATGGGCCAACAGAGACGGCCTGGCTCCACTGGCTGAATGGCTGCCTGCCGGAACCGCTCCATGGTGAACAACCACTGGACGAGTGGGTCCGGCGGCTGCAAGAGGTGTCCTTAAGGCTGGTGGCCGGTTGTGAAACCAATGGGGAAGCAGACCACACCAACAGCCCCCTCTGGCGGCAAGAGGCTGGAAAGACAGCCCTGGGGGTGGTCACCGGATTGGCACAAGAGGCGGCGGCGGGCAGTCCCATGGATGCCCTGGCTTTTGCAGAGTTGTTGCAGACCCTGTTGTCCGAGAAAGCGGTGCGCAACCCGGAGCTTGAGACGGCTCGGATTTTCATCTGGAGCCCTTGGGAGGCCCGTTCCCATGATGCCCAGCTTCTCATCCTCGGCAGTCTGAATGAGGGCCGTTGGCCGGAGGCCATGGCGCCGGACCCATGGCTCAATCGCCCCATGCGGCGTCAGGCAGGACTGCCGCTGCCTGAGCATCTGCTGGGTCTGGCGGCCCATGACGTGCAACAGGCCATTGCCGCGCCCCAGGTGTGGCTGAGCCGCTCCACCCGCTCCGATGACGGGGAGATGGTGCCCTGCCGCTGGCTGAATCGCCTCGTCAACCTGCTCCGTGGTCTGCCGGAACAGGATGGTCCCCAGTGTTTGGAGGCCATGGTCCAACGGGGGCGCCATTGGCTCCACTGGGCCCAGGCACTGGACACACCCACACCAGGGCTGGCGGCGGCAGCCCGTCCCTGCCCGTCCCCGCCGCTGGCGGCCCGCCCGAAGAAGCTTTCCGTCACGGAGATCCGCACCCTGGTGAAGGATCCCTACAGCATTTACGCCAAGCATGTGTTGCGCCTGGTCCCCCTCAATCCCCTTGAGCAAGGTGCTGATGCCCTGTTGCGGGGTGTGGCCATTCACCGGGTGATGGAGCATTTTCTCCGGGCCATCCAGGAGGACCCCATGGCCCTTGCCCCTGAACAGCGCCCCCGGACCCGGGACAAGTTCCTCCAACTGGCTGGGGACACCCTCAGGGAAACCGTTCCATGGCCTGCGGTCCAGCGGCTCTGGTTGGCCCGCCTGGATCGTCTGGTGGACTGGTTTCTCAATACGGAGGTGGAACGCCGGAGGGAGGGACAACCCTTTGCCTTTGAGGTGAAGGGTGAGATGTCATTGGATTTACACACGGAAGATGGCCAACCGTTCCAGTTGACATTGAGCGCCAGGGCGGATCGCATTGACCAGACCGCCAACGGCTGGCTGATTTATGACTACAAAACCGGCGCCATTCCCAGCAAAAGGGAGCAGGAGATTGCGGATAAACAGTTACTTCTGGAGGCGGCCATGGTGGAGAAGGGCGCATTCCCCACAATCCCCCCTGGCCCGGCCAGGGCATGGTTCATTGGCCTGGGCAGCAACCCCGGCCAACAGCTGGCCGCCAGCCAGGAAAGCAGTGGGGAGGTGTGGAATGGTCTGCACGTCCTGTTGGGTTCCTACCTGAATCCCCAAAAGGGTTACCAGTCCCGCCGCCTGCTGCGCACGGAGCCCCCTGGACCCTATGACCATCTGGCCCGCTTTGGCGAATGGGACAGCGCCACCCCTGCCCAACCCCAGAAGATGTGATGAGCCTGGATCCCGCCACCGCCCGCCAGGCCCAGGCTGCCCAGCCGGGCCGCTCCATATGGCTGGCGGCCAATGCCGGCTCCGGCAAAACACGGGTGCTCACCAATCGGGTGGCGCGGCTACTGCTCAGTGGCGCCCGCCCCGAGCACATTCTCTGCATCACCTATACCAAGGCGGCGGCGGCAGAGATGCAGAACCGGCTGTTCCGGACCCTGGGGGCGTGGGCCATGCTAGTGGACTCCGACCTGCGCAAGGCCTTGGGGACCCTGGGGGAGACGGCGCTCACCTCCCAGCAACTGCGCCGGGCCCGCACCCTCTTTGCCTGCGCCATTGAAACCCCTGGTGGTTTACAGGTTCAGACCATCCACGCCTTCTGTGCCCGACTGCTGCGCCGCTTCCCCCTGGAGGCGGGGGTAAGCCCCCAGTTTGTGGAAATGGACGACCACGCCATGGCAGGACTGACCCATCAGATCATCCACCACATGGCCGAGGGCACACAGGCGCCCCTGCTGGATGGGTTTGCGGCCCAGCTTGGTGGAGAAGACAGCCTGGGCAAGGTGGTCCTCCAGGTGGTGAACAACCGGGAGGCCTTCCACCAATATCCCCTTCCATGGTCCCGGTTGCTGGACACCTTCTCCCTTCCCCCCGCCATCACGGCACAAATCCTGGTGGACCAGGTGTTGCGATCAGGTGACCTGGAATTGCTGGCCCAACTCCGCACCCGGTTACAAGGGAGCAGCAGCAAGAGGGATCAAGGGGCAGCGAAGAAACTGGCATCCCTAGCGGCGGCCAACCCCACCGTGGCGGATGTGGCGCTGCTGGAAGGCGTCCTCCTCACGGGGGCAACAGCCAAGGAACCCCATAGGGCAAAGCTTGGAACATTCCCCACCAAGGCCCTGCGCAAAACCATCCCGTCCCTGGTGCCCCCATTGGAGGCACTCATGGTGCGGGTTGAGCAGGGGCGGCCTCAACGGGTGGGCCTGGCGGCAGCCCGGCGCTCCATGGCCCTCCACAGCTTCGCTGCGGCATTTCTGACCCTCTATGACCACGAGAAGCAACGACGGGGATGGCTGGATTTTGATGACCTCATTCAAAAGTCCAGATTCCTCCTGCGGGACTCTTCCGTGGCGGATTGGGTGTTATTCCGTCTGGATCGTGGCGTGGACCATATTTTAGTGGATGAAGCTCAAGACACGAGCCCGGAACAGTGGGACGTGATTGATAAACTCACCCAGGAATTCAGCAGTGGCGAAGGGGCCCGCCCCCTGCAACGCACCATCTTTGTTGTGGGGGATAAAAAGCAATCCATTTACTCTTTCCAGGGTGCTGACCCCACAGCCTTTGACACCATGGCAGAGGAATTTGACAAGCGACTGCAAGGGGCGAAATTACACCTGCAGAAACTCCACTTGGAATACTCTTTCCGGTCGGCGCCGGTGATTCTCCAGTTGGTGGATGCCCTGTTCACAGGCCAGGAGAGGGCTGGCTTCTCTCCCCAGGAGCATCACCAGGCCTTCAAAGCCACCTTGCCGGGGCGGGTGGATCTGTGGCCGTTGACGCCCAAGGCGGATGGGGGAGAGCAACCACCATGGAGCGACGCCAAGGCATACACCCACCGCCACCCTCCCGCCAAGGTACTGGCTGAGCAGGTGGCCACATTCATCCATGGCCTCATCCACAGTGGGGAAACCATCCCCGTCACCACAGGAGATGGCGCCATCCAACGGCGTGCCGTTCAGCCGGAGGATGTGCTGATTCTGGTGCAGCGCCGCTCTGATCTCTTTACGGAAATCATTACCGCTTGTAAGGCCAAAACGTTATCCATCGCCGGTGCGGATCGCCTCAAGGTGGCTGGTGAATTGGCCGTGAAGGATCTCATGGCGCTGCTCCGTTTTCTGGCCACACCAGCCGATGACCTGTCCCTGGCAGAAGCATTGAAATCTCCCATCTTCGGCTGGAGTGAACAACAACTCTTTGCCCTGGCTCACCACCGCCCTCCGGGTCGCTCCCTGGGGCAGACACTCCAGAACCAGGCCGCTCACCATCGCAAGACCGTTGATATCCTGGAGGATCTGCGCAGCAAGACCGACTATTTGCGACCCTATGAGTTGCTTGAGCGCATTTTGATCCGCCACAAGGCCCGTCAACATCTGATGGGACGACTGGGGCCGGAGGCGGAAGATGGCATTGACGCCCTGCTGAGCCAGGCCTTGACCTATGAAACAACAGAGGTTCCCAGCCTCACGGGCTTTTTGCTCTGGGCCACCACAGATGCACTGGAGGTGAAGCGCCAACTCAGCGAGGCCAGTGACATGGTGCGGGTGATGACAGTCCACGGGGCCAAGGGCTTGGAAGCTCCCCTTGTCATCTTGCCGGACACACTCTTTTCAAAGAAAGATCCCGGGGCGGATCAGCTCATGCAGACAGCCCATGGGGCTCTGCTCTGGAACACCAGGACAGCAGAGCGCCCGGACAGCCTTCATCAAGCCGTCTCTACACAGCAGCAAAAGGAACAGGAAGAACACATGCGGCTTCTTTATGTGGCCATGACCCGGGCCCAGAGCTGGCTCATTGTGGCTGGAGCTGGTGAGTGCAAAGAGGAGAAAGACAATTGGTATAATCAGGTGAAGAGGGGAATCCAGCGGGTTAACCAAACCGTCGCCAATGGGCAGACAGAAGGCATCGCCATCCAATATCTGGAGGGGAGTGGGAACGATTATCCCGAGGGTGAGATCCTGCGGCTCAGTTGTGGGGATTGGTCCGCCCCGCCACTACAACCGGATGATCACCGTTCCAGAGAAGTCCCCTCCAGCCTGCCCAGTTATCTCTTGGAGCCGCCCCAGTGTCAACAACCCATGGTGGCGCCAGAAATTATCAATCCATCCACACTGGATGGGGACAAGGCCTTACCCGGTGAAGCCGGCCTGGATCCGGAATTGGCCAAGGCGCGGGGCACCGCCATTCACCACCTGTTGGAACGATTGCCCTGTATTCCATCAATGCTTTGGCGGGATGTGGCCCTTCAACTCCTCCATGAATTCAGTATTGCGGAGCGGGAGGCCATGATCCAGGAGGTGGTGGATGTGTTAAGGGCCCCTGCCCTGGCGGAGGTGTTTGCTGAGGAGGCCCTGACGGAGGTGGGCTTCAGCGTCACTGTTGCTGGTCGGCCCATGCAAGGCGTCATGGACCGGGTCTTGGTGCGCCCCCATCAGGTGTTGGTGGTTGACTTCAAAAGCAACGCCACCGTGCCCACAACCCCACAGGATTGCCCGGAGGGGATTCTTCGTCAAATGGGCGCCTATCGCCATGCCCTCACCATCCTCTATCCGGAGCGTCTCGCTGAAGCGGCCATCCTTTGGACCCGAACCGCCACCATGATGCACCTCCCCAACGCCCTTCTTCAAGACGCCTGGCAGTGCGATCAAGCCACCACGCCAAGTGGGACCCCATCCAATCAGCGTCAGGATGAATCCAGCCAGCAACAAAATATAAAAGGCGATTATCCCCTCACCACAAGTACGTCTCAAAACCGTCTTAAATGAGATTATCCTAGCAAAACTGACTTGCCCCATTCAAGCCAGACTGTGCTAGAACAGCCACATTGCAGCTTTCCTAGCCATGAAGCACCCTTCCAATCCAATACCACCACAAGGCACCAAGAGCCCTGTTCTTAGTGGC
>JAJDUS010000137.1 GCA_022826535.1 Prochlorococcaceae cyanobacterium jk18x1bzbins.87
CACCACCAACTGGTAAGGACCGCCGTTGTAGAGCCACTCATCCAGGGAGGCTGCTTCCCAGATGGGATAGAAGTGCAGGCCGATGGCGTTGGAGGAGGGGACAACAGCACCGGAGATGATGTTGTTGCCGTACATCAGGGAGCCGGCGACGGGCTCACGGATGCCGTCAATGTCCACCGGAGGGGCGGCAATGAAGGCGATGATGAAGCAGGTGGTGGCAGTGAGCAGGGTGGGGATCATCAGCACACCGAACCAGCCCACATAGAGGCGGTTGTCGGTGCTGGTCACCCACTGGCAAAATCGTTGCCAAGCGCCAACTGAGCCACTGCTACGAATGACGGTTGTCATGAGTGCGGTCAGAGGTAGGAAAATCCGCCCCAGGGGCGGCAAGCTCCAGCCTAAGCAGATTGCATCTCTGGATCCCAGCCATTTACCCTTCTTAACACCAGGTCCGACTCCCCCCAAGCTGGCAAGGGGCAGCTGCCCGATAAGCTGAAGCCCCTGCTGCACATGACATCGCAGCCAAATGCTTCTGCAAGAGCTTAGTAGAGAAGCTGCTGCAGGGCAAAGAGGTCCATTTCTAGGGGAATGGAGGGCACAGGGGGATTAAGAAGCGCCCAGCCCCTATGGTGAGCCTGATCAGTCAGGGCATCTTCCTCCTCAAAACAATTATGGCGGCTATGCTCCAGGCCCATGCCCGACTTCAATTTGTTAAAGAAAATTTCAATGCTTGGGGTTGAAAATGGGGTGCTCGGAGGAATCTAAGATCTCAAAATCCGCAATAGCGGTGAAATTGATGTTCGATGTTTTGTGGATGCAGAGCATATTGACCGATGCTACACCCTCTTGAAATATGTTTGAGTCGTTTCCAGTAAAGTTATTGGGTGAGTATAAGAATGCATGATGCCAGAACAGGCGGTAGCCGTAGCTGCAGATGAGCTCGATGAGTGCTGCTGATTTCTCCTTTCTGTCGTTCTCCAGATAAATGACGGGCCTGTGCCGGTGAATAACCCCGGCAGCTCCCCGCAGCACGTCATCCTCCATGCCCTCCACATCCACCTTGAGAAGGTCCAGCCGGGGCTGGTGGTAGAAGTCATCCAGCCGGACAATGGTAACAGGGTATTTCGGGTATGGATCCTCTTTGGAGCAGGCGAGGACCTCCATGGAGAAGCCACCAAAGTTTCTGTCAGACAAATAGTCAATGTCGTCCCGAAGCCAAACGGTTGCTGCCTCCTTCCCGACTCCCAAGTGATAGGTATGGACGTTGGTCAGGCTGTTGAGCGCCACGTTCGCGGTCAGCGTCTGGGCCAGCAGCCGCTGTAGCTCAAAGGCAAACACCTGTCCCCGGTTACCAGCTACGGGGGCAACATCAAGGCGGTCAATAGCAGGTGTGGGGTCTTGTGCTGGGCCGGGAACCCCAACCATGCGGGCAAGGGCGAGGGTGTGGGTGCCAATGTGGGCGCCCACCTCAACGACATAGTGGCCTGGACGACAGAACTGTTGGAACAGGTCAGTTTCTGCCGGACTCCATTCGCCGTAGTGCTCGACGCTCCTGCCAACGTAAAGGTCGTGCTTATTATAGAGAATGTAGCCATACCGGCCCCTCACCAAGTGGTTGAAGCCAGGGCCGCTGATGAGCTTCTTCATGTTGCAGATTTGCAGGTGGTCTCCTCATAATGTTTTAATGTTCCCTAGGGTCAGGACTCATCACCAGAAGGTGACAGTCCACCAACAGGATGGCAGCGTAAAACACGGTGACACAACGGTCATCACGTGGCGCGATCCGCCGCCAGTCCTTCAACAGGGAGAACCTGTTCTCCGGTGACCCATTTTGTACAGCTCCTTGCTGGACCAGATGGTCTTGCTGCGATGGCGTCTCGTCGGGATATAGGGCGAACGGCTGGGACGTCCCCATCATATTACGAGTCCTGACCATGGGAGGAATTGAGTAAGGATGAGGGATGCCGCTCACTGGGTGAATTGGTGATGGCGGGATCTTTGCAGCAGACCGTGCTTTGGCGCAAGGACCATGGCCAAGACAAACAGCAGGGTTTGCACCACCACGATGCAGCCCGCCGGTGATGCGTCCCACCAGTAGCTCAGATAGGTTCCCAGCAGACTGGACAGGATTCCTGATGCCACCGCAAGTAAACCCATGGTGCTGAAGGAATCCGTCAGCAGATAGGCGGTGGCTCCGGGGGTGACCAGCATGGCCACCACAAGGATGATCCCCACAGTCTGCAGCCCCGCCACTGCCGCCAGGGACAAACTTGACAATAGCAAATAGTACAAAAGTCCTGTAGAAATACCGATGGACCGGGCATGGGTGGGATCAAAGCAGAACAGCACCAGATCACGACGGAACACCAACAGCGTCACCAGCACCAGTGCAGAGATCACAAGGGTTTGCTGGAAATCCTGGGGACGAATGCCCAGCACATTGCCAAAAAGGATGTGCATCAGATCCAGACTGCTGCGCACCTTGGACACCAGGATCAGGCCCAGGGCAAAGAACCCCGTAAAGACCAGACCAATCACCGTGTCCTCCTTCACCCGGGTGCTCTGTTTGATGAGGCCGATCACCGCCACGGAGCCCACCCCGAAGACAAATGCCCCCACAGCAAGGGGCAACCCCAGGGCATAGGCAATGACCACCCCTGGCAGCACGGCATGGGAGACGGCGTCTCCCATCAACGCCCAGCCCTTGAGGGTCATAAAGCAAGAAAGCAGAGCACAGACCCCTCCCACCACGGCGCTGATGAGCAGGGCCTTGACCATGAAGACATGGTGGAGCGGCTCCATGAGCCAGCCGATGGTATCCATCAGTTCCACCCCTCCCCATGGTCTGTCACCATGGGCTCCGAACGGGATCCCCACATCTTGGGGACCTGATCCAGCACACAGCCCCCAAAGGTGAGTGCCAGGTTTTCCCGGGTAAAGACCTCGCTGGTCTCCCCATAGGCCAGGACGGTTTTATTGATCAGCACCACCTGGTCACAAAAACCGGTGACATGGTCCATGTCATGGGTGGAAATCAGCAGGGTGCGTTGTTCACGACGAAAGGCCATGAATAACTGGACCATCAATTTCTCCGTGCGCACATCGACACCATTGAAGGGTTCATCCAGCAGAAGGACAGAAGCCCCCTGGGCCAGGGCCCTGGCCAGGAAAGCGCGCTTCCGTTGACCACCGGAGAGCTCGCCAATCTGCCGCCGCCTCAGGTGCCAGAGTTCGACCAACTCCAGGCTCTGGCGTACGGCCTCATGGTCACGGTGCCGGGGATTGCGCAGCAGACCCATGGATCCGTAGCGTCCCATCATGACCACGTCAGTGACACTGAGGGGGAAATCCCAGTCCACGCTTTCCGCCTGGGGAACATAGGCCACGGACTGACGGCGCTGGGCCTGGGCAACAGACTGGCCGTTGATGCGAATGCTTCCCGTAGAAGGGCGCACAAAGCCCATCAGGGCCTTGAATAGGGTGGACTTACCCGCACCGTTCATGCCCACCAGACCACAGATGGTGCCCTGGTTGAGCCGCAAACTGGCCTTGGAGAGGGCCACTACCCCAGAGTAGCTCACACTCAGATTCTCCACTGCAATGTGTGGTGGTTTCGTAGCTCCGGGAGTGGTGGTCATGGGATGTCCATGGCGTATGGGTTGATTAACGCTTCAGAAGACCACTGGGTGGGCAGGTCTTGCAAGAGGCCATTCACAAGGGTGCGGATATTGTGGCGTTGCAACTCCAAAAGCGTAGAGGCAGGTCCCTGGGGTTCAGAGAGGGAGTCCACATAAAACACACCAGCCAGACGGACCCCAGTGGCGGCCGCCACCTCTTCCTGGGTGGCGCTGCTCACCGTACTTTCGCAAAACACTGCTGGCACCTGGCGCTCCTTCACGAGGCGAATGACCCCCGCCAGCCGCTGCGCCGTGACTTCAGAGTCCCCATTCACTGGCCAGAGATAGGCCTCTTCGAGGCCATAGTCCCGGGCCAGATAACTGAAAGCCCCCTCACATGTCACCAATAGGCGCCGCTCCTTCGGTAAGCGGGCAATGGTCTGACGCAACTCCTCGTCCAGTTGCTGCAGTTGCCGGTTGTAGGCTGCTGCATTGGCGGCAAAGGCCTCTGCATGCTCTGGCGCAGTCTCCGTTAAGGCCTGACGCAGATTCTCCACATAGACCATGGCCAGACGGGGAGACATCCAGGCGTGGGGATTGGGCCGACCGGCAACCGTTGCGTCATTGATGGATAGGGGTTCAATGCCTTGGGTGAGGGTCACCCGCGGGATGTGGTCCGGCAAATTTGTGTAGAAGCGCTCCCGCCAACTCTCCATATTGAGACCGTTATCCACAATCAGCACAGCCCCCACTGCCTGCCGGAGATCACTGGGGGTGGGCTCGTAGCTGTGAACCTCGGTCCCTGGCTTGATGAGGGATGTCACCTCCAAGTGGTCCCCTGCCACTGCCTGGGCCAGATCCGCCAGGATGGTGAAGCTGGCCAGCACCTTGGGGCGGCTGGCGTCCGGCTGGCGTGACGGGCTGCCGGCCGTGCAGCCCGTCAATCCCACGAGGATGGCCACCATCAGGGGCATGGGCTTCCACAGAAACCCAAGCCATGAAGGGTGGGGAGGCCAGGGCGCTCTCATCCCGGTTCCCCCGAAGGATTCCGTCCCCAAGGGGCATCTCCTTTCTGCTGATGGTCCTGGCTGCTCTGTCTCACGCTGCCTCCTCGCCAGTCCAGAGGCTGAGACGGGCAATCCAACTTCAGCGAACCTGTTGTTCCGAGCCTATCAGTCCGCTGGTCACCCCTGCCCCTGGAGAGGGGACGCCGCCATGGAGCAGAGGGACGAACAGAAAGCAAGCCTTGGGGATTGGAAGGGTGAGGAGGCTTCAGGTGCTGATGCCTCAGACCTTGCGATAGCGCACCTTGCTCATGTAATCAAAGGACGTGTTGGTGCTGCCCCCCGCAACACAACGGGTTGCCCCTACGGCGCTAACCCAGGGGCGGTAGTCGTTGGGGTTGCCGCCACGGTTCCTGGCGGCGCGGGAGGGCAGCTTCTTGGCAGCGGCGCCGGTGGAAAACACAGCCTTGGGGAAGCCCAGAATACCGCGCCAGTAGGATTCGTAGCGGGGAGACTTGATGTTGAACGGTGTTTCTCCCAACTCCCGACCCGGCAGCACCCGGCGGCGCTGGTAAGGAACCGTATCGTAGCCAAAGTTATCGATGTACTCCTGGGAATCCAGCAGGGCGTCCACCAGGCCCACCAGGCCCTTGTTGCAAATGACAATGGACCAGGCAATGGTTTCCGCCTGGCCATGGACATCCCGCCCCAGAACCCGCTGCACTATCTGGGTCACCACCTGATAGTTGCTATTGAAGCGGTAGAAGGAGCTTCTGAAGGTGTCTGACAGCAGGAGGCCACGAATGAAATCCCGCACCGTGATCTGGTTGTTGCGCAACTGGGATTCCAGAAAGACGTCCCGGTTGCACTTGAAGGCGTGGAAAAAGATTTGCCGATAGGCCGCCTCAATGAGGGCATTGATGCCGGTGTCGCCGAGCACCTTCTGGGTGCTGAAAATACGCGCCTGGTCATCATCAGCCCCTCCGTGGCCTTTCACCCGGGAATTTTGGCTTTCAAGGGCGTAGTTGAGAAGGGGAAGTGCCACGGGTCACTGGCTCAGTGCAGCATGGATGCTAGGGGACAATCCACCGGGATATGCTCCCAGAGCACCTTGGAATCACAGTCCTTAACGTTCCTCACCAGCCCAGGGCCGCTTGCCGCAGCGCCATCTCCGGAAGCGGACTGGGGGCAAGTTCAGGCCCACTGGCGCCTTCGATCCGGGTCTCAACAGATAAAGACGCCGTGTTGGAGAGCCCCTCAACCGTGCTGGTGCGTAGACGCACCTGGGGACTCACGAACCAGAAGCGTTCCCGGCTGCGCATGGTCTCGTAGGTGGTGATCAACTCCAAGCCATCTTCATCATCCATGCGGAACTGTCCCGCCACCGTTGCGGTCTCCGCATAGCCACGGTCCCGCAGCAGCTTTCCCTGACGGCCGTGCTCATCGGTGGGAATCAAAGCAAAGACCGTCTCCCCCTGGTGATTCTCCCCGGCCCGGTCCCAGGCCATGGAGCCCAGCCAACGCACATGGCAGCCACCCTGGACAGCCTCGGGTGATTCGCCGTGAAGACGGGCAATGGCCACCAGGCGGTCATCCTTCGGAGGCAATGGGGCCACGTCAATGTGGCTGGTGCCTGCTTCGGTGCGACGGTGGAGTAAATGGTGGCTGGTGCGCTGGGAACGCCAGCGCCCCCCACTGCGGGCAAAGAAGGCCATGGCGTTGGGAATGGGCTCCACAGTGGCCTCCTTGGCCGGGGAATGATGGTTGTCTGGGAAGTCTAGGGTGAGGACTCATCACCAGAGGAGGACAATAGTGGCCAGGAGGATGGCAGAGGGAAAGGTGCAGGCACAGCGGCCGTAGCGGGTTGCAATGGGCCGCCAGTCCTTAAGTCGGGAAAAGAGCGTCCCGATTTTGTGACCCATTCGCTACACGCTCTTGTTGTCATGCACGATCTTCTTGCGGCGGCGGTGGGATGACAGGACAAGATCCCTTGCTCCGCCGGTATCTTACGGATTTTGTCCCTGTCATACCCTTGATCCCCAGTGGCTGCAGCCACAGGCGGCAAATCCTTCAGCACCCATCAGCACCAGTGAAGTCACTGCATTACCCCCCCACGCAGGTACACCGTCGGGGACGGCCTTTGCTGTGGCAGACCCCATGGAACTTGCTGGTCATGACCACCCTGGTGCCACCAATCAGGCGGGGATCAGCCCCCCTTGTCGGGACTGGATGCCGTGGGATGGGCTTTGCGATCAGTGGCGTCAATCCTCAGCACCTCTGGCTCTGCGCCATCGGATAGCTCTATGGCATCGGATGCTGACAACTCGGAAAAGATTAGATCAAAAACACCCTTGCCTGACCAGCGGCGGCAACGATCGTAGAGGGTTTTGTGAGGTCCATCGGCAGTCGGGGCATCCACCCGGCGCAGACCCCTCCGGGTCCCATGGATGATGCCGCTCAACACCTTGCGGTCACCCACCCTCTTCACACCCTGTTCCTGACTGAAAGGGTGGGGGGATGCGGGCAACCTGCCCTGGCTCAGTCAAAACAACTGGGCCATCACCCATCCTCCTGGTGCTCTCTTGGGGGGGTCCTCTCTGGTGAGAGGGTCACTCCTTCCATGGATGAGTCCTGACCCTGATCCCACCACTTCATTCTCCACTCTCAGATCTCCTCGCATCCAGAGTTCTCACCCCTCATAAGCCTTTCCCTTCAGCCTCTGAAGGCTCAAGTGGGGTAGGGGCCAGGTGAGGCGGGGGCTGCTCCATGGCGGGCGGCACGATAAAGCTGAGCTGGTTGCCGGTTTCCGATCTCACATGGAGCCGCTGGCGGCCGTCCCCCTGGCGCAGGGCCTGGGTGATGCGCCCCCGCTTGTTGCGATTCAGGATCACCTTTGCCCCCACCTGCGTGGAGCCGCCACTGAGAAACCACACGCTGGTGATATCCCCATCCAGCCAATGGATCAACACCGTATTGTCCGTCTCGGTGGAGGGATCCTCCGGCAACAGCACAGCACAGGACTTGACCACCCCGTTGTAGGTGCAATCCGGCTGATAGGCGGGGCCTTGGGGGGAGGCGGCAGCGGGGGCTGGCAAGAAGGCTCCAGCCTTGGCTAGAGCCAGCATCCCCGCCATGACCAGCATGAATCCGAGTGGCATTGCAGTTCTCAATCTCTGCTGCTGCCACTCAGGGCGATCACCAATCGCAGGATGAAGATAAACAGGTTGATGTAGGTGAGATACATGCTCAGGGCACCGGCCAGATACTGGTCGTCCCGATAGGTGCGGGGCATGGTGTAGAAGTCCAGAAAGGCCGCCCCGGTAAAGAGGACCGTGCCAAAACCGGCAATCATCAACTCAAGGCCGCTCCCGCCAAAGCCTGGCAGGAACAAGCCGCCAATGATTTGGATCACCATGGCAATCAGCAGGCCGATGATACCCAGAACCACCACCTGGCCCAGGGCTTGGCCCACACTGTCGCTCATGCGGCGACCAAAGACCGAGGCAATGAGAAATGTGGCGCCCGTGGCCAGGGCCGCAGTGCCAACACCGCCAATGCCCGCAACGCCAATGGCCACGGCCACCAGTCCACTGAGGGTGAAGCCGGTGATCAGGCTGTAAAGGGCCAGCAGGGGCAGGGCTGTGCTGTTGTTGCCACGGATGGCCACACCCCGGGCCACAAAGAAGAGCACCAGGTTGCCAATGAGGGCAACCCAGAACAGGGGCATGAAAGCAGGGGAGTTCACCATGGACAAGCCCCCCCATGTGCCCACAGCCGTCAGCACCATACCCCCCCCAACAAAGGGCAGGGCGTTGTTCACAACATTGGGTCCCACCAGGGCTCTGGCTTGCGCGTCACGGATGGCGGCTTGAAAATTGCTTTGCGCAGGCATTGTGATGTCCAGAAAGCGTGTCCCAATCTTGCCAGGAATTTCAGGGAGGGGAGGATGGGGTTTTCCGCCAGGGAGGTGGCGCACCAGATTAGTGACGGCGCCGCTCCACAAAGCGGCCTGCGGTGACCAGTGCCTGGCGGTTTTGCTGGTCAAAGCGTCCATAGGCTTCCACGATGCGCTGCACCAGAGGGTGACGGACCACATCAGCGCCGGTAAGTTCAATCATGGCCACCCCTTCCACCCCCTTGAGGACAGCTTTGGCCTCATCGATTCCACTGCGTTGATGGCGGGGCAAGTCCGCCTGGGAGGGATCCCCTGTCACCACCATGCGGGAGTGGTCCCCCAGACGGGTGAGCACCATGCGCATCTGGGCGGGGCTGGTGTTTTGCGCTTCGTCCAGAATGATGAAGGCATCAGCGAGGGTGCGGCCCCGCATGTAGGCCAGGGGCGCCACCTCAATGATCCCTTTCTCCAGCAACGTTGCGGTGCGCTCCTGCCCCAGGAGCATGTGCAGAGCGTCATAGAGGGGGCGGAGGTAGGGATCCACCTTCCGCTGCAGGTCCCCTGGCAGGAATCCCAGCCGCTCCCCTGCCTCCACGGCTGGACGGGTGAGAATCAGGCGTTCCACCTTGCGGATGTTCAGCATCTGCACCGCCAGAATGGTAGCCAGGAATGTTTTGCCCGTGCCGGCAGGGCCAAGGGCAAAGGTGAGGGCGTGACGTTCAATGGCCTCCACATAGGCCTTCTGCCGCAGGGTGCGGGGACGGAGGAGGCGCCCCGTCTGGGAGCGGGCCAGGACGGTATTGCCCAGGTTCTGATGCTCCTGGCCCCGGCCCGTGTCCAGTGCGGTCAGCGCTGTGGTGAGGTCAATGGTGGTGATGGGTTCTCCACTGCTCCATAGGGGCCTGAGGAGCTCCACCAACCGGGCAGCCCGTTGCACTTGCGATGGCCTTCCCTGAATCTGCAAGGTGAGACCATGGAGAACAAGATGGGAGCCGGTGGATTCCCCCAGCCGCCTCAGATTGCATTCGGCTTCCCCAGCCAGGGCGATGGCGGCATCCGGAGAGGGAAGCTGCAGGAGGAGGCGCTCAGCTCCATGCCCCTCCATGGGATCCCTCAAGCCTCGCTGGGCTGGGGTGTCCGGATGGGCCGTTTGGATTTGGGCAGTAGACCGCCACGCTCCAGCAGGTGGCGCACCGTTTCCGTGGGTTGGGCCCCTTGGTCCAGCCGCCGCCGAATGGCCTCTGTTTCCAGGCGTGTCTCCTTGTTCCGGGGATTGTAAAAGCCCAGCACCTCCAGGGGACGTCCTTCACGACGCACTGAAGCTTCCATGGCCACCAGGCGAAAACTTGCTTCCTGCTTTTTGCCAAAGCGCTTCAGGCGGAGTTTGATCATGGACGGTGACGGTGAACTGGGAGGGTGTTCCCGATAAGGACTTGATCCTAGTGTGCCATGGACTGTGGCGAAGGACAACCAAGGGTGAACACCAGCGGGTTGGGGTTTGCCCCAGCCAGTGGCTCAAAGGTCAGCAAATCCCTTGCGTTTGCGCCCTGCTTTGGGACGAGGGCGCAGGGCCCCATCCCCTTTGCCGCGGCCGCCCCCCCTGACCCTGGGGGGCCGGGGCAGGCCAGGGGCGCCCCCCAGGCCTGATGGGGGCAGACCTGGAAATCCGCCGTCAGGTCCCCCTGGAAATCCGCCGCCACGGCTCATCTTTTGCATCAAACTGCGCATACGCTGGAAATCCGCCAACATCTTGTCCACCTGTGCTGCAGCGTGGCCACTGCCGGCGGCAATGCGGCGACGTCGGCTGGGACTGGCGGCCAACAGGTCGGGATCCTTCCGCTCTACTTCGGTCATGGAGCCAATCATGGCCTCGACACGTTTGACCTGAGCCTCCCCTTGGCGCAGGAGGCCATCATCAATTTTGGCCATGCCCGGGATCATTTTCATCAAGGATCCCAACGACCCCATCCGCTTGATCAGGCGCATCTGCTGCAGAAAATCCGCAAAATCAAAGCGGGCCTCGGTGAGTTTTTTCTGCATCTTTTCCATATCCGCCACCTCCACTTCCTTGGCGGCTTTTTCCACCAGGGTCAGCACATCTCCCATGCCCAGGATGCGGCTGGCCATGCGTTCAGGGTGGAACGGTTGCAGCGCTTCCACCTTTTCGCCGGTGCCAACGAACTTGATGGGGGCCCCGCTCACCTGGCGAATGGACAAGGCGGCGCCACCGCGGGAGTCCCCATCCAGCTTGGTGAGCACTGCACCGGTGATGCCCACCTGCCCATGGAAGGCCCGGGTCAGCACAGCCGCCTCCTGGCCAATCATGGCATCCACCACAAGGAGGACCTCATGGGGATTGGTGGCGGTGCGGATGCGCACCATTTCCCCCATCATCTCCTCATCGATTTGCAGGCGGCCGGCGGTGTCCACCAGAACTACGTCAAAGTCTTCCTCCCTCGCCTTGCTCACCCCTGCTGCGGCAATGGTCTCCGGCGGTTCATCTGGGCCAAGGCTGAACACCTCCACACCGGTCTGGCGGCCCAGGGTCTGCAACTGGTCAATGGCTGCAGGGCGGTACACATCGGCAGCCACCAGCAAGGGTCGTAGGCGCTTTTCTTTCAGGTGAAGCCCCAGCTTGGCCGCCGCGGTGGTTTTGCCGGCCCCTTGCAGACCGGCCAGAAGGACGACGCTGGGACCGGAGGGGGCCTGGTTGAGGGGAACATTGGCCCCACCCATCACCTCCACCAACGCCCCATGGACCAGCTTGATGAATTGCTGGTCAGGGCTCACCCCGCGCACAACTTCTGCGCCAAGGGCCTTCTCCCGCACCCCGGCCAGGAAGGGTTTCACCACGGACAGGCTCACATCTGCCGCCAGTAAGGCCCGACGCACATCCTTGAGGGCTGTCTCAATATTGGTCTCGCTGATCTTATTCTGGCCCCGCAGGCTCCTGGCGGCGGCCTCAAAGCGCTGGCTGAGTTCTTCAAACATGGGGCAGATGGGGGCTGGAACACCACACTAGGGTGCATCAAAGCTGGGGTTTGGGTGGTATTGTTCGGTGGGGATCCCCTCGTGCGACACAAGCTTCAGGGTGGTGAGGGGGAAAAACCCAGCAGTTTCCAACCCTGTTGCCCCCGAATAAAGGTATAATCATTTCTTAAAACTGTTGGCCCAAAGGTGTTGGTGGTGATCCCCTCCCTATTGACTGTGGTTTCTGTATAATTGATCTCAACACGGGCACTCACTTGATTTGCGGTCTGGGTGAGCAACGATACATTGCCCAGTGTGCTGTTCACCTGTAGTTGCTCCCCCTGCTCCTGCAGGCGCTGCTGTTGATTCATCACAGTCGCCACCTGCTCAGGCACAGCCAACAGGGCCAGTGCATCCAATGTTTCTGGCGTGGGTTGGCTGGCGTGGGTGTTATGGAGCACAGCGGACTTGACATCGAGCCAAGCCCTCAGAAGGATTTTGACACCCACAGGATCCAGCGCCTGAGCCCCTTGTACCGTCTGAATCTGTGGGGGATCCAAGAGGATCGAGGCCTGTGTCACCGGTGGCGGCGGAAGCGTATTGCCGACCACTGCATCCGGGGGGGATGGCGGAAGCTGTGGGGGGGGTGAATCCGGCGTTTCGGATGTGGTGAACATGGACCAAGGGCGCAGCAGGGCCACCAGAGCAACGGTGACACCGACCGCCAGGGCGCTTTTTGCGGCAAGGGGCCACAGCGTTTGGCGTTGTTGCCAGGTGGGGGGGAAATCCACCGCCCCGCTGCCCCTGGCGGCCGGCGCGGAGAGATCTGGAGTCTCACCTGGGCTTTTTGGAGAGGGCATTGGAGGGGGCATCCCCCCCGGGAACCCAGAGGATTGGGGCCCATCAGACCAGTGGTTGGGGGGTGGCGCCGGCAAGGGGTCCTGCTGCTGCCGTGTTGGCTGGGATCGGGGCGTGTGCTCAGCGGGTTTGGCGGGCTTGACGAGGGTAAACAGGGCAAGATCCTTCGTCCGCTTCGGCTTCGCCTCCCCATGGGCCTTGCTCCGGGGCGCCGGGAGGGAATCCCTGTCATTGATATAGCGCTGAACTTCGGGATCCAGGAAATAGGCGTCCAGGTCAACCTTGGCGTGGGGATCCACATCCCGGTAACAGGGCAGGACATGCTGCTCCAACCACTGGCTACAGAAGCTGCACAGGCCGAGGAGACTGTCGGATGTGGGTGGATAGGACGCAAGCCACTGACAAAGACGGGGATCCTTGCAGGACCTCGCCATGTCCTGGGCCGCATCCGGCTGACCCAGCAGCAACAGCAGGCAGGCCTTCTCGGGCTCCAGTCCTTCTGCATCCACGGCCTCCATGGCGGTCAGGGCCGCATCCACATGGGCGGGCTGACGCCGCTGAAAGCCAGCAGCAGTTCTGGTGTAGGCCAGAAGGAAGGTGGCGGTTGATGCCTCTTGGCGGTTGTAGCTCTCAAAGAGCTCCAACTGCTCATCAATGGTGAGGCAGGGGCGAACCTGTTTAAAAAAATCCTGGAACAGGAGGGGGGAGCATTGCTCGTCATCATCCCTATCCAGACCACCACGGCGGTCAATGAATTCCTTGAGGCTGCTGAGGCCCCGCTGCCGTTCCAGGGCAGTGGAGGGCTCCTGGCTGAGGAGATCCAGAATGCGGAACGGAGAAATTTTGTTCAGATCATCCTCCAGGATTGCTTTGCGCCTGCCTTGGCAGGCATGATCTGCCAGCAACTGGATGGCCCGCTCCAGGATTTGTGCGGATTGGTCATAAAGGCGTCTGGCCCACATCTCCTGGGAAGCGCGCCGTGCCGCCAAAGTGGCCATCAGCAAGAGATCCGCCTGCTGTTGACCGTGGAACGCTGCCCCCTCTCCTCGCCGGGATAGAAGCTCCAGGGCCAGTTCAAAGGCTTTGAAGTTCTCCTGGGCTTCCAGGAGCAGCAGGGGGGCGGCCATCTCCTGGCCAGGTTCAAGCTCGATCCCGGGGAGTTCCCCCTTATCAGGGTCATGGGCCTGGCAGCGCTGCTCATCCGTCAGAACAGAGCCACTGGCCTGCAGAAGTTGGGCGCGAGCGTTCAGTGTGTCCTGGGAGTAGCCTGAGGAGGGGGGATTCTCCAGACGTTCAGCGAGAACCTGCTCAACCTGGACCCTGTTGGCCTTGGGCTTGATCCCAAGCAGGCGAAAGTGGTCAAGAGGTAGCTTCACAACGCTTCAGGGGATGGGTGTTTAGGGAATGACTGGAAGGAGCAACCACAAGCAGTGTAGTTGAAATTGTTCCGCTCCCTCAGCGTCTCCCCTGATCCTGGGTTGTGAAGCTGGCCCTTAGGATTCACCCTGTCTTTTAACCGTGGAGCAACAGGTGGCTGAAATGGCTCAGGAACTGGCAGAAACCACAGGCGGGGCACAGGGTGAGGCTGGACAGCAGCCCCATGCCTACACTCTTTCAGAGGATGTGGGGCTGACCCTCTACCGGGACATGGTGCTGGGACGCCGCTTTGAGGACAAGTGTGCGGAGATGTACTACCGGGGCAAAATGTTTGGTTTTGTCCACCTTTACAATGGCCAGGAGGCTGTGTCCACCGGTGTGATTCAGGCCATGCGGCCGAAGTATGACTGGGTCTGCAGCACGTACCGGGACCACGTCCATGCCTTGAGCATGGGGGTGCCTGCGCGGCAAGTGATGGCGGAACTTTTTGGCAAGGAAGCCGGATGCAGCAAGGGACGGGGTGGCTCCATGCATTTGTTTTCCAAGGAACATCACCTGTTGGGGGGCTACGCCTTTATTGGTGAAGGGATTCCCGTGGCACTGGGGGCCGCCTTTTCCAGCCGTTATGGCCGTGACGTGCTGGGTGACGCCAACAGCGATGCCGTGACCGCCGCCTTCTTCGGGGATGGGGCCTGCAACAATGGCCAGTTCTTTGAATGCCTGAATATGGCCCAACTCTGGAAGCTGCCCATCCTGTTCGTTGTGGAAAACAACAAGTGGGCCATTGGTATGGCCCATGACCGGGCCACCAGCAATCCGGAGATCTACCGCAAGGCGGCAGCCTTTGGCATGGTGGGGGAGGAGGTGGACGGCATGGATGTGCTGGCCGTCCGTGCTGCGGCCCAGCGAGCCATGGACCGGGCCCGGGCGGGCGGGGGACCCACATTGCTGGAGTGCCTCACCTACCGCTACCGTGGCCACTCCTTGGCGGATCCAGATGAATTGCGGGATGAGCAGGAGAAGGCCTTCTGGGCCCAACGGGATCCCATTGGGGCGCTGACGGCCCAACTGACCCGCCGTGGGCTGGCCAGCCCTGGGGACTTGGCTGCCATCGACAGGGAAGAGGAAGCGCGGGTCACGGATGCGGTGGAATTTGCCCTTGCTGCCCCGGAGCCCCAACCCTCTGAACTCAAGCGTTACATCTGGGCCGAAAACTAGGCTTGGGGACCGCGGGAAGGTGGGGCACGGGTTCGCCCTGGCAGGGTCTGGGTTCTTACCTCAGAAGAGGGTGGAGAAGCGCAGTTTCAGGGAATGCTCCACCGGTGAGGTGGCGGTGTTCTGCTCCTGCCGCTCCCCCTCCAGGGAGATTTCCCAAGGATCAGCCTGGGCCTGTTCGGCATAGGGCGCCAAGGACCAGAGGACGCTGTAGTTCCTGCTGGTGGGGGAGAGGGCCAGGGCCAGAGCAGGGGTGAAGGAGAGGTGGTCGTTGTAGGCGGGGAGGCCGTAGGCCAGCTCTGCTGCAAACTGCTGCCCATTGCTGGGGGCGGCCTCCAGCCCCTCCATGGTGGCAGGATTCAGCAGGGCATCCATGCCCCCGGATGGGGCGGCGCCCATGGTGTGGTTCAGGGAGAGGGAAGGGCCGCGATTGGAGGGGGTGGACCAGGAGAAGGAGAAGGCCAGGCCCTGTTCCTGGAAGTCCTCTTCCCCATGGGCCAGGAGGGTGTGACCCTTCAATGCGCCGCTGATGCCGTGCTGCGGATCACTCCAGGTCAGGCCGGCCCCCAGATCCAGACCAAAGCCGGTTTCTGCGTCGCCACTGTCTTGACGGATGCCCATTTCCATGGAGGGGAGGAGGGAAGCGCCGCTTGACAAGGGGAAGGGTCTGGCGGCCTCGATCCCCAGGCGGAGACGGGAGACGCTGCCCTCTGAGGAGTCCAGCCCGTCCACGTCTTCCGAGCTGGTCTTCATTGTCAGCACATCGGCGGTGCTGCTCAGGGTGATGCCTTCATCGCCCCCATCCCGGAGCACCCCATCCATGCCCAGGGCAGCCATGATCATGGTGGTGCCGGGGGTGTACTCATCCTCCTCATCGGGTTGGAAGGAGAGTTGACCCCAGCCATAGCCGGCGGTGGCCCAGACCCCCAGCCGTGGGGTGAGGGCATAGCGACCATAGGGAAACACCCCTGTCACGGTGTTGCTGATCTCACCTTCAGCATCGTTGTCGTCCTCATAGGAGCCACTGCCCCAGGACTGGCTGAGGGCGGCGCCAGCCCGCCACTGGTCGGTGGTCCAATCTGCCCCCAACAGGACGGTGGTCACGTCCCCATCCAGGGAGAGCTCATCCTCTTCTCCACTGAAGGAGGAGAAGGCGCCGTGTCCCCAGAAGGCCAGTTGGGGCGTTGTCCCCCCTGGGCTCTGGTCTGACGCCAGGCTGAAGGAGGAGCCCTCTGCCAACGCTTGGGGGGTAACAGCCTCAAAGCCCAGGGCCTTGGAGAGCAACCCCTCCTGTTCCGCCAGCGGGGTGGGGCTGGTGATGGTTTCCCCGGCAACGGTGAGTTGCAAGCCCAGGGCGGTGGGAGGGGCGCTCAAGCGATCTTGCAACCCATCCGCCACCTGGTGGGAGAGGGTGCGGCCAAAGCGCAGGTGCCAGGCCTTCTTCACACTCTTGTGGTCTGTTTTCTCTTCCGGATCGGTATCGGTATCGGTGATGGTGAGGGTGTGGGGGGTGGTGGGGGTGCCCAGCCCATAGCCTGTGCCAGCAGCGAGGGTGAGGACCACCGTCTCGTCAAGCTCCGGTGTGTTGTCATCGATGATGGTCACGGGGATGGTGACGCTGGCGGCCCCTGCAGCCACCGGCGCCATGCCGGAATTGGGGATGGTGAAATCATTGCCTGCCCCTGCCGTGGCGGTGCCCCCCACTGTGTAGTTGAGGATGAGGGGAGAGGTGGGGGCGGGGTTCAGGTTTACGGTCACCTGATGGGGTCCCATGCTCTCCTCCAGGCTGGCGCCGGGACTGGCGAAGGAGGCCACAGGCTCCATCTCCATGGTGGGGCCGCCACCACTGCCACCCTGATCCTGTTCACAGGCCTGTTCGCAGATCGTCACCGTGGCCCTGTCCGGATTGCCAGGGTTGTAGTTGGGGCCGGAGGCGATGGTCAGAATAATTGTCTCGTCATTTTCCGGGATGGAGTCGTTGAGGATTGCAATGGGGAAGTCCACACGGGTGAAGGGAGGCGTCCCCGAGGGAATGGTGAATGTGCCGCTCGCGGTATTGTAGTTGGCGCCTGCAATGGTGTAGTCCTCCCCTGGCGTTGCCGTCCCCTGCAGGGTATAATGGACGGTCAGGTCCGCCGCCAGGGGCTGGTTGACATGGATCCCCATGGTTTGCGTCCCCCCGCCTTCCACGCCGGAGAGGGTGGTTGTCCCCCAGGACACTTCTTCAGCATCGGTGATGGTGATGGTGTGGGTGGGGGTGGGGCTGCTCAGCACATAGGTGTAGGTGGGGGTGGGGCTGCTCGGCACATCGTGGTCGCCAGGCTCAAGGGTGAGGACCACCGTCTCGCTGCCCTCTTCCACCGTGTCATTGACGATGGACACGGGGATGCTCACGCTGAAGGCCCCTGCAGGCACCTGCACCTTTCCGGAATTGGGGATGGTGAAATCATTGCCCGCCCCCGCCGTGGCGGTGCCGCTCACTGTGTAGTTAAGGGTGAAGGCAGAGGTGGGGACAGGGTTCAGGTCCACCACCACCCGATGGGTGCCCATGCTCTCGTTCACGCTGGCCCTGGCGGCGGTGAAGGAGGCTTTGCTCGCCGTCTTCGGTTGAATCGGTCCCAGCCATTCTGTGAATATTGTTTTAGTTTCCACGCCAGACTGGTCTATGTAGGTTATCTTAAAACGGACGTATTGCCCTACTAAGTTACCTCGATAAAAATTGGTGCATATTTCATTACGCGTCAACGGCACTGTAAAATCCTTTAGTAGTTCTGTGCGCAACGTGCTGGTGGCGGTGCCAACAGTTTCAACGCCAACATAATGACTATCATGATTAAACCCACACACAGCCCAGTTCTGCACGAACGGCGTAATAACAGCGAGGCCACCGGGGGGGATGTCGGGAGTGTTATGGGGCAGCATCAAGGTTTCATCCTGCTGTGGTATCCCTCTGATACGAAAGACGCCGCTGCCGCTCTCTTCCGATATCGTTAGATTGAACACCCCATTGCCCACCTCGTAGCCGCTGCCCTTCTCGATGCTCAAATTGAGGATCTTGTCAGCAGATTCTCCTGACTCGTCGAAGGGAATGTGAATCGGGAAATCCACATTGACAGAACGGGGCGTCCCCGCCGGAATGGTGAATGTCCCGGTGAACATCCCCTCCTCGTCGCGGTCAACACCCGCAATGGTGTAGTCCTCCCCATGGATTGCCGTCCCCCCAAGGGTGTAATTGATGGTCAGGTCCGCCGCCAGTGCCTGGCTGACCACCAGGGACAGGTTGTGCGTCCCGCCATCCCTCAGCACGGTGAGGGTGTTTCCTCCCATTCCGTTCCAGGACACGGTGGCAGGGCCGCCCACCTCCTGGATCGTCATCATGAGCAATTCACTGCCGCCGGCGTCGTAGTTGCTGCCGGAGGCGATGGTCAAAAGAATTGTCTCCCCATCGTCCGAGACCCCATCGTTGAGGATTGCAATGGGGAAATCCACACTGGTGGCTGCCGGTGTCCCCGCCGGAATGACGAATGTTCCCATCCTGGTTATGGGGTTGGCGCCTGCAATGGTGTAGTCTACCCCCGGCGTTGCCGTCCCCCGCAGGGTGTAGTTGATGGTCAGGTCCGCTGACAGGAGCTGGTTGACCTGGATTCCCACGGTTTGCGTCCCCCGATCCTCCACGGCAAAAGCGGTGGTTGTCCCCCAGGACACCGCTGGAGGCATTTCTCCTAGGCCGCGGCCTGCCACTTCGCTGATCTCCAACGCAAGCTGCCGGGGGTCGGCGGCAAGGTAGCTGTAGTCGCTGGAATCCAGGATGGTCACAATGATTGTCTCCCCATCGTCCGAGACCCCATCGTTGAGGATCTCAATGGGGAGAAGGATACGTTCGTACGCCAGCGTCCCCGCCGGAATCGTGATCGTCCCGATCCCGGTCGTATAGTTCATACCCCGAATGGTGTAGTCCACTCCTGGGGTTGCCGTCCCCCCAAGGTCGTACCTGATCGTCAGATCCTCTGACAGTGTCTGGGTTAAGTTTATAAATCCGTCCTGGATCCTGCCATCATGTTCAAAGACCTCGACTGTAAGAGTGGCGGTCTCCGACCCCCCTGATCTAGCATTTTTAACAAAGAGGACTGAGGGAGTGGAAGCTTCATATGTCGTCAGCGTCACCTCTTTTGATGATGATAAGTTGTAGAGTGTGCCTTCTCTAAGGGTCACAATGATTGTCTCGCCAGAATCATCAATGTCCGCATCGTTGGTAATCGTAATGGGTAAATTGAAGGTTGCTTCTCCCTCTGGCCCTGTCGTCTGCGTATTCTGCACAATCACGACGGTCCCGGTCCCGGCTACGTAGTCCAATGTGTGACTACCCCCAACGGTGTAGTCCTGCCCCGGCGTTGCCGTCCCACCCAGCGTGTACCCGATGGTCAGGGGTCTGGTAGTGCGTCTTCTATCGTCTACTCTGCGACCATAATATGCAGTGACAGCCAGGTTTATCGTTTCCTCATCTTCCAGGATGATGGAATTACCATCAAGGTTCTGGCCCTTGAACTTAGAAGAAGCTTTCAACTCGACAGTAATTGCCGAGGCTTCCCCCGCCAACAACGGCAGGGCCACCAGGGATGCGGCAAAACTCAGCCAGCCAGCACGCCAGTAAGACTCAGGCGGAAAGGCCGGAACAGGGAGCCAGACCCGCCGTGGAACGGACGCGCCCTGGGACTGGCCATCCCCCCTCTCCCCCGCCCCAAGCCCATAGGCCAATCCACAGGCCAATCGTTTTGATCCCTTCCTGAGCAAACGGAACCAGCTCCCTCCCCCCCATTCAGGCCTTGGCCCCAGAGGCATCGCAATTGAATCAGAATTCATGAGTCACAGGCGGACACCTCACACCCTATCCCTTTTAACCCCTTTCATCAAGGGTGAAGCCTGGAAAAACTTCTGCACCCCCCTGGATCAGCACAATGGCCAGCAGACCAGGGCCATGGAAAGCAGGGATAGACCTCAGACCAAGAGTCCCGGTCCATCATATCCACGCCTTGAACCTTGGAGCAACCTCCATCCCTTGAGATTTGCAAGGGTCGCCACGGCAGTCGTTGCCCTGCCTGTGGACTTGTGGTGGTGGTCTCTGTGGCCCTTACGCTGGCCAAGCCATGGCCCTCACCCGCCATGGCACCCAGATCCTTCCTGGCGTCCCTTGCTGGTGCGGCGAGATTGGGGACTCCTGCTGGCCCGGGAATGACCCCTGGGGAGGGCGTCCATGGCGTCTGCGTGGGTAAGCTGAAACAAGCTGCTTCTGTCACCTTGTTGTTGCCGTCGTTGCCGTCCGCCGTTGCGGAATGGCTGCCCACCACCGCATGGGGAGCCATCGGTGTTTTCCTGGCAGTCAACTGGATGGAAACCAAAGCCAGTGAGGCTAGACTCAACCAACGCATTGATGAAGTCAAGGAAGAGTTCCAGGCCGGTGAAGCCAGGGTCAGAGATGAACTCAAGGCCAGTGAAGTCAGGCAAGCCCAGCGGACCGATGAGCTCAGGGCCGACATGAACAGACAGATGGCTGACCTCAGGGCTGACAACAGAGTCCTTGGGGAAAAAATGGA
>JAJDUS010000127.1 GCA_022826535.1 Prochlorococcaceae cyanobacterium jk18x1bzbins.87
CACCATCTCCTGGTCCCGCTGCCGGTCCTGGGTGATCCAGGTGAAGCCTTCCCCCAGGGCGTGCCACCGCAGTTGCTCTCCAAAGGTGGCCAGGGCCTTGGCTTCTCCCGGACTCCATGCCCCTTTGATGAACTGCACCACCGCCACCCGCTCCCCGTGTCCCAGGGTGCGCAGCACCAGACCCAGCCCTGCGGTGGTTTTCCCCTTCCCCTGGCCTGTGAACACCAGCCGTAATCCCTTCTCCCGTTGCCGGGCCTGGACCCGTTGTTGCTGCACCTGTTGGCGCCGTGCCATGCGGCGGCGGTAGGCGGCTGCATCCTGCTCTGGGGCTGTGGCCCTGCCGGAGCCCAGATCCGCCGCAGCGGCGTCCAGGGGGTGCCCTTCTTCTTGGGGTGGGGTCATGGGGCAGAAGGGGGGGAAGGTTTCCGGGCTGTCACCAACTGGAGAGAGCCCATGGCCAGGGTGTCCATAGCAACGGCTCCATAGCCCGTGGCAATCAGGTCTGCCGCCAGGTTGGAGGTCAGGAAATCCACGGCGGTGTCCGTCTCAAAGAGGTGGATAAACCATTGCTGGGGCCACCCCAGCAGGCCGTGGGTGGGGTGGAGGTCCAGGGCCGCAAACCAGCCGCCGGGCTGCAGCAGGCGCAACGCCGCCGCCAGCAGTGCCAGCCGGGCAGGACGATGAAACTCATGGAGTGCCAGGCTGATCTGCACCCCTGCAAATTGCCCCGGCGCCAACGGCGGCTGCTCCGCCAACCCCTCCACTGTCACCAGACCGGGATGGGTGCGGGCCGCCCGCGCCAGGGCTTGACGGGAACAGTCCAACCCCGTGACGGGGAAGCCACGGGCCAACAAGGGGGCACTGGCTGCCCCGTCCCCACAGCAGAGATCCAGCACCGGGGCGTGGGGCGGCAGCCGTGGCGCCAGCCGTTGGGCGCAGAGCTGCCGCAACCGCTGGGGACCACCCACCGGCAGGGCACTGATTCCGGTCACCAGGTGGTAAAACCAGGGGTGGCCATAGGCGAAGGTGCGGAGGGGGCGCCGGCTCATGGGGCGCTCACGGCGTGGCGCCGCGCCAGGGCAGTGTTCACCGCCTGTTGTTGATCACGGTGGGTGATCCAATGGTGGTAGGTGCGGGTATGGATGGCCACGGAATGGCCCATCATGCGGGCGGCCACGGTGTCGGGCAGTCCCAGATGGATGGTGCGCACGGCCCAGGCGTGGCGCAGGTCATAGGGGCTGAAGCCCACCTCGTAGCGGCGGAACTGCTCCATCACCCGCCGCCCCACCTGTTGCAGACTCACCCGCTTCAGATCTGTGGTGATGGGTGGTCGACGCACCTCCGCCAGGGCAAGATGCTCCACCCATTCCGGCAGGAAGGGCCAAACCTGGTGTTCCCCTGTTTTGCTGGTGGCCAGGACCCGCACCACAGGGGAACCACCCCCATGGAGGGCTGAGTAGTCAGAGAAAAACACCTCATGGTTGCGGAGACCATAGGTGGCCATCACCCCCAACACCCAACGCCAGGCTGGGTTGGGGATTCTGTGCCATGCCGCCATGATCTGCTGGTCCGTAGGGAGTTGGCGATGGCCAGCCCGGTGCAGACCATAGCCCCCTGACCGTCTGGACCAGTCCTCAGGCAAGGGGATGCCCTCCTGGCGGGCCAGGGCCGCCAGAACCGTGGCGCACTGCTGCCGGCTGCGGCTGGCCAGTTGATAGCTCTCCAAGGTCTGGAGGAGCAACTCCTGGCCCAGGGAGGACTGGCGCTGCCCCTGAATCAGCGCCAGCCGCCGCAGATAGGGCCAATAGGCGGTGGCCCAGGTGCTGCGTCGCCCCGCTGGATTCCGGCTGCGTACAGGGTCGGCGTCAAACCCCTCTTGAAAGCGCCGCAAGGCGTGACTGAGGCCGTCAGTAGACCCCACTGGTTGCAGATGGCGCTGTTGTTGCCCCCCCCACTGGTTCCAGCAGAAGCGGCCACTGGCGAGATCCCCGCAAATCACTTGCAACTGCTGCACCGCCGCTGCCAAACCTGTGTCATCGGCCTTGAGGCCAAGGCTGAGGCGCTGCACCTGGAAGCCTGGTCCATCCCGCCGTGGTAGCCGGCCCCGCAATCCCAACCGCTGCCCACGCCGTTCAATGCGCAGGGGCAACCCCCCTGTGCGGAAGCCCTCGTTGAGGAGTTGCAGACGCAGGTCAAAGGGATGGGCGGCCACAGGGGCCAGGGGCAATCACCACGAATTAGACCGCAAATCTTCCCCGCTGCAAGGACGTGGTTCATGGGCGCCCACAGCAGGCGGGGGCAATGAAGCAAGGCTTTACATCAAGGTGTTTCCAAGGTGATGACAGTCCGGCAAGGTTCCCGATGCCCCCCAGGACGGGTTAGGGTCCACACAACTCAACCCTCGCCCGCCCGGGATATGGCCCGTATTGGCGTTCTACTGCTGAATCTTGGTGGTCCCGAGCGGATCCAGGATGTGGGGCCGTTTCTCTATAACCTCTTCGCGGATCCGGAAATCATCCGCCTGCCCCTGCCGCAGCTGCAGAAGCCATTGGCCTGGCTGATCAGCAGTCTGCGGGCGCGGCGCTCCCAAAAGGCGTACCGCTCCATCGGTGGCGGTTCCCCCCTGCGGCGCATCACGGACCAGCAGGCCAAGGTGTTGCAGAGTGAGTTGCGCCAGCGTCACATTGACGCCACCACCTATGTGGCCATGCGCTATTGGCATCCTTTTACGGAATCCGCCATGGCCGACATCAAGGCGGATGCCATGGATGAGGTGGTGGTGTTGCCCCTCTATCCTCAGTTCTCCATCAGTACCAGTGGCTCCAGCTTCCGCTTGCTGGAGCGGCTTCGCCAGGATGACCCTGCTTTTGCCCGCCTGCCCCTGCGCACCATTGGCTCCTGGTATGGGCATCCCCGCTACCTGCAAGCCATGGGGGAGCTCATCAGCGCCACCCTGGATCAGGCAAGCGCACCGGACAAGGCCCATGTGTTCTTTAGTGCCCATGGGGTGCCCAAGAGCTATGTGGAGGAGGCCGGGGACCCCTACCAGGAGCAGATTGAACGCTGCGCCAGCTTGATCATGGACACCATGCAGCGGGAGAACCCCTACACCTTGGCCTACCAAAGCCGTGTGGGCCCTGTGGAGTGGCTACAGCCCTACACGGAAGACGCACTCCATGGGTTGGGGAAGGCTGGTGTGAAGGAGTTGGTGGTGGTGCCCATCAGTTTCGTGAGCGAGCACATTGAAACCCTGGAGGAGATTGATATTGAGTACCGACACATTGCCACGGAGGTGGGCATTGAGAACTTCCTCCGGGTTCCGGCACTGGGCACCCATCCCACCTTTATCCATGCCCTGGCGGATCTGGTGGAGACCAGCATGGCGGAGGAGCCTGTGGACCTGGCCACCTTCACCCAACTGCCCCAGATGACCAAGCTTTACCCCCAGGAGAAATGGGAGTGGGGCTGGAACAACAGTTCGGAGGTGTGGAATGGCCGCCTGGCCATGGTGGGCTTCCTGGCCATCCTGCTGGAGGTGCTGAGCGGCCATGGTCCTCTCCATGCCCTGGGACTACTGTAAAAAAACATAAAAGCGCCAGGATGATTCGCAAATTCCTACCTTCAACACCGATCATTCCGGGAACTTGGTCATATCCTGGACATTATTCCCAAGGCGGCTTCGACCCCGGCGCCCGTGACTGTCACCCCTGTCCGTACTGACTTCACCGCCCCCCACTCCCTGACGGGGACCCAGCATGTTTCCGGGGGATTTGCCCTCATGGACGCACTCCACCGCCATGGGGTCAAGCATATCTTCGGCTATCCCGGAGGTGCCATTCTGCCCATTTACGACGAACTCCATCAGGCGGAAAATCGCGGCTGGCTGCAGCACATCCTGGTGCGCCATGAGCAGGGAGCCGCCCACGCTGCCGATGGTTACGCCAGGGCTACGGGCCGTGTGGGCGTCTGTTTTGGCACCTCCGGCCCCGGCGCCACCAATCTGGTGACCGGCATCGCCACGGCCCAGATGGACTCTGTGCCTTTACTGGTGATCACGGGTCAGGTGCCACGATCCGCCATTGGCACCGATGCCTTCCAGGAAACCGATATCTTTGGCATCACCCTCCCCATTGTGAAACACTCCTGGGTGGTGAGGGATCCCCGCCACATGGGCCGCATCGTGGCCCAGGCCTTTCATGTTGCCACCCATGGTCGTCCTGGTCCGGTGCTCATTGATGTGCCCAAAGACGTGGGGCAGGAATTGTTTCATTACACCCCAGTTGCGCCCGGAAGCTGTGTGCCCAGAGGGTTTACCCCGCCCCCCAGGGCAGCCGATGGGGCAATCCATAAAGCATTGGAAATGATGCGTGGATCCCAGCGGCCCCTTCTCTATGTGGGTGGCGGAGCGATTTCCGCAGGGGCCCAGGACCTGTTGGCGATCCTGGCCAGGCGCTTCCGCATCCCGGTCACCACCACCTTGATGGGCAAGGGGGCGTTTGATGAGAACGATGAACTGTCCGTGGGCATGCTGGGGATGCATGGCACAGCCTATGCCAACTTCGCTGTCACCGAATGCGACCTGCTCATTGCTTGTGGCGCCCGCTTTGATGATCGGGTCACCGGCAAGCTGGACACCTTCGCTCCCCGGGCACAGGTCATCCACTTCGAGATTGATCCTGCGGAAGTCGCCAAAAACCGTCGGCCGGAACTGGCGGTGGTGGGGGATCTGAACAATAGTCTGGGGCGGCTTCTGGACTGCTGCCAGCCCAATGAACCTGCCCTCAGCACAGCCGCCTGGTTGCAGCGCATTGCGGACTGGAAACAGCGCTATCCCCTCATGACCCCGCCTGCTTCCGGGGAAATTTATCCCCAGGAGGTGCTCATCGCCGTGCGGGATTTGGCGCCCAACAGCTTCGTCACTACGGATGTGGGTCAGCACCAGATGTGGGCCGCCCAATATCTGCGCAATGGGCCGCGCCAGTGGATCAGCAGTTCGGGCTTGGGCACCATGGGTTTCGGGATGCCAGCTGCCATGGGGGTCTTGACTGCCCTGCCGGATCAGCAGGTGGTTTGCATTGCCGGCGACGCCAGCATCCTGATGAATATCCAGGAACTGGGCACCTTGGCCCAGTATGGCTTGCCGGCCAAGGTCATCATCATCAACAACCAGTGGCAGGGAATGGTGCGCCAGTGGCAGGAAAGCTTCTACGAAGAGCGTTATTCCGCGTCCAATATGAACCATGGGATGCCGGATTTCATGGCATTGGCGGAAGCTTTTGGGGTGAAGGGCCTCTGTATTCGCGAGCGGGAGAAGCTCCACCCTGGCCTACAAGCCGCCTTGGACCATCATGGTCCAGTGCTGGTGGATGTGCGGGTGCGCCGCGGCGAAAACTGCTACCCCATGGTGCCGCCGGGCAAGAGCAATGCCCAAATGGTGGGCCTTCCCAGTCACCCGGAGTTGGCCGTGGCCAGCAGCAGGGATTGTCGCAAGTGTGGCCTCACCACGGCTGTGGACCACCTGTTCTGCCCCAACTGTGGCGCCAAGCTCTAAAGTCTTAGGGTAGAGATATTAGTCTTGGCGCAGTCCCGCTCCGCTCGAACCACATGAGCAATCCCCTTGCCCGTGGTCTGGTGATGGTTCCAGCAGTTTTGCTGGGTGGTGTGTTTACGGCAACGGGACTGTTCTGGTCCCAGGAGGGAAGCATGGGCAACCGTGGCCTGGCCCTTGGCCTGGGGTTATTGCTCCTGGCGTCTGGTCTGCTGGTGGGCTTGCTGGCCCCACGTCCAGAGGCTTAAAATCATTGGCCTGCTTCCTCCATCTCCTGCTGGGGTTGGGCCAATTGCTCCTCCTGCCCCCCCTGCTGGGCCTGGAAGGTGCTGATCATATCCTCCGTGGGCAGGAAGAAGTACTTGTCCTCTTCATCCTGAATCACAAAGTTAATGGCCTGGAACAAGTCCACCACCTTTTCTTCACCTGCAAAATCCGACACGGCCTGCTTTGCCTGCTGAAGCTGGCTGTAGTTAAAGAACAGGGCAATCTTGGCCTCTTCCATCCCCGGTGGCGTGATGGTGATGGGAGGATGAGTAAAGAAGACAGGAACTTTGAGGTTCTGATTAATCGCTTCCTCGCTCTCCCCTTGGGCCAGCAAGATCTCCTTGGCTTTTTTCCAATCTGCCTGATCAGGCACCAGTGGCGTGGCCAGGGATTTGGTCTCGTCCTTTGCCTTGATCTCTTTCACCAGTTTGTCATTGCGCTCAAAGGCAATGTTCAGCGGGATGGAAACCACCTTGCTGCCTTCCGCATCCTGGCTTTCCTCCAATGTCTGCTGCGCCTTCCGGGCCTGTTCGGCTTTCATGAACATGGGGAGCACCAACTGATCCGGTGACTCCTCGTCCTGATAAAAGGCAGGATGACCTTCTGCACTGAGCACCACATAGACGGCAACCGCCTCAAGCTTCTTGATGACATCAGCCTCGGGAATGGCCAGGGCGGGCATGGACCCAAGGCAAAACATGAACAGGCCCACACCCCCACTGATCAAGCGCAGAGCAGGTTTGAGAAGAAACCGGAGCGACATGGGAAAAAACTGCACACGAAACCGATGGAAGGATGGCGTAAGCGTAGCGCTTAATCCCCTTTGGCCAGGCTCAGTTCCCACAAGACCTTGCGACCTCCAAAGGTTGTGTTGTGGTCAGGAGAGCCTGGGAATCCTCTTCAGGGGATCCATGGACTGGAAGGGGGATGGACTTGGGATCTGATTGAGGGGGGGAGTGCTTTAGGGGGCAGTGGTGGAAATTGATTCATCGGAGGACTTTGGTGGAGCGGTGACAGGGGATTCTTCGGCGGAAGAGGCTGGCGCAGCGGGGGGTGCTGCATAGATGGAGGGCTCTGGCGGCTTGGAAAGTTCACGAACTGCTACGCCGAACACAAACAGCACAGGCAAGGCAAAGGCTCCTGAGACAACGACCGCCACCACCCTTGTCCCCTGGCGATAGCGCTGTGGCGATGTCCTGGAATCATCGGAGGGCATGGGGAGACAAGGCGGGGAGCACTTGGTTCAAGTTTCAATCAACAGGTAGGAAGCTGGCAAGTCAGGCAAATTGTCCAGTCACACACCCGCCCATTGGAACGTGGGAGGTTGCAGACTAGGTGGGCAACCTACCGGCCCCATGCAGACGCCCATCCGCCCCATCAACAACGACAATGGCAACGCCTTTTTACCCCTGCTGGGGTTTGTGGTTGCTGTTGTCCTGATCCTCCTGAGCCAAGTGCTGTTCATTGTGCCTGCAGGCAACGTTGCCGTTGTCACCACCCTGGGGAAAGTGACAGGTGAGCCACGGCCTGCGGGCCCCAACTTCAAGGTTCCCCTGATTCAGAACATTGCCATGTTCGACATCAAGACCCAGGTGCGGCCTGAAGAGTTCTCTTCCCTGACCAAGGATCTACAGGTGATTGAGGCCACTGCAACGATCAAATATGCGATCCGCTCCAATCAGGCTGGCCGCATCTTCCGGTCCATTGCTACCGCTAATCAGCAAGTCTATGGCCGCATCGTCCAGCCGTCTCTGCTCAAGGCCCTTAAGTCTGTCTTCTCCCAGTACGAGTTGGTGACCATCGCCTCCGAGTGGAACAGTATTTCCGAGATTGTGCAGGAGAAGGTCTCCGAAGAACTCCGCAAGTTTGGCTATGTGGATGTTCAAGGGCTGGACCTGACCGGGCTACGCATTGCAGAGGAGTACCGGGCAGCCATTGAGCAGAAGCAAATTGCAGAACAGCGTCTGCTGAAGGCCCGCACGGAAGTGCGCATCGCCGATCAGGAAGCCAAGCGCTATGAAACCCTCAACAAAAGCCTCAATGACCAAGTGCTCTACAAACTCTTCCTCGACAAATGGGATGGCACCACTACAGTGGTACCAGGCCTCCCTGGCAGCGGCCAGGCTCCCCCAGTGATTGTTCAAGGGAAGCGGAGGCCTGGCGGACTGATTAGCCGGTCTGGGGAACCAGCGTAATGTCTCTCCATGTCCAATGGGTCTGGAAATTGAGCGACGTTTCCTGGTGCGCACAACAGCCTGGCAAGGCCAAGTGCGCACCAGCATCCATCTGAGCCAGGGCTACATCAGCATCAGCCCCCATGGCGTGACCACCCGTGTGCGCCATAACCGCCGCCAGGGCTGGCTCACCCTGAAAGCGCCCATCGCCATAGGGGTAACAACCGCCACCGCCCCAATTCGGCGGTGGGAATTTGAGTATGCCATTCCCCTTGGGGATGCCCAGCGCCTCCTGGAACACTGCCCGCACCAGCTCAGTAAAGAGCGCCACATGCTCAATCTGGTGGGTGGGGACTGGGTGGTGGATTGCTTTGGCGGCGCCAATCGTGGGTTGGTGTTGGCGGAGGTGGAGCTGGAGCGGTCTGACGCCAGCCCTTGTCTCCCCCCTTGGCTCGGCCCAGAGGTGAGTGGCGACGGGCGACTGAGCAACGCAGCCTTGGCCCAGCGCCCTTGGAGCCAATGGCTGGAGAGGGAGAAGCAGGCGCTGTGGCCGTAGCGCCCCCCTCAAGCGTTCTGGTCAGATGCCCTGCTGAGCTCAGGATTCATCACCAGACAGGGACCGGTAGGGTCTTAACCTCAACAATTTCTGGATAACCTGAGTTCTGGGTAAGGAGAGGCCAGAGAAGGGAAGCGCCTGTTGGAGAGTACTGTTCTGCTCCAGCAGGTTCCCCGGACCGGGACAAGGCAGTGTCCCCAGGTGCCCTAGGGTCAGGACTCATCACCACATTGCCCCTCACTCAGGTGGGGTCGCAGGGGGCCACCTTTGCTGTGGCAGACCCCATGGAGCGTGCTGGTCATGCCCCCCTTGTTGAGGCTGGACGCCCTGCGATGGGCTTTGATGTCAGTGGCGAATCATCAGGACCTCTGGCTCTGGGGCATCAGGCGGCTCTGCGGCATCGGATGCTGACAACTCGGAAAAGATCAGATCAAAAACACCCTTGTCTGACCAGCCGCGGCAACGGTTGTAGAGGGGTTTGTGGGGACCATAGGCCGCCGGGGCATCCACCCGGCGAGCCCCTTCTGAATGACAGAGATGATGCCGCTCAGCACCTTCCTATCATCCACTCGCTTCACACCACGTTCCTTGGGACACAAGGGGCGAATGCGATCAACCTGCTCCTGCCTCAGCCAAAACAACTGGGCCATCACCACAAGAGGACGGTGACGGCCAGGAGGATGGCAGAGCAGAAGACGTGGGCACAGCTTGGTCGTAGCAGGTTGCAAGACGCCGCCAGTCCTTCAGTCGGGAAAAGAGCGTCTCGATTTTGTGACCCCTGTGATCCAACCTCTTGCTGTAATGGACTGGTTTCTTGCGGCAGCGACGGGGCGGAATGCAAGGCGTGATGTCCTGCTGAGCCAGCATCTCACGGATTTTGTCCCTGTCATACCCTTGATCCCCGATCACCGCGGCAGCAGGCGGCAGGTCTTTGAGCACCACATCGGCACCGGTGAATTCACTGCATTGCCCCTCACGCAGGTGGAGCCGTCGGGGACCACCTTTGCTGTGGCAGACCCCATGGAGCGTGCGGTCATGCCCCGCTTGATGCGGCCCATCAGACGGGGTTCAGATCCCCCTTGTTGAGGCTGGACGCCGTGGGATGGGCTTTGAGATTAGTGGCATCAATCATCAGCACCTCTGGCGCTACGGCATCGGATGGTTCTGTTGCATCGGATGCTGACAACTCAGATCAAAAACACCCTTGTCTGACTAGGGTCAGGACTCATAATATGAGGAATGACCCTCTCAGCAGAGAGGGAGCCCCAAGAGAGCACCAGGAGGAGATGGGTGATGGCCCAGTTGTTGGGGCTCAGCGCGGAGCAGGTTGATGGCATCCGCCGTTTGTTTCCCAAGGAACGTGGCGTTCAGACAAGGGTGTTTTTGATCTGATCTTTTTTGAGTTGTTAGCACCCGACTCCGCAGAGTCACCCAATGCCGCAGAGCCAGAGGTCCTGATGATTGACGCCACTGACGTCAAAGCCCATCGCAGGGCGTCCAGCCTCAACAAAGGGGGGCATGACCAGCAAGCTCCATGGGTTCTGTGACAGCAAAGGTGGTCCCCTGCGACTCCACCTGCGTGAGGGGCAATGCAGTGACTTCACCGGTGCTGATGTGGTGCGCAAGGACCTGCAGCCTGCGGCAACGATGATGGGGGATCAAGGGGATGACAGGGACAAAATCCGTAAGATGCTGGCCCAGCAGGGCATCACGCCCCGTCGCTGCCGCAAGAAACCAGTCCATTACAGCAAGAGGTTGCATCGCAAGGGTCATAAAATCGAGAATCTTTTTCCCGACTGAAAGACTGGCGGCCCAATTGCAACCCGCTACGACCGCTGCGCCCACGCCTTCCGTTCTGCCATCCTCCTGGCCGCCACTGTCCTCTTCTGGTGATGAGTCCTGACCCTAGGGCCTGAGGACAAAAGGATTCACCTTGAAGCAGGAAGGGCTGCCACCAGGTTGTAGTGGGCGGCATGGTTGCTGTCGGTTTTGTCGTAGCGGGTGGCACTGCCCCGGTCCTCCTTGGTCCTGGCAAAGAAGTTCTCCATCAGGGGGCGCCACTTGCAGGCTTCCTTGGCGTAGGCCCTCCGGTGTTTGCGGCTGGCGGGATGCCTGCTGCTGCTCCACGGGCATCCAACACGGTGAGCAACCAGTCGGTGTCAAATGCTTTGCCCGCCAGCAGGGCGCCAAAAGGCACGCTGGTGATCCATGGTATTACTCCTTTGCTGTGGTGGGTCTGCCCCGAAAGCAGGGGTAAGCCAGTGAGAGCGCCCAGACCGTCCACCAATGCCACGGTCTTTGTGGTTACCCGTGCGGGATCGGCCAATGGACTGATGCTGAGTCCCCCTTTTGCGCCAGTGGCCCTCTGGTGAACCGAGACAATGGTGCCGTCGGATGAGCAACAGTCCAGATCGGGATGGCTGCTGAGGATCTGGAACAATCGCTGTAACATCCTGCTGTTTGCCCACCGTTGGAAGCGGCGGAGCTGGCTGTTCCATTTGCCAAAGCCAGGGGGTAGATCCTGCCAAACACCGGTCCCCACTCTCCAGAAAACGACTTCGAAAAACAGACGGTTGTCCCGTGCTGTAAGGTCCCGATCCGTGGCCCTGCCCGGCAGCAGTGGGGCAATAAGCTGCCAGAGCCGATCACTGATGGCAAAGCGGTGAGCGGTGGTGGGTCATGCCCAACCCCCTTGGTCAAGATTCAAGCGCACCTTCACCTCCATGGCAAACCCTTTTGTCCATAGGCCCTAGAAGGGGTCTCCGCCGTTTGCCGTGGAGAGGAGGTCAGCCGTGGCGCTTGATCCCCATGCCCCCAGCATTTTGTTTGTGAAGTCCATGCGCATCGCCACCTGGAACGTCAATTCCCTTCGCGCCCGGCTTGAGCAGGTGGTCAATTGGCTGGAGACACACCAGCCGGATGTGCTCTGTCTTCAGGAAACCAAGGTGGCCGATGAGCTGTTTCCCCATGACCCACTGAATGCCGTGGGCTACACTGCGGTCATTAGTGGTCAGAAGGCATACAACGGGGTGGCGCTCATCAGCCGTCATCCCCTGGAGGATGTGCGCATCGGCTTTGACGGGTTGCTGGGGGAGGACCGGGAGGCAGCGGTCCTGAGCGGGCAGAGGCGGGTGATCAGCGGGCGCTTGGGCCTTCTGCGCATTCTTAATGTTTACGTTCCCAATGGGGCATCCGTAGGTAGCGGGAGCTACGGCTACAAATTGGACTGGCTGGGCTGCCTGGGCCGGTATGTGGCCTCCGTGGTGGAGCAAGGGGAGCCCCTCTGCATGGCGGGGGATTTCAATATTGCCCCTGAAGACAGAGATTTGCATGATCCACAGCAGTTCAGGGGCCACATCCTGGCCAGCGACCAGGAACGTGAAGCCCTACAGGTGGTGTTGGGACAGGAGTTGAAGGACGTGTTTCGCCGCTTTCACCCAGAAGGGGGCCACTGGAGTTGGTGGGACTACCGTAGTGGTAGCTGGCTGCGGAACCAGGGCTTGCGTTTGGACCACATTTACCTGACCCAAGACCTTCACGACACGGCTAAGGACTGCTGGATTGATCGCCAGCAGCGGGGCTTGGCGCGACCCAGTGACCATGCCCCTGTTGTTGTGGAGTTAATGGATGGCGCCACAATGGATCGTTAGGGGTATGGTTTTACCCTTAGGCTTAACCCATCTAACTCGACGACGTGGCTCCAGCTTCTCCGCTGAATACGACCCGCTCTGAAGAGATCTTTGACGCAGCCCAGGCGTTGATGCCTGGGGGCGTGAATTCACCGGTTCGGGCGTTTCGCTCAGTCATCGGCAAACCCATTGTCTTTGACCACGTCAAAGGCTCTTCCGTGTGGGACGTGGATGGCAACCGCTACATCGACTATGTAGGCAGTTGGGGACCAGCCATCTGTGGCCATGCCCGTGCCGAGGTGGTCAATGCTCTCCATGAAGCCCTGGATCGGGGCACCTCCTTTGGGGCCCCTTGCCTCCTGGAGAACACCTTGGCGGAGATGGTGATCGAGGCCATGCCTTCCGTGGAGAAGGTGCGCTTTGTGAATTCCGGGACGGAGGCATGCATGGCGGCCCTGCGGCTGATTCGCTCCTTCACGGGTCGGGACAAGTTGATCAAATTTGAGGGCTGCTACCACGGCCATGCGGACATGTTCCTGGTGAAGGCAGGCTCCGGCGTGGCTACCCTTGGCTTGCCTGATTCCCCGGGCGTGCCCCGTTCAGCCACGGCCTCCACCCTGACGGCTCCCTACAACGATTTGGAAGCTGTCAAGGCGCTGTTTGCGGAGCATCAAGATGAAATTGCCGGCGTGATCCTGGAGCCTGTGGTGGGCAATGCCGGCTTTATCCCCCCGGATGCCGGCTTTCTGGAGGGTCTGCGGGAACTCACCCAGGACCAGGGATCCCTGCTGGTGTTTGATGAGGTGATGACAGGCTTTCGCATTAGCTACGGCGGCGCCCAGGCCCGCTTTGGCGTCACTCCCGATCTCACCACCATGGGCAAGGTGATTGGTGGCGGGTTGCCGGTGGGGGCCTATGGGGGCCGGGAGGATGTGATGGCCATGGTGGCACCGGAAGGCCCCATGTATCAGGCTGGAACCCTCAGTGGCAATCCCCTGGCCATGACCGCCGGGATTGCCACCCTGGAACTGCTCAAGCGCCCTGGTGCCTATGACCACCTGGAGACCATCACCAAGCGGCTGGTGACAGGAATCCTGGAGGCAGGCCGGGAAGTGGGGCTCCCCATCAGTGGCGGCAGCATCAGCGGCATGTTTGGCTTCTTCTTCCGTGACCAGCCCGTGCGCAACTTTGCCGATGCCAAAGAAGCGGACCATGGGCGGTTCAGCCGTCTCCATCGGGCCATGTTGGAGCGGGGCGTATACCTGGCGCCCAGTGGCTTTGAAGCAGGCTTCACCTCCCTCGCCCATAGCGATAACGACATCGACACCACCTTGGAGGCGTTCCGGGAGTCCTTTGCGGAGATTGCCTGAGCCCGATCAGCGACGCCAGCGGGCAAGCAACGCCCCCAGCATCAGCAGCACCAGCAGGATGCTCCCCAGGTCAATCAATCCCCAAGTGGTCAGCCAGATGTCCATGGCGCTTGGGAGAATGGGTGGATTCGGGGCAGGTCACCGGCGTGGTGACCGGGATTAGTCAAAGTAGAGCACACTCACCAGCCGACATTGATCTTCTGCCATCTGGGCTGTTTCCAGTAACGTGTGGCTGTCGTGGAACACCATGCAGATGAGTTGATCGCAGCGCTCAATAATCTCCTTGTTGCAAAGACGGCTGGCCTCTTGCAGGGGAAGGTGATCGTGCTCGGGCTTTTCAATCAGGTGGAGCACCCCTTCCATCAGCTGGCGCGACTCCCTGTTTTGCCGTGAAAGGCTCTGGGGGAGCACCACTGTCAAGGCACTGGGTTTCACCGCCAGAACGCCACGGATGACGGCGGCATTGGTTCCCAAGGCGCCAGACGTGAACAGACTGTGGCCTTCCCGCGCCAAGGCGCTGGCCAACAACTCCACCAGATGGGATGTGGTCATGGCCACGTGCCGGGATCCAAGCATGGCAATGGACCGTTTGGCCTGACTGTTGAGCAGGGCCAACTCATGGGCCAGTGTATCAACCCGATCCACCGGGGACACATCAAGGGATCTGGGCAAGGGCGCTGCAAAGCTCTCTGCAAGGTAGCAGCCATCCTGCTCCATGGGCGGCTTCACAACCGTTCCGGGATCGGGATTCAGGATCAGGGGCGGGGCAGATGGAGTCGCTCCATCAAGGGGGTGAAGTCGCAGTTCTCCTGGATCAGACGCAAAGCGAAGCTGGCCTTAATGGGCTCATGGAGCCGCACGTTACCAAAGGCCCGCTCCACCAATGCCACTGTGTTCAAGGTATCCTTGCTCACCTTTAACAAGGGCACTTCCAACTCTCCAGCGCGATTGATCAGCTGCTGAAGGGGGGATGATGCTCCTGTGAGAATCAGGCACTGGGTGGAGGCTTCCAGGGCCGCCAGTTGGATATCGGTGCGGTCCGCGCCGGTAATGACAGCCATGTTGCGCCGCTGCCGGAAAACCTGCATGGCTGAATTGACACTCATGGCCCCAATGGAAAGGGTTTCCACAAGAAGATCCAGACGCTCCGGACAACACAGCACCTCCGCATCCAGCCGCTGACTCAGTTCACGGACACTCACACTGCGCAACAGGGGGCTGCGGGGCAAAATCCCCAGCAGTGGCAGGTTGAAACGCTTCAGCAAGGGTTCCAGGTCACGCCTCAAGGAGGGAATCACATCGGGATCCACGGCATTGAGCACCACCCCCATGGCCCGTCCCTTCAGGCGATGACACGCATCAAAAAGGGGCTCCAGGCTGGTGCTACCCTGCCAGGGATGAATCAGCAGCACTGGAGCATCCAGACGGGCGGCCAGGGCAGGCAAGTGCAAGCCGAAGCAGCAGCCCTCGGCTAAAGAACCAGGGCTCTCCATGATGGTCACCTGGGCTGTGGAGACCTCCAACTCCTTCTGCAGAGCTGGAAAATAATCCCGCTCCATGGCCTGCCCCAGGTGGGCAAAATCAAGGTGTCCCGTGGACGGGGATGCCACAAGGGAGGGAATCAGATCTGTGGGGGCCAGTTGGAGCATTTCCCCAATCAAGTGGGCATCATCATCAAAAAGATGGTCTGAGGGCTGGCGCTGGCGCTCCAGGCTGGTGGCCAGCGGTTTGCTGTAGCGAAAGCTGATTCCCTGGGACTTCAGCCACTGGGCAACCCCCAAAACAAGGGCGGATTTGCCGCTGTAAGGCTCCGCCGAGCCGATCAACATGGTGATGGACAACGCCAGGCCAGGTGCTGGAGGCACTTTAAGCAGAAAACAGTTGTGTCCAGAAGGTCTGGGGCATGTCGGCAACCTGTTCACCAATGGGATGGCGTGCCCCGCTGCGACACACCTCCAGCAGCCAAACCACAGCTTGATAGCTGGGGACGGAAAATCGATAGCAGGCCCCTGGAATGGGGTCGATGGTCAAGGTGCAAGGGCACGGGTCCGTTGGAAGCTGGCCGGGCTGCCACCCCAGGGAAAACCCGATGGGCTGATCATCTTGAATCTGCCGTGCCCCCATGAGTTGTCCTTGGGAGAACAGGACCATGGCGTCCCTGAGGTGGTTGGATCCTGGCGCTGCCGCACAGTAGGGACGAAACAAAGACACCTGTTTCCGGCTTTGGCTAACCTGGTTGTGGACGGAGATCTCCATGGGCTGTCGGTCTACGACGTCAGAGAGGATTCCCCCAGTAGAAGGGCCATGAAACACCTGGAAGAGCGCCACAACCCCTGGTCAAGGCGCATTGCCATCACAGGGGCCACCGGCTCCCTGGGCTCGGCGCTACGCAAGGGGCTGCAACGGCGAGGGGCCACGGTGATTGGCATCAGCCGGAAACCGGCCCCACAGGATGATGGCCCCATCCAGGGCTGGCTGGTGTGGAACGGGCAGAGTGATCCTGCGCTGGAAGCCCTGCTTCTGGATGTGGATATCCTGGTGATTAACCACGGTGTGAATCCCCTGGGGCGCCGTGACCCCATGGCCATTGCCGAGACGCTGCAGGTCAACCTCATGGGCGCCCAGGCCTTGATTGGCATTTTTCTCCACCAAAGTCGCCACCTTCCAGAGCAGCGGCGGGTCCGACGTGAACTCTGGGTCAACACATCCGAAGCGGAGGTGGGCCCTGCCTTCAGCCCCATCTATGAGGTGAGCAAGCGCAGCCTGGGAACCCTGCTCACCCTGCAGAGTCTGGATGCGCCCTGTACCATCCGGCGTCTGGTTTTGGGACCGTTTCGCAGTGGCTTGAACCCCTATGGCCTCATGTCTGCTGGTTTTGTGGCGGAGAGGATTCTGGATCTGGCGGCTTGGAACTTGCGATTGATCATTGTGAGCTTCAATCCCTGCACCTATCTCCTGGCCCCCCTGGCCCAATGGATGGATAGCTTCTATGGGCGGCTCTGCACCCGTCCAGCCTTGTCCAACACCGCGTTCAACGCCGATCCGTGAGGATGTCACAGCCGTCCCGGGTGACCACCACCGTGTGCTCCCACTGGGCGGAAAGGGAGTGATCCACCGTCACCACGGTCCAGCCATCCCGCAAGGTTCGACAGGCCCTTCCGCCTGCATTCAGAATGGGCTCCACCGCCAGCGTCATGCCCGGGCGCAAGCGTACATTGGGCAGTTGATTGGTGCGGTAGTTGAAGACAGAGGGCTCCTCGTGAAGGTTGCGGCCAATGCCATGGCCTGTGTAGTCCTCCACCACGGCATAACCATGGGACTCCACGTGATCTTGCACAGCCCCGGCAATGTCCAGCAGCGTGTTCCCCGCCCGCACCTGTGCCAGACCACACATCAGGGCTTCCCGGGCCACATGGCTCAGATGCTGGGCAGCATCACTGGTTGAACCTACGGCGATGGTGACGCAGCTATCCCCATGAAAGCCTTCAAAGTATGCGCCGGTATCCACCTTCAGCAAATCCCCATCCTGAATCACACGTTTACGGCTGGGAATGCCATGGACGACTTCATGGTTGATGCTGGCGCAGATGGAAGCGGGGAAGCCCTGGTAGCCCTTAAAGCTGGGAATGGCGCCCATGTCCCGAATGCGCTGTTCCGCATGGGCATCCAGATCAGCGGTGGTTTGCCCCGGTTCCACCAGCGCCATGATTTCTTTCAAGACCGTGGCCACGATCCGGCTGGCTTGGCGCATCTTGGCAATCTCTTGGGCGGATTTGGTCTCAATGCCCCGTTTGCTCTGGCGAATGCGCGGGCCGCCAGTGCCTACGCTTTTGCTTTGAATCAGCAGGTCGGCAAAGAGCTTGTTCCTGTTCACGATGGAGCCTTGGCTTGGCTCCCTAACCTAGGGCAGACCCACTGACAAGGGAATCAGCCGCAATGATAAAAGCGCTGAGCTGGCAGCAGACCGTTGGCCTGGTGCGTCGTTGCCATGCCCAGCTTGGGCCGGTGCTGCTGATTCCTTTGTTCAACAGTGCGGTGACGGGTGTGACCTATCGCCTGGCCAAGGACTGGCTGGGACTGGAACGGGCGCAGGTGCATTGGCTGATGGTGCTCCATGAGGGGGAGTGGCTGGGAACTCCAGGCAAAAGCCTGTATGTGCTCTCTGAAGCTGTGGGGGTGATTTGGCTGCTGGGCACGGGGAGTGTTCTGGCCTGGAATCGCTTCGGACCCAAGGCAATGGAGACAAAAGGGAAGCAGATCAGCTAAAGTTCACCACTGTTCATTGAGAAGCAGAGGCGACATGAGCGCCCCGCCCCCCATCAGTCCGGATGCCCTGGACGAGCCATCAGCAGAGATGGAGAACAATGCCGCCATCCCCAAGGCAGCCACCCCTCTCCTCAAGGGTCAGGCTCTGCTTGAGGCTTTTGAGCGTGAGCAGCTCAAGCCTTCAGACGCCCTGCCGGACATTTTCGTTGGCGACACCGTGAGAGTGGGCGTCAAAATCAGTGAGGGGGGCAAGGAACGGATTCAGCCCTACGAGGGGGTGGTGATTGCCAAGCGCCACAGCGGTCTTCACGAGACCATCACGGTACGCCGCATCTTTCAAGGCGTTGGCGTTGAGCGGGTCTTCATGCTTCACTCACCCCAGACGGCCTCCGTAAACGTGCGCCGCCGGGGTAAAGTGCGCCGCGCTAAGCTGTTTTACCTACGCAACCGCGTGGGCAAGGCCACCCGCGTCAAGCAGCGATTTGATCGGGACGTCTAACGGCAACGTTAGGATGTTGCTGCCTGACGAGAGGCATCAGGGGTTGCGCCGTTAGTTCAGCTGGTAGAACGCAGGTCTCCAAAACCTGATGTCGGGGGTTCGAGTCCTCCACGGCGCGTCTGACGCCTCTCCCCATCCCGATTTTTGAGGTTCATTTCAAGTAGAATTTTTCCATGGATCTTCAGCCTGGTGATTTGGTCAAAGTGCTTGAATCTGCAGCCATGGGCTGGGTTCGGGCCCGCGTGATTCGCGTGAAGTCTGGGGGCCGGGTGGTGGTGCAAAGTGATCAGGGCCGTGAATTCACGGCAAGGGGAAACCAGGTGCGCTTGATCGAACCCGCGGGCTTCCGTCCTTGAGTCCATGCCCTCCTCTCCCCTCCTCATTCTCACGGCAAGCCACAATCGCAATCTCCAGTTGGCTGAGCGTGTCCTGGCAACCAGCCAAGCGGCCGGTTTGCCCGCAACCATCCTTGATCTCACCACCCTGGCATTGAATCTCTACACTTCCCGTGGAGAGGACCAAGGGCCAGGGGCTGATTTCCAGCAGCTTCATCAAGCCATGGCGCAGGCTGGGGGGCTGTGGATCTGTGCTCCGGAGTACAATGGGGGCATCCCCCCCAGCCTCACCAACGCCATTGCCTGGCTGTCCCGTGCCGCAGAGGACTTCCGCGCCCTGTTCAATGGCAAGCCCGTTGCCTTGGCCACCCACTCCGGTGGCGGCGGCCAGAAAATCCTCTCCGCCATGCGCATCCAGTTGAGCCACCTGGGCTGCACTGTGCTGGGCCGTGAGTTGTTGAGCCATGGGCAGAAACCAGCCAACCCGGACACCATCAACGCCATGGTCGCCCAAATGCAACGCCTGATGGGCTGAATTGGGGGATTGACGCCTGCTGCTCCAGTCTGATAGACTGGCAAACTGCTTGTGGGACCGTAGTTCAACCGGTTAGAGCACCGCCCTGTCACGGCGGAAGTTGCGGGTTCGAATCCCGTCGGTCCCGTTGGTTAAATGGTTCAATCCATCCCACGATTACCAGGTGTCTGTTCGCGTTCGCATTGCGCCCAGCCCCACAGGAAAGCTCCACATGGGTACCGCCCGGACAGCGGTATTCAATTGGCTATTTGCCCGACGCCATGGCGGTCAGTTTCTTCTCCGCATTGAGGACACGGATCGGGAGCGTTCCCAAAAGGTTTTCACGGACAGCATTCTGACTGGTCTGCGTTGGCTGGGGCTGGACTGGGATGAGGATGTTGTGGTCCAGAGTCGGCGCAGCAGGGACCATCAGAAGGCCATTGCCGCCCTCTTGGCCAGTGGCCAGGCCTATCGGTGCTATGCCACCGAAGCGGAGTTGAACGCCATGCGGGAGGCCCAGCAGGCGGCCCAGCAGGCGCCCCGCCATGACAACCGCCACCGCAACCTCTCCCCTGAGCAGATTGCCGCCTTTCGCAAGGAGGGGCGCCACGCTGTGGTGCGTTTCCGCATTGATGACACGCAAGACATTGTCTGGCAGGACATGGTGCGTGGCCCCATGCGCTGGCAAGGGGCTGACCTGGGAGGTGACATGGTCATTGCCCGCCGTGCCCCTGCCCACCAGATCGGGGATCCCCTTTACAACCTGGCTGTGGTGGTGGACGACATCGCCATGGGCATCACCCATGTGATCCGAGGGGAAGACCACATCGCCAACACCGCCAAGCAGTTGCTGCTCTACAACGCCCTCGGTGCTCCCCAGCCCTCCTTCGCCCACACCCCCCTCATCCTGAACAGGGAGGGTCGCAAGCTCTCCAAGCGGGATGGGGTCACCTCCATTGATGACTTTCGAGCGCTGGGCTACGTCGCTTCCGCCATCAACAACTACATGTGCCTCCTGGGCTGGTCACCGCCAACCGAGTTGGGAGAGCGCTTTGACTTGGCGGAGGCCGCCGCTGTCTTTGGGTTTGACAGGGTCAACAAGGCGGGGGGGCGCTTTGACTGGGACAAGCTCAACTGGCTGAATAGCCAGGCGCTCCATGCCATGGATGGGGCCACATTGCGGGATGCCCTGTTGCCGCGATGGCGTCAGGCCGGGCTCAACACCGACCAACCCCAGCCCTGGCAGGAGCAACTGGCGGCCCTGCTGGGGCCGTCTCTGGTGGTGCTCCAGGACGGCGTGGAGCAGGCGCGCCCATTCCTCAGCAGGCCGGAGTTGGATGATGCCAGTTGCGCGCAGTTGCAAATCAAGGGCTGCCGGGCAGCCCTGCGCCATGTTCTCCAGCACCGACCCGAGACATTCACGCTGGCGGCAGCCAAGGAGCAACTCACAGCAGCAGCCCGGGCGGCAGGCGTTAAGAAAGGATTGGTGATGAAGGGGGTTCGAGCGGCCCTTTTGGGGTGTTTGCATGGTCCGGATTTACTCCTCTCTTGGGAGTTGCTCCATGGGGTAGGGGAGGATGGTCCACGGCTCCAGGCAGCCCTTCGTTGAGCTGCAGCCAGCGGGCCAGCAACGGTGCAATGAGGCCGTTAAGGATCACGGTGATCAGGATGGTGAGAAACACCAGTCCCTGCACCCGCCCCCCCCCCAGAATGCCCGCCTCCTCCAACCGCAAGGCAAACAGGCTGGCGGTGGAGGCGCTCACAATGCCCCGCGGTGCCATCCAGCCCAGGAAGATCTTCTGGGTCCAGGAGAGACCAGAGCCAACGCTGCCCAGGATCACGGCCAAGGGGCGCACCACCAGCATCAGGCTCAGCACACAGGCAATGCCCCTCCAGCCCAGGGGGCTGAGATCGGCCAAGGTCACGTCCGCGGCCAGGAGGGGAAACAGGAGGGTGACAGCCAACTGGGCCAGTTGACTGAGCTGGGCCTCCAGTTCCCCCAATCGGGATTCCAGAAGGCAGCCCACCACAAAGCCAGCCACGGTTGCGGCAGGGAGCCCTGCTGCTGGACCAATCAACTGCTCACAACCCACCGACAGCAGCATCAAGGTGCCAAGACAAAGCTGCAACCGCACGGAATCCGTTGGCTCATCAGGCAGGTGCTGGAGCAGGAGAAACAACAATCCACCTGCCAGGGCCCCCAAGAGGGAACCCAGACCAAGGCGGCTCAGGAGATCCACCACCAGAAGCCCGTAGCTGCTGGTGAACGGCTCCAGAATCCACTGGAGAACCACCAAGGCGCCCACGGCAGCAATGGGCTCCACCAGCAGTCCCTCCCCTTCCAGGATCTTGGCCAGGGGTCGCTGCAGCCCCATCTGGCGCACCAACGGTGCGATCACTGTGGGTCCTGTGGCGGAAACAACAGCGGAGAAAAGAGCTGCCAGCTCCCAACTCAACTGGGCCCAGTAGTGGGCCATCAGCAGCCCCCCCACCAGGGTCACCGGCAGGCCAAAAATCACCAGCTTGCGCAGGCGGCGCCCCAGAAGGGAGTCTGGCACCCGTAACCCCAGCCCCCCCTCAAACAGCACCAGGGCCACCAGGAGTTCCACGGCTGTTTCCAGTCCGGAACCCAACTCAAGGGGTTCGATCAGGCCCAGTCCTTGGCGCCCTGTGAGTAACCCGCCAACCAGCAGCAACACAACTGCTGGAATGGCCAGGAGGCGTGACGCAAGTCGCGCCATTGCCCCCACAGCAACAGCCACTGCCCAGAGCAAAGCCAACTGTTCGGAGGCACCCAACGGGGAAATCATGAGGGTGGCCGCCATGAAGCGTAGAACCGGCTTCTTAGTGGATTTTGGGTCGCCTCACGGTTTTTGCCACTGACCCAGCCACTCTTCTCCACAACGTTCCTCCACGGAGTGGCGCGCCTGCTGGAGGGTCACCAACCGCAGCCCGCTGCCAAAGCACAGTTTCAACTCTTGGGGCGTGGAGCCAAAGGGGGGGCCATCGGGGCGGGAATGGCACCAGAATAAGCCTAGAAAATTCCCACCAGGTTGCAACAGGGTGGTCACCGCCTGGGCATAGGCTGGACGGCAGCGGGGTGGCACTGCACAGAAGCAAGTGTGCTCCAGCACCAGATCAAAGGTTCCCTGCCAAATCAGCGGTGGATTCAGAAGATCCCCGCAGCGCCATTGGGGACGCGGGTCCCGCTGCTGCGCCGCCGCCAGCGCTTCCGGAGCAATGTCCAAACCCACCACGTCCCAGCCCAGGTCCTGCAGCAGAGAGACCTCATGGCCATGGCCGCAACCGGGAACAAGGGCCCGTCCCGACGGCCGCCAACTGCTGAGGACGGTCACCAGCTCTGGCGCCGCCTGGCCCAGATTCCAGGGGGTGTTTCCCTCCTGCCAGCGCTGGCGCCATGCGGCCACCTCCTCCGATTGCAGTAAACCTGGAGGATGGGAGGTGGTTGAATCCGTTGAATCCGCGGCAGGGGCCATGGGGTAAGGAATTGTCCTTGCTTCAGGACCGTAGCGAATGCCAGGATGGAGCAACTGTGTCTCTCCTCCCAGGGCAGAGACACGCCAAACCGGTGAGATGTGAAGCAGTCCCCCCACTCCAGGATGGTAACGCGAGAGCCTGGAGAGACCAGCAGCTCAAGGATGCGTTGGCGGATCCCGTGTTTTCCATGGATCGGCTTGGCGCTCACCACGGTGCTGCTACAGGAACAGTGGGAGCAGGTCCAATCCGCCCTCTTTCTGGATGAACTGGCTGAGCCCGGGCGCCTGGAGGGGCCACGGGCCGGTCTTCCTGGTCTTCCACCCGAGGCCACCCCTGGGGAGATCGTGGCCGCCTTGCAGCAGATTGTCCTTCGGGATCTGAAGCAGGTGCAGCAGGCGCAGGAAAACCATTCCATACCTCCACACCAGGGGCGCGGGCAGGTTGGGGAGCACGGTTGTTCCGCCAGTTGCCCGCGGCGGTGCTGGTGGTGGGAGCAGCCATCATTGCTGGCGTTGCCTTGGCAGGCGCCGGGAACAAAACCCTCCGGCCAAAGACGACCAGCCAAGTGACTAGAATTAGCCTTCCATCATGTTGAATGAAGACCCTGGGAGGATTATGGCGGAGTCCAGGAAAGACATGGGACCAGGACCGCTTGTCCGTCTGCGCAACGATTTGAAAAACGACCTGTTGACCGGCTTGGCGGTGGTGATCCCTCTGGCCACAACCCTTTGGCTGGCCACCGTTGTGGCGCAGTTGGCCGTGGGATTTCTCACCTCCATTCCCAAGCAGTTCAATCCCTTACAAACCCAGAACCCTTTGCTGCTAAGCCTCATCAACTTGATGGTGGGGTTGCTGGTGCCACTGCTGGCCATTTTGCTCATTGGCCTGATGGCGCGCATTGCTGTGGTGGGGCCCTTGCTTCAGTTTGGAGAAGATAGCCTGATTCGCATCCCCCTCGCTGGAACGGTCTACAAAACCCTGAAGCAACTCTTGGAGACTTTGCTTCGGGACAACGCAAACCGGTTTCGTCGAGTGGTGTTGGTGGAATATCCCAGGGATGGCATCTTCGCCATCGCCTTTGTGACGGGTCCAGTGGGTCAGTCCCTGCAGCCCCTCTTCCCCGAGCCCATGATCAATATCTTCATCCCCACCTCCCCCAACCCCACCACTGGTTGGTACGCCCTGGTGGCTGAGAAAGATGTGAAGACCCTTGATATCCCGGTAGATATGGCTTTCCGAACCATCATCTCGGCTGGCATTCTCAATCCCGAGCAGAAGCCCTCCGGGCCTTCCGAGAGCCTGTACCCACAGGGGGAAACCATGTCCTATTCCCCTTCAGGCGGGGCCTGACGCCATGGCCCAATCCAGCCGTTCCCTGGCTCGAGAGTTGGCCCTTCTCGTTCTGGGGCAGATCAGCGACAAGAAAAACCCCCATGATCTCACACTGGAGGATCTGTTGCTTGCGGCCCTTGGTGCCTTGCATGGCCACATGCGGGACGCCTTGGAGCGCTCTGCCCAAGATCTCCACACGGCGCAACACCATGCTTTGGAGAGTGAATTGGGGTCCCGTGCGCTGGCCAATGCACGGGACAACTTGCGGATGGGATTGGAGAAGGCTGAGCAGGTGATCAACCGACTCTCTGGCGTATTGGATCTACCCCGGTTGCTGCTGGCGGCTGAACAGGAACAGGTGCGGAGCCATTGCCTGGAGTTGGCGGCCGCCGTGAGGGATCACCGCGCCACGCTGGATCAGCAACTGAATGACGTGATGGAGGGCTGGCGCTTGGCCCGGCTTCCCCAGGTGGACCGCAATATTTTACGCCTGGCGGCGGCGGAGTTGATGGTGTTGGACACTCCGGTGGCAGTGGTGTGCAATGAGGCTGTTGCCCTTGCCAACGCCTATAGCGATACGGAAGGACGACGGCGCATCAATGGCATCCTGCGACGCTTGACAGCAGCGCAGTTGTCCCCCACTGGAGTCTGAGGTCATGGTGTTTGACTGGTTTAGACGCCGTCAGGTGAAGAAGCCCGCTGAAGAGACCAGGTCTCCAGAGGCCACGCCAGCCAGTCCAGCGGCTGAGCAGCCCCAACCCACGGCTGGCCCATCTGCAGAACGTGCGGGGGAGATTCCGGGGAAAGGGGGGCCATCATCGCCAGCGCCACCCACAACCCAACGCCCTCCTGTACCCTTACCCCCTGCAGAGCCCGTCAGCGCCACTGCGTCCGCCGAGGAGGATGTGGCTCCACAAGCCGGAGCTGGGGCCGGGGCGTCAGAACAGGACACCCTGGATTGGGCCAAGGCAGCCTATATGCGTCTGAAGGCTGAACAGATGGCCAAGGCTGCTGCGCAACAGGCGGCGGCAGCGCAACCCGCTCCACCGGTAAGTGGGGTCCCTTCCTTGCCACCATCATCACCCCGCCATGGGGGAGCCACTGCCCCGGAAGACGGGGCAGGAGCCCCTGAACAGCTCCCCTCCCCGCCAGCGGAAGCAGGGATGGGTCTGTTGGCCAGGGCAGCCGCTGAACGGGAGCAACGGCAGGCGGTGCTTGATGCGCAAGCCATCGGCCCGGAGTCTCCCCGCCAGCCCGATGGGGTGGCGGCACCTGAGGAGCCCGGTCTAGGCAGCTTTGATGAGGAGTTCACCTGGTCGGCTGAGGTGCTCGCTGCCCAGGGTCGGCAGGTGGAGGAGGTGTCCCTGGAGGAAATCCACTGGCTGGGACGTCTGCGGCAGGGCATGGAGAAAACCCGTCGCGGCCTGGTCACCCGGTTGCTGGACAGCATGGGAGATGATCCCCTCACCCCTGAAATCCTGGATGACCTGGAGGCGGTGTTGCTCCAGGCTGATGTGGGCGTAGAAGCCACCGATGCAGTGCTGGATGCCCTGCGCCGCCGCATCAACGAGGAGGTGGTGGCCCCCGGTGAAGGCCTTCGCCTGCTGAAGGACCAACTGCGGCAGCAGTTGGAGCGCCCCATTCGCGCCACAGACTGTGACCTCTTGGCCCCACAGCGGGAGCGGCTTAATGTTTGGCTGCTGGTGGGGGTCAATGGTGTGGGCAAGACCACAACTTTGGGCAAGCTGGCCAATCTGGCTGTGCGCAGTGGCTATAGCTGCATGGTGGCGGCCGCCGACACCTTCCGTGCTGCTGCGGTGGAGCAAGTGAGCATCTGGGCAGAGCGCAGCCAGGTGGAGGTGATCGCCAATCCTTCCGTCAATGCGGATCCGGCTGCCGTGGTGTTTGACGCCATTGGCGCGGCCCAGGCCAAGCAGGTGGAGTTGCTGCTGGTGGATACTGCGGGCCGCCTGCAAACCAAGCACAACTTGATGGAGGAGTTGGCCAAGATTCGCGCCATCATTGACCGTAAAGCTCCCGACGCGGTGGTGGAGTCCCTGTTGGTGCTGGATGCCAGTCAGGGGCAAAACGGCCTGCGTCAGGCCTTGGCGTTTGCCCAGGCTGCCCAGCTTACGGGCGTGGTGATGACCAAGCTGGACGGCAGTGCCAAAGGGGGCGTCGCTCTGGCTGTGGCCAGTGAGGCCAATCTCCCCATCCGCTTCATCGGCGCCGGGGAAGGTCTCCGTGATCTGCGCCCCTTCAACGGTTTCGAGTTTGTTGAGGCCCTGATGGCCAGTTCCCGTTGAGCAAGGAAAGCCAGTGGAGGCGCTCCAGTCAGGGATCAATCCAGCGACCATCCTCCTTGATCAAGGCAATGAGAGCCTCCACCCCTTCAGATTCCGGCACCTTACGGATTGCTTCACGGCCCCGATAGAGACAAATGGTTCCTGGCCCCTTGCCCACATAGCCATAGTCTGCATCGGCCATTTCGCCGGGGCCATTGACAATGCAACCCATCACTGCAATGTCCAATCCAGTTAAATGGCCTGTGGCGGAGCGCACCTGTTTCAGCACATCCTCCAGATTGAACAGGGTGCGTCCGCAACTGGGGCATGCCACGTACTCCACCATGGTTTTCCGCAGCCCAAGGGCTTGCAGAATGGAGAAGCACACGGGAATTTCCCGCTCCGGCGCTTCCGTCAGGGACACACGGATGGTGTCCCCCAGCCCTTCTGCCAGCAGAGTGGCAATTCCTGCAGTGCTTTTGATGCGCCCATAGTCTCCATCCCCTGCCTCCGTGACGCCCAGGTGGAGGGGATAATTGAACCCTTCCGCATCCATGGCATCCGCCACGAGCCGATAGGAGGCCAGCATCACCGCTGCCCGGGACGCTTTCATGGACACCACAATGTTGTGGAAATCCATCTCGGCGCAGATGCGGATGAACTCCATGGCGGACTCCGCCATGCCCTGGGGCGTGTCGCCATAGGTAAAGACCATACGCTCCGCCAAGGAGCCATGGTTCACGCCGATGCGCAGGGCCTTGTTCTGCTCCTTCAGCAGTTTCACCAGGGGTCCCAAGGTGCTGCGGATCCGTTCCCCGGCTGCCGCAAATTCCGCGGCGCTGAAGCTTTGCCGATTGGGGTCTGGCTGATCAAACACAAACAGGCCGGGATTAATGCGCACCTTGTCCACATGTTGGGCCACGGCCAGGGCAATTTTGATGCCATTGTGATGCACATCGGCCACCAGGGGCACCGTGTAGCCCTCATCCCGCAACTGCTGACGGATGCGTCCCATGGCCTTGGCATGGGACAGGGAGGGGGTGGTGACCCGCACGATTTCGCAGCCCGCGTCAGCGAGGCGGCGGATCCCCGCCACAGCCGCCGGGATGTCCATGGTGTCCTCATTGATCATGGACTGCACCACCACTGGATGGTTGCTGCCAATGGGCACATCTCCCACCATCACGGTGCGGGTGGCTCGCCGCCGGACTTGGGTGTCATAGCGCAGCAGGCTGCTGTCCACCTTGAGGGTGCCATGGCTGGTCTCCACCTGGGTGGATGGTCTGGGAAGGGTGGCGGTCATGGGATGGCAAGACTACAGCCGCCCCAGAGATTACCGTGAGATGGCGCCGCCGCGGCTTGCGCAAGCGATAACGCCAACTCTACAGTAATCAACCAATAACGAGGCAGCAGGTAGAATGTCAGAAAATTTGCTAACTCCTGAGGAGCGGGAGACGGCAGTTGATCGGCTTGCGGCCCATTTTGCCCAGGGTCACCTCACCATTATGGAGTTGGAGCACCGGCTCGACCTTCTGCACGCGGCCGACACCATGGCTCAGCTCACGCCACTGGAATGTGGTCTTCCAGCCCTTGCCACTGAAACCCATCCGCTGCCACCGTCAGTCCACAACCTCATCGTCTCGATTTGGGGAGAGACGGCACGACGTGGCAGTTGGATGCCGGCTCGCACGACAACGGTGCTCACGATGATGGGGGCCACAGTCCTGGACTTCCGTGAAGCCTCCATTGAAACGAGCAAGATCGTCCTGCAGCTAATCGCTGCCATGGGTGGGGTGAAGATTATCGTTCCACCAGGTGTTCGCGTCCAATGGTCTGGCATTGCACTTATGGGTGGTGTGGAGGAGAGTGTGGGGCTGCTGGCGCCAGACAGTCCTGTCCTCTCAATCAGCGGCTTTTGCGTAATGGGCGGCGTGGAGATCATTGAATGCCTGCCGGGCGAAACGCCAAAACAAGCACGCCGCCGCCGTAAGAAGGCAAGGAAGGCACACCGTGCGGACAGGACTCAATCGCCAGCCACCGACTGTGGCTAACGTCGGCCACCAGGGGCACCGTGCAGCCCTCGTCCCGCAGTTGCTGGCGGATGCGTCCCATGGCCTTGGCATGGGACAGGGAGGGGGCATGACCCGCACCACTTCGCAGCCCGCATTGGCGAGGCGACGTTGATCATGGACTGCCCCACCACCGGGTGGTTGCTACCAATGGTCCGCCATTGCACTCACGGGTGGTGCGGAGGAGAGTGTGGGATGCCGGCACCGGACAGTCCTGTCCTCTCAATCAACGGCCTTTGCGTCGCTCCAGGACTCAAGGCACCACCAACACGGGGCAGGGGGCCAGGCGGATCAACTGGCTGGCCATGGTGGGATCCCTGTCGTCCACGGTGGTGTCCCGGCTGGCCACCACGATCACATCGGCACTCACTTCATCGGCCACATCGCAGATCACAAAGGCCGGGTTGCCCTGGCGCTCCACCACGTCACAGGTGACGCCAGCCTGTTGGAATCCTTTTTGCACCGTGTCTAGAAGCTGAGCCACAGCGGCTTCTGTGGCCATGGCGGGATTGCTGGGGTCCACCACGGACACCAGCACCAGCCGGCTCTTGTGCTCCTGCACCAGTTGCAAGGCCTTGCTGATGGAGTCGGCAGCCCCTTGGCTGCGATCAATGGGAAAAAGAACTGTGGAGAACATGAGGATCAGCCTCCTTGCTCTGTGCCAGGGCAGCCCTGGATGGAGCCAACAGGCTAACCTCCCCCCTGAATGGAGATTCTCCTTGGCCAAGCGCAGTCTCACCTCCCTGTCCAGCACCGATATGCATGGCAAGTCCGTGTTGGTGCGGGTTGATTTCAATGTTCCCCTGGATAAGAACGGCGTCATCACGGATGACACCCGCATCCGTGCTGCCTTGCCCACCATTCGTGACCTGATGGGCAAGGGGGCAAAGGTGATCCTGGCGGCCCACTTCGGGCGTCCCAAGGGCCAGGTGGTGGACAATCTGCGCCTGACGCCTGTGGCGGCCCGCCTCAGTGAACTGCTGGGCCAACCCGTGGCCAAAACCAATAGCTGCATTGGCCCTGAAGCCGCGGCCCAGGCTGCTGCCCTCCAGCCAGGCCATGTGCTGCTGCTGGAAAACGTGCGGTTCTTCCAGGAAGAGGAAAAGAACGACCCCGCCTTTGCCCAGCAACTGGCCGCCATGGCTCAGGTCTATGTCAATGACGCTTTCGGGGCGGCCCACCGGGCCCATGCCTCCACCGCCGGGGTCACAGCCCACTTGAGCCCCTGCGTGTCCGGCCTGCTGATGGAGAAGGAGTTGCAATATCTTCAGGGGGCCATTGAGCAGCCGCAACGGCCCCTGGCCGCCATTGTGGGGGGCTCCAAGGTGTCCAGCAAAATTGCCGTGCTGGCCAGCTTGATGGAGAAATGCAATAAGGTGTTGATCGGTGGCGGCATGATCTTCACCTTCTACAAGGCTCGCGGTTTGGCCGTCGGCACCTCTTTGGTGGAGGACGACAAGCTGGAGCTGGCCAGGGAACTGGAAGCCACCGCCAAGGCCAGGGATGTGGAGTTACTGTTGCCCACCGACGTGGTGGTGGCGGACCGCTTTGCCGCCGATGCCAACCACCAGACGGTTCCGGTTACCGCCATTCCTGAAGGCTGGATGGGTCTGGATATTGGCCCAGAATCTGTTGTCGCTTTCCAGAAGGCCCTGGGGGAGTGCCGCACCGTCATCTGGAATGGCCCCATGGGGGTCTTTGAGTTTGATGCCTTTGCTGCGGGCACCAACGGCATTGCCATGGTCCTGGCTGAACTCGGCAGCACTGGGGCCACCACCATCATTGGCGGCGGCGACTCTGTTGCCGCAGTGGAAAAGGCTGGCGTGGCCAACCGGATGTCCCATATTTCCACGGGGGGCGGCGCCAGTCTGGAACTCCTGGAGGGCAAGGTGTTGCCCGGTGTTGCTGCCCTTGATAACCTCGCCTGAGGCGCCCACAGCCTGGGCTCAGGTGAGGTTGCCCTGTTCCTGGTTGGCCCGAAAGCCTTGCAGGTTGATAATGAGGTGATCAAAGCAGGCCATGAGCGTGTCGGCAGGAGGCTGCTGTTGTTTGGAGCAAACCGTCATGGTGTTGTGTTTGAGCAGCTCCAGGCCGCGCACCATGGCATCGAGGGGAACCTGCAGCTCCCGATAGAGCAACTCCAGGGCTTGAACCCCCCTTGGGGCGGTGAAGTCCACAATGCCCGAGGCGGCACCGTACAGTACACAGCGGAGAAATTGCCAAAGATCACGCCAGCAAGCCGCTGCACGGAAGGGGGGGTAAAGCCCCCCACCTGGCTGGATCAGTTCAGGGTGCTCCTCCAGAAGCTGGCTGCGGGCCTGGGCCACCAGGACTTCCGCATGGGGTTGCAGGGCCCCCACCAGGTTGGCGGCGCTGTGGGGATTGCCGCGGAGGTGGTCCAGCTCACCGGGGTGAAGCTGACGACGCAACTCATCGGCATTGGCAAAGATATGGCGCTGGGTGGAACTCAGCCGTGGATCTCCAGGCAGACCAAGGATTCTTGCTTTGGGAATGAGGACCAGGGCACGGGCTGAAAGAGACGCCTCGGGTCTGGGGTTGGAGTCGTTCATGGCAAGATCGGGATGGGGTCGGCACGGGGCAAGGGGTTGGGATGAGATCCCTAGTTGTCCTTGTTTTTAATCTGTGCTTCCAACTGCCGCAACACCCCATCCAGACGGTTGAGCTCCTCGTGCTGGGCAATGTTCTGCTCCACCATGCGGCGAGGCAGTTTGAGCTTTTGGCCCATGGCCAGCACATCAGCAGCCAGGCGATCCCGATAGGCGCTCAACTCTTGGTAGGTGCTCTCCAACTCCTGGCGGGAGGGGGCAGCGTCTGGCTGGGTCATCATGGTGGCCTCCAGTATCAGGGCCTGCAATGCAGGCCTCACGGTTTTCTTTAGCTTGCACCCTCGGGGGCTTCACGGGGCGTTTTTCTGTAAAGAAACCTTCCCAAAGGCCGGAGGCGTTGATGATTTCCGTGATCTTCACCCTTAGGGTCCTCCCTGACAGCTTGCGGTGTTCCCACCGCTGCTTCAGTAACCTTGCGACAGTTTGGAGCCCCCCATGCTCGACGCCTTTTCACGCGCTGCAGTTAGCGCCGATGCCAAAACTGCCTGCATTGGCGCTGGCGAGATTGCTGCCCTCAAGCAGTATATCGCCAAGGCCAACACACGCCTGGATGCGGTGAATGCCATCACCAGCAACGCCAACTGCATCGTGTCCGATGCCGTGGCTGGCATGATCTGTGAAAACACAGGTCTGATTCAGGCTGGCGGCAACTGCTATCCCAACCGCCGCATGGCCGCCTGCCTGCGGGACGGTGAAATCATCCTTCGCTACATCGCCTATGCTCTGCTGGCTGGCGATCCTTCCGTTCTGGATGATCGCTGCCTTAATGGCTTGAAGGAGACCTACATTGCCCTGGGTGTTCCCCTCACCTCCCAGGCTCGCGCTGTGGCCATCATGAAGGCATCCAGCCTGGCCCACATCAACGAGACCAACACGGAAGCCCAGATGGCTGAGAGCAACCAGATGCTCCAGCAGCGCTACAACAAGATGGCAACCGTCAAGGGTGACTGCTCGATGGTGTCTGCTGAAGCAGCCTCCTATTTCGACCGTGTCATCAGTGCCCTCGGCTGACGGACCTCCTTAATCATTTCCTCCTAGAACCCTTTTCTTTCCACCACCGACACCTGAGGTTTCCGATGAAGTCCGTTGTTACCACCGTCGTCACCGCTGCTGATGCTGCTGGCCGCATGCCTTCTGCATCTGACCTGGAGTCCGTTCAGGGCAGCATCCAGCGGGCCTCTGCTCGCCTCGAGGCCGCTGAAAAGCTGTCCGCCGGCTTTGATGCCGTTGTCAAAGAAGCAGGTGACGCCTGCTTTGCCAAGTACCCCTACCTGAAGCAGGGTGGTGAGGCTGGCGATAACCAGGGCAAAGTGGACAAGTGCTACCGGGACATTGGCCACTACATGCGTCTGATCAACTACTGCCTCGTGGTTGGGGGCACCGGTCCCCTGGATGAGTGGGGCATTGCCGGCGCCCGTGAGGTGTATCGCACCCTCAACATTCCCACCGCCCCCTATGTGGCAGCCTTTGCCCAGGCCCGTGAGCGCGGCTGCTCCCCCCGGGACATGAGCCCCCAGGCCCTGGCGGAGTACAACTCCCTGCTATCTTATGTCATTGAGTCCCTGTCCTGAACAGGCTCTGATGACAAAAACCTGATCAAAGGGCGTCCTGGTGGCGCCTTTTTTGTTGCCTTGCAGGCGCCTATTCTGCCTTTCTCGACCCCTGGCCCATAGCTTTGGATGACCTTTTCGACCAACTCCGTCACCCCAATCCCAATATGCGGTCACGGGCCACGGTGGCCCTGGCCCAGAGTGATGATCCAACCGTGGTGTCCCGGTTGATGGCCATGCTCAGTGAGCCGGACATTCCCTTGCGCCGTTCCGCCGTGAAAGCCCTTGGCACAGTGGGAGAGCGGGCCGTGCATCCCCTGACGGAACGCCTGGCCGGCACCGACGATCTCACCATTGGCTCCAGTTGTTGCAAAGCCCTGGCCCAGGTTGCGGACCAGTGGGTGGGGCTGCAATTTCCTGATGCCACCTTGGATCTGCTGTGCCGCAAGGCCCTTGAACCCAATCCTGTGGTGCAGATCACCGCTGTGATGGCTCTGGGGGAGATGGGTGAGTCCGCCCTGCCACGGCTGCAGAAGATTTTGCGGGAAGGAGATGTGGCGGTTCAAGTGGCCTGCATCAACGCCTTGGCGGGATTGGGCCTGGATGCTGCCCAGGCGGATCTGCAAGCCCAGGCGGCCAATGGGACGGCTGATGCCTATGTGCGGGAATCTGCCACAGCCGCCCTGGCCCGCTGCTCCATGGCTAAGACCCGGTCCTGATGTCATCTTCGGAGCCCGTCTCCAGACTGCGTCGCAACTGGGTGGTGGCCAGCGCCAACACGGCGGCCAGGGGACCATCCCCTTCCCGTCGCTGCGCCCTCTCCAAGGGGGGTAAACCAGCTCCATTGCGGCACTTCATGAGGGCCAGGGCGCCATTTTTGCGCACCTCCAAAGACGGGCTCTCCAAGCTGGCCGCCAACACGGGAATGAATCGGGGATGTTGCAGCTTGCCAAAGGCGGTGACAGCCTCTGCCTGCACCTCTTCCGATGGATCCTTGAGGGCTTGGTGAAGCAGGGTGAGGGCCTCCTGGTCATCGCTGTTTTGAATCTGGTCCCCCAATGCCCCCACAACGGCGCATCGCACATCCACCAGGAGCGACTCCATGGCAGGCCGCAACTGCTCAGCCCCCCGCGCCCCAATGCTGGCCAAGGCCCAAGCCGCCAAGCCCTTACAAAAAGCAGTGTACTGAGGATCCTCCAAGATGCCCAGCAGCAGGGGCACGGCCCCGCCGCCCAACTCGGCTAAGGCGCCAGCAGCCGATCCCTGCACCACCGGATCCGGATCTTCTGTCAAGGCCTCCCCCAATGTGGCCATGGACTTTGAATCCTTGATCAAGGTGAAGGTTTTGGCAGCGGCCCGCCGTACAGCCACGTTCTCGTGGTCCCGCAGGGCATGGCGCAAAAAGGGTGCGGCGGGCAGGCCAATGGCGGCAAGTCGTTCGGCAAAGCCAAACCGCACCAATCCCCGCTGATCCCCCAGGCCCTCCACCAGCCGGGCCAGGATTGTCCCGTCCTGGTCAGGGAACACCCCTGCCGCCAACTGGGCACTCACCGCAGCCAGCAACATGTCATTGTCTTCGGCGGAGAATGCCGTGCCCCCTGCCTGCCCTGTCCCTGCCATTGCTCATCATGCCTGCCCCCAACATTGTGGCGCGCCTCCAGGCCCCAATGGGCAGCGGGATCCGGGTAGGGGAGAATGACCCCCTGCACCAGCATTACCGTGGACCCGACCCGTTTTCAGAACCTGTTTCCAGGCTTCAGCCAGGCAGAGGCTTTGGCCACGCTGCGGAAGCCCCTGGAGGAGTTGGAGGATGTGAGCGACCGCTACCTGGCCGCTGCCCATCTGGTGAACTTTCCCGATGAGCAGACCATTGCGGCGCTGATAACCTGCGCTGCTGATGGTCACCCTGCCCAGGCCCAGCGCATTGCCCGGCGTAAAGCGGTGGAAAGCTTGGCCCGCTTGGGGGCCCGGCAGGCGTTGCCCGTGATTCAAGACTGCCTGAGAAATGAAGACACCTATTTAGTGGAGAATGCCGTCTGGGCGCTGGCCGAGTTGCAGGCCCAGCCGGAAGCTGTCACGGATGCCCTGCTGCAACTGTTACAGGATGGACGACAGAACCGCCGGGTGGTGGCCCAAACCGCTGCCCGTCTGGGAATTCAGGAGGCCATTGCTCCTCTGGAAGCGCTACGGCAGGAGAAAGATCCCCTCCTGGTTACAGCAGCCACCACCGCCGTGGCGCAACTGACCGGCAACAGGGAGGCCCTCCCCGCCCTGGAAGGCTACCTGCGCCATCCGGATGTGACCGTACGCCGCGGGGTCATTCAGGATTTGATGGATGCCCAAGCTTTCGGGGCCTTGGCGGCCATTGCGGCGGCGCCGGTGTCACCGGTGTTTCGTTTGCGGGGTGTGCGTGCCCTGGCGGATCAACAATACCAGCGGGGCATTGTCCAAGCCGAGGGGCTGTTGCCGCTGGTGGATCAGGTCCTGCGGGATGATCCGGGCACCATCACCCTGGTGCATCGCTATGATGCCACGCCAAGCCTGGACTTTCTGGTGCAGGAACTCTATGGCACAGATTTCGGGCGTGTCTACCTGGCTGTGGCCACCCTCATGGCTTCCCCCAAGGCCGCCACGCTGGCGGCCTTGACCCGGAGCTTTGCGGATAAGGGGTGGAACGACTACGGGGCCCACTACCACATGATCAAACTCTTTGGCTGGCTAGGGGATTCCCAACCTGTATCCCTGGTATGGGACGCCCTGGCCAATCGCCGCCCCCAGTTTCAAAAATCCCGTCCGGCGGCGGCCCTGACATTGGCCCGTCTGGACCCCCAGCAGGCGGGACCGGCACTGCAAGACGCCGCCTGTGAAGGGTCCTTCTGGGAGCTGCGCTACGCTGCCCTCATGGGCTTGGAACAGTTGGGGCTGCCGGTCCCGCTGGGCTCCCTGGCGGATGCGGATTGGCTGGTGGCCCTGCGGGCCAGATCCCATGGGGAATGAACAAGCACAAAACACGATTTCCGGGTCAGGGCAGGGGCTAACGGGCTGCCAAGGTCAAGAATGCCTCTTGCCATCGGCCGGCTTTGCCCACGCCAGGTTCCCAAGGCTTGCGTGGGGGCAGGGCAGAACGGATAGGAACGGCTTCAAGCTTGCTTCACGGTAGTGATAGCCTCCAATAAACGGCCTATTTCTCCCCCAGGGCTCTGTTGTCAGTCCTCAGTGCTTTGACGTCAGCCCTGATCCCATCGATCCGCTGGGCCTGCCTGGCCTCGCTGGCCTTCAGCTCATCCCTGGTCCTGGCCTCACTAGTTCTGACCTCTTCCTTGACTTCATCAATGCGTTGGTTGATCTGTTCAGTGAGCCGAGTATCGGTGGCCCTGATCTCTTCATGAAGCTGGGCGTTGCCGACCTTGATCTGTTCACTGAGACGGGCATTGCCATCCCTGATGTCAGCCCTCAGAGACTCAAAAGACCCCATCCAGACATTGGCCACCAGGATCACGCCCCCCACCAGGAGGCTGACCACCACCGCCACAATCGGCTTCAACCATTCCCGCCACCAGGACCCTTGCTTGTGTCCACCAGGTGTCGCCTGGTCCTGGGGCTCAATCTTTGGCGTTGGCGTGCTGGAGGTCATGGGGAGAAGTAACCCAAACGCATCTTAAGTCAGCCCCATCATTCCCACCGCCTTCATCCCTCCCGCAACAGGGGAAATCCACCCCTCCCATCGGATTGGCACAGGCCGGCTTTGCCCACGCCAGATCCCCAAGGCTTGCGTGGGGGCAGGGCAGAATGGTCGAACGGCTTCAAGCTTGCTTCAGGGTAGCAATGGCCTCCTGGGCCTGCCTGGCCTCGCTGGCCTTCAGCTCATCCCTGACCCTGGCCTCACCGGCTTTGATCTCTTCCTTGACTTCACCAATGGGCTGGTTGATCTCTTCAGCGAGCCGGGCAGTGCCATCCCTGGTGTCAGCCCTCAGAGACTCAAAAGACCCCATCCAGACATTGGCCACCAGGGTCATCCCCCCCCACCAGGAAGCTGACCACCGCCACCACCACAATCGGCTTCAACCATTCCAGCCACCAGGAGGGTCATATCTCAAAGGTGGTAGCAATAGGGGTGGCGTCACCTCCGGGTCACTCAAACCACCCACTGGTGGGTAGGAACGCCAAGGAGATCAGGTCATGGGAGAGCTTACAGGAGAGGCAAGGCTATCCCTGCTTGCCTGTGAAGAGGGTTGCGATCCCATCAAGGACCGTCTGCGTGGGAGCATCCGCACCATAATCGAGGCGGTGTTTGAGGAGAAGCTGGACGCCGTGGCCATAGTCACCGCAGCGACAGGCCACCAGTAGCCTAGGTGCCACCAAGGTGAGTGTGCCTGGTGACCGGCTGCTGGATGGGGAAGGCAGCAGGAGGGAATGGCGTTCCAAGGCTCTGGAATGCTACCAAACCTCAGTTCTGGATAAGGTCAGGGGAGAGTAGGGATGTGGACGCTATGGACAAAGGCATTGATGGGGGGCCGGTGGTGGCTGTGCTCCAACCCCATGCCTGACTTCAGCTTTGCAAAGGGAGTTTCTAATGAAGGATGGTTTTCTCAGCAGCAACTTGTCCAGCAGGGGCATAAGGGAGTTCTTCGTGGTGCGTCGAACGCCGGTGAGCAGGTGCAGACCCCGCTGCTGTCCTCACCCTAGAAACCGGTCCAGAAGCTGCTGATGGCAGCGGTTCTGCTGGCGGTGCCGGGTCAGATGGGCCGGAGAGAGGCGCCACCGCCTGGCCTGCTCCCATGCGCCTGGCAGGCCGGCGAGCCCGTTGGGATCCGCCAGGTTGATGGATGGAATGGCCATGGCGGTGACCGCGGCATCCACTTTGGGGTCATAGCTGAGGGCCAACAGGGGCCGATCCGCCATGGCCGCCAGGATCATCCCATGGAGCCGCATGGCCACCACCAAGCCCACAGGCGCGAGACCTGCCATAAAGTCCCAGGGGGTCCGGGGGCGCCAGAACCGGCACACCAGACCAGCCTCCTGGAGCCGCACCGCACACACCTTGAGCAAGGGAGTGTCCTGGTGGGCATGGAAAGGCGCCAGGTAGACGGGAGCCTGGTGGCGTCTGGCATCGTTAATCACCTGGTTCTCCAGTTGGCGCCAGCCAGCAGCACTCAGCAGGGGGGTGGGTCTCCAGCACAGGCAGATGGCACCTGCAGTGGGGCCATCGGTGAGGTCAGGGTTGTGCCGCCGGGGAAGGGACCACACCGGATCTCGACCCACAGGGGCGCGAATGCCCCAGGCAGCGGCCATGGCGGCTGATTGCTCATCACGCCATGTGATGCCCTGGACCAGATGGAGGCTCAATCGGACCAGGAGACGGCTGGTGCAGGCATTGAGCGGCCCCAGACCTTGGGCCCACAGCAGGACGGGGCGCCCCAGGAGACGGGCGGCCAGGATCAGGGCCATGTAATAGAGAAGGCTGCGCCGGCTGGTGCTGTCCTGCAGCAGACTCCCCCCTCCCAGCACCAACACCCGGACACGCACCAGGGCCAGCAGGAGGCTGATGGGCTTGCCCCGGGGGCAGGTGGCCACACCAAATTGCTCCCGCACCTGTTGTTGGTCCCGTGCTGTGGCCACCACAGGGCAGGAGGGGGGCAGGAGGGCCAGCAGCGTGGCCAAGAGAGCATCATCCCCAAGGTTGTGCTCGCCGTAATAGCCGCAGAGGAGCACCCTGGAGCCAGGCTTGGTGGGCTTGGTCATGGCTCCATGTCCCATGGTCCGGTTGCAGGGCACACCGGACACATCATCATTTGGGCGGCCCATCAGCAGGCCGTGAGCAGCTTGGCCATGAGTTCCGGTAGCCAGTGGTCATCGGCGGCGCTGGCTACCCCTTCCCCCAGCACCGCCACAATGGTGGGTCTGCAGTGGGGAGATTCCACATAGGCCACATCAGCCCGGGCAGTGCTCATCCAGCCAGCCTTGCTCCAGAGTTGACTGCCTTCAGGCAGGGCCGCCCCAAGAAAGCCATCCACCTGGTTTTCAGGATCCGCCAAGCGGGTTTCCGAATCCAGGGCACGCTCAAGTTGCTGACGCATGTGGGCGCTGGCCACCGGGGAGATCAGCTCACCTGCCATGATGGCATGGAGGAAGCGGGCCATGGCGTCACTGCTGAGGCGGTTGCGGTTATCCTGCTGGGGACCATAGAATTGCTTTTCCCGTCCGTAGGGTCCCTCCTCCCAGGTTTTCTGGCAGCAGTTGCAGTGCTGCAACTCAGGCCAGCCTTGCTCTTGCAGCCACTGATTCACCAGTTGCCGCTGCCGTTGCCACGTCATGTAGGCATCTCCAGAAAGCTCCGGGCCGCTGGTGGTGCCGCTAAGGGCATCTACCACATAGGATGTGGCATCGTTGCTGGAGTGACCAATCATGGCCACAGTGGCCCGCTCCAGCTCCACTGTGCGCCGTAGGAGACCCTGGGCATACCAGGCCTCCAGGGCTGCCATATACACCAACTTCACCACACTGGCGGGGTAACAGGGAGTTCCGCCGGCGTGGCTGGCCCCTGCCACTGGCAAGGCCCAGAACTCCTGGCTGGAGAGTTGGGCCGCTTGATGGATCAGGCTCTGCCCATAGCGCAACCAAGTGATGGAAACTTGTCGCCTTAGCCATGGTCGATGCTGTTCCAGATCCTTCAGGCTGGCTTGCAGGTGCTCCTGCAATGCCCAATGGTTGGTATAGAAGGCCAAGGCTCCCGTTGAGCAAACTGGGTGGCAGCGTACCGACTCCATGGGCACGGATGACGTCTACCCCATCTCTGGCAGCCTTCTCCACATGGCGCCTCACCTGCAATACCCCAGGCTATGCCCAGCGCCATGGTCCGGAGTTGGCCACCCAGGCTGCAGGGGGGCGCTTGGTGCTGCTGTTGGAGGCGGTTCCCCCTGACCCAGTGCCCGGCACACGCCAGCGGGTCCGCCTGGCGGAGGATGGCTATCCCTGTTTCATGGACTGCCGCCATCTGTTGGACCAGCAGCTTCAGCCGGCCCGGTATCAGCCTTCGCTGCTGAGCACCGCCGCCATTCAGATGCGCCTGGGGGAGGTTCTGGAGTTTGCCCACCAGGCCATGGCCACTGAGAACTGCTATCTCTTGGGGGGCACCCACAGCCCCAACTACGATTGCTCAGGACTGATGCAGGCTGCGTTTGCCCATGTTGGCGTCTGGATTCCGCGGGATGGATACCAGCAGGAGCGGTTTTGCCAACCTGTGTCCACCAGGGCAGATGACTTCAGCCTGCTGCGACCTGGAGATCTCATCTTCTTTGGCACACTGAAAAAGTGTACCCATGTGGGGTTGCACCTGGGCCAGGGCCGTTACATGCACAGTTCTTCTTCCAGCCATGGTCATGGGCGCATTGCCATTGATTCCATCCATCCTCGGGACGCCACCCCCGTGGCCAGCCACTACCGCCGTCACTTGCGGGGCGCTGGCCGGGTAGTGCGTTGCCATGATGGTGCCACCCTCCCCTAAGGCCTTCTCCAAAGCTTGACTCTTGTGGCTTCTCGACACTTGACCCCACACCGGCCAATGACCACGGTTCAGCCCAGCATTTCCGTGGTGATTCCCCTCTACAACGAGGCCGATGGACTGAAGCTTCTGCTGGAACAGGTGCTGGGGGTGATGAGGCCCATGAAGGAGCCCTTTGAGGTGTTGCTCATTGACGATGGCTCCACCGATGGCACCCCTGAGCATCTACAGCAACTGGCCCGGGACACGCCGGAGTTGGTGGCTGTGCTGCTGCGCCGCAACTATGGTCAGACCCCGGCCATGGCCGCCGGGTTTGATGTGTCCCGTGGGCATGTGATCGTGACCATGGATGGGGATCTGCAAAATGACCCCGACGACATTCCCCGCATCATCAACCGCCTACGGGAGGGCTACGACCTGGTGAGTGGCTGGCGGCATCAGCGCCAGGACAAGACCCTGAGCCGCAAGCTGCCCTCCCGAGTGGCAAACCGGCTGATTGGCAATGTGACGGGGGTGCGGTTACATGACTATGGCTGCTCCCTCAAGGCCTACCGCCGCGAGTTGGTGGAGGACATGAACCTCTATGGCGAATTGCACCGCTTCCTGCCTGCTTTGGCCTCCATTGAAGGGGCCCGCATCGACGAGATCAAAGTCAACCACCGGCCCCGCCAGTTCGGCCACAGCAAATATGGCATTGATCGCACCTTCCGGGTGTTGATGGACTTGCTCACCATCTGGTTCTTGCAACGCTTCCTGACCCAGCCCATGCATGTGTTCGGCTTTGCCGGACTCCTGGCCATCGCCACCGGCTCCCTGATGGGCCTTCACCTGCTGGTGGTGAAAATGATGGGGGAAGACATAGGCAGCCGTCCCTTGCTGATGTTGTCAGTGGTGCTGGGACTGGCCGGAGTACAAATGTTCTGCCTGGGCTTGCTGGGAGAGCTGCTGATGCGCACCTACCATGAGAGTCAAAACCGCAGTGTCTACAGAGTTAGACATGTGGTGAGGGGTGGCGACCCCGTGGCCGATGGGAGCGCCGTGGAGGATGGTTGAGCCGCTGGCGCGGGCCACGGAAGCGCTCCAGGCCACGGGCCGCCAAGCCAACCACACGGAGGTCCGCATCCCGTAGACCCCGCCGCAGGAGAGGGAGACAGGCAGGGTGCCCCCAGGTCACCATCTCTTTCATGGCGGCCAGCCGGGCGTTTGGCCCCTGATTGTAGGCAGACTTCAAGTACCGCAGCATCTGCCGCCGCTGCTGTGGAACCATGGGTTGGGGTTGATCCCCCCGCTGAACCGCCGCTGGTTGGCCAGGGGAAGGAGGAGAGTTCCCCTGAACAGGATCTGCAATGGCACGGGTCTGCTTCCTCAAGGGCCACCACCGCTGGTACAGCAGAACAGCTCCAATGAGAAAAACAATGCCAAGGCCAGCAAGCAGTAAGGTCTTCATGGTGAAATCATAGTCTTCTCCCAGAATCCAGGGGTTGAACTTTTATGTCGCCCCCAGACTGTGGTCACTGCTGCCAAGCGCTGGCGCCTGTAGGTTTTGGAAGATCAATGTGGGCATGCTGTCCTGAGCTTGCTGGGACGCTGTCAGCCATTGAAGCAACCCTTTTGTTTTGTCCAGCATGATTGTTGATTTCAACATTGGCGATTACGCCGCAGCGTGGATGCCATCCGTGTTCATTCCCCTTGTGCTCATCAGCGCTTTTGTGGCCATGGGGATCCTCTTCACGGTGGTTGAATCCACGGACTGACCCGGCATCTTCCCGGGGCGCTTCCTCATGCTGCACTTTGATTCTTAACGTCTCCCTCGCCAACCATGACCGTCACCCCTGTTGCGGACCCCACCGTGGGGAACCTGGCCACCCCCTTCAACTCCAATGCCTTCATCAAGGCCTTCCTGAACGCTCTACCGGCATACCGGCAAAACCTCTCCCCCAATCGCCGCGGTTTGGAAGTGGGCATGGCCCATGGCTTTTTTCTGTATGGTCCCCTGACCATCACAAGTGGCTTAAGGGCCACCGAGGCGGCCGCCACCGCTGGTCTGCTGGACACGGTGGCCATGGTCACCCTGCTCACCGTCGGGTTGTCCCTCTACGGGACCGCGGGCAGTCATCCCAAGGTGCAGCCCCCTTCCGTCACCATTCCCAATCCACCGGCTGACCTTTTCACCAAGGCCGGCTGGGAAGAGTTTGCCAGTGGCTGGTGGCTTGGGGGCTGCGGTGGCGCTGCCTTTGCCTGGTTCCTCTGTGGCACGGATCTGGTGCGTCCTCTGGTGGAGATGGCTGCCCATGTCTGGAGTGTGGGCTGATCCGGGCAGTTCTCTCCTGGGGGAGACCAAGCCATCCTCTCCGTCATCGGAGGCCAAGCGCTATATGGCTTAGCTTGGTGCAGACCAGCACAAGGCCTGGATGAGCTCGGCTCCCCAACCCTCCTTCCCCCTCCTTGAGACCACCAACCACGAGAAGCTCTGGGAACGCTTCTGTGCGTTGCTCTGGCGCGATGAAGCATTGGGCTTTTGGCTGGACGCCAGCCGCATGGCCTTGAGCCCGGATGTGCTCACCAGCCTTCAGCCCCGCTTTGAGCAGGCATTTACAGCCATGGCAGCCCTTGAAAAAGGGAGCATTGCCAATGGTGATGAGCAGCGGCAGGTGGGCCATTACTGGCTACGGAACCCACAGTTGGCCCCTGATCCTGCCATCACTGAGGAGCTTCAACAGCAGCGTCAGGCCATGGCCGCCTTTGCCCAGGGCGTGCTGGAGGGGTCCGTCAGCACGGCCCCAGGACAGACCTTCACCGATGTGGTATGGATCGGGATTGGGGGGTCAGGGCTGGGACCCCTCCTCATCATTCACGCCCTGCAGCAGACTGGCGTTGGCCTGCGGTTTCACTTTATTGACAATGTGGATCCGGAGGGTATGGGCCACACCTATGGGACGCTGGGGGAGCGGCTCAAGACCAGCCTGGTAATTGTGGTGAGCAAGTCCGGCAGCACCCCGGAACCCCACATCGGCATGATGGAAACCCGCCGCCGTCTGGAGCAACTGGGGGGGCAGTGGCCATCCCAGGCAGTGGCCATTACCGTCCCAGGCAGCAAGCTTGATCAGCAGGCCGCCTCAGAAGGCTGGTTACAGCGTTTTGCTCTGCATGACTGGGTGGGTGGGCGCACCAGCATCACCTCTGCCGTTGGTCTGCTGCCGGGTCTGCTGGCGGGTGTGCCGATGGACGACTTCCTTGCCGGAGCGGCCGCCATGGACGACGCCACCCGTCAGCCTGTGCTCCGCGGCAACCCTGCCGCCCTCATGGCCGCCAGTTGGTTCGTGGCCGGCTCAGGGCGGGGGATGCGGGACATGGTGGTGTTGCCCTATCGGGACCGCCTGGAGGTCTTCAGCCGCTACCTGCAGCAGCTGGTGATGGAATCCCTGGGCAAGCGCTGTGATCGGGATGGGGTGGTGGTTCATCAAGGCATGGCGGTCTACGGCAACAAGGGCAGCACCGACCAACACGCCTATGTGCAGCAGCTTCGGGATGGAATTGATAATTTTTTTGTCACCTTCATCCAAGTCCTCAAGGACCCCGCCACCAGTTCCACCGAGGACGAGGGGCATAGCCCTGGGGATGTGCTGGATGGATTTCTCCAAGGCACCCGCAGCGCCCTCACCGAGGGGGGGCGACAAAACATCACCATCACCATGGAACGCCTCGGGCCACGGGAGTTGGGAGCCTTGGTGGCCCTGTTTGAACGGGCAGTGGGCCTCTATGGGGAACTGGTGAATGTGAACGCCTACCACCAGCCCGGCGTAGAAGCGGGCAAAAAAGCTGCCGCTGCTGTGCTCAGTCTGCAAAAGCAGGTGGTGGCCCTTCTGGATGCCACACCCCGCACTGTTGCAGAGATCGCCCAGGCCATGGGTGCCCCGGAACAGGTGGAGCGGGTGTTCTGGATTCTGCGCCACATGGCCTTCAATCAGTCCGGCATTCGGGTGGATGGCCCATGGGGAAATCCCCGGACACTGCGGTTTTCAAAGACTGATGCCCCTCTGCACCTCAGTTGAGGCCGGGGCTCAGAAGGAACGGAGAGGGAGGGATTCGAACCCTCGACAGAAGTTGCCTCCTGTAACTCCTTAGCAGGGAGCCGCTTTCAACCACTCAGCCACCTCTCCAGTGGCACTTCAGCCTATCAGTTTATGGCCAGTTGGTCACCTTGCCGGATTGAATGCGCAGCATTTAGTCGGGGCAGACGGCTGGAGAAGCCGGAGAGGATGTCCCAGGGGATGGTGCCGCAGGCCTGGCTCCACTGGCACGGCCTGATGGACCTGGTTCCGTCGCTCCCCAGCACGGTAACCACCGCCCCCCCATGAAGCTGGGGGTGGTTGGTGGCGTCAACCATGAGTTGATCCATGGTGATGGTCCCCACTTGGGGCAGCCAGTGCCCCCGATGGAGCACACCCATACGGCCAGAGAGAAGCCGTGGCACGCCATCGGCATAACCAATGGCCACCACCGCCAGCCGGCTGGGGCGTTTTGTGTGATAGCGGTGGTCATAGCTGACGCCGGTGCCAGCGGGGACGGTTTTGAGGATGGCGACCCTTGCCCGCACCGCCATGGCGGGCCGCAGGGGCAGGATGCCCTCCAGATGTTCCGCCGGAGCATGGCCATAGAGGGCCAGTCCAACCCTCACCATGTCGTAGTGGAGCCTGGAATCGGCCATGGTGGCGGCGGAATTGGCCAGGTGGCAGCACAGTCTTGTTGGTTGTCCGTTCGTGAGTGAAGCCAACACATGGTCGAAGCGTTGCTGCTGCCGCTGCGTCAGGCTGGGATCAACAGCATCGGCAGCCGCCAGGTGAGAGTAGATCCCCTCCACCTGGAGGCCGTCCAGGTTCCGGAGTGCCTGAATCAGGGCCACCCCCTCCTGCCAAGGGACCCCCAGGCGGGCCATGCCGGTGTCCAGATTCACGTGGACAGGCAAACAGGCGCCTGAACGGCTCGCCACGGCATGGAACAACTGCCCCTGGTCCAGGGTGCTGATGGTGGGTAGAAAACGCCAGCGCAGACAGGCCTGGGCCTCATCAACCTGGCCCATGTGGCCCAGCACCAGAATGGGCTCCTGCAACCCCTGGTGACGGAGGCCAATGGCTTCCGCCAGGCTGGCCACCGCAAAGGCATCGGCACCCCCTGCACGAGCAGCTTTAGCGGTGGCGCCGTCCCCATGGCCATAGCCATTGGCCTTGACCACAGCCATGAGTTTCACATGGGGACCAATCCTCTGGCGCAGTAGCCGGGTGTTGTGGGTGATGGCGCCTTCATCTACCTCGACCCAGGCCCTGCAGTCTTGAAGAAAGCCCAACGGGATCGCCTCCGGCTGAGTTTCAAAACGGAGCGGAGCCGTTGGGGCAGGTGGCACAACACGTCAACCATGGTCTGCCAACCATTCTACTGTGCAAGCAACCGCTGGCAAGAACGTGTCAATGGTGACCCATTGGCCACAAGGGCAAGTCACGCTCCTTTGACCATTTGTGTCCTGATGGCTGGGGCACAGCGGCCATGGATCCGCCACCCCGTAGCTTGATAGGGATAGTCTGCATAGGGCGCCATGCCTGCTCAGACCTGAAGAACATCCACGGGGAGCCGCTACGCTGGTCTTGACAACGGAACTCTCAGCCCAGGCTGAAGAACAGATTACAACAACAACCCTTGGCGAATCAGAAGCAAAATGTCATAGTTATTGAGCATGGGGTTTATGCAAGCCTAGGCTTGTATTCGTAGGCAATCACGGTCGTTAGCCTCAAATAATGGAAGGCTCTGTTGCGATCCAATGGGCTTACCTTGTAAGGGAGTCGCTGGAGAACCCTATCAACCAAAAGGGTAATCAGTGGAGCTGCTCTATTTTCTCTCTCAAGGAGCTTCTTGAAGGTCAAACCACTGTATATTGCTCTTGGGATGTCCCTTCTTGGGTTTGACAGAGGGACTACGTACCTATGGAACCGCTGGGGAAGCTGGCAGTGTCTTAAGGGAGAGGTTAGACTAGTGAGGAATTGAATGAGAGGCTATGGCAAGCAAGGAGCGTCAGCTTGGCTTTGGGGATTAGGAGCGCAGCTTTGTGAAGAATCAGACAAGGCGAGAGAGGTTTCTGGCAGAGATGGAGAAGGTCGTGCCCTTCTCGGAACTGCTTAGTATGCTAGGGAACTTCTGAACAAGTCCCCTTGAGACCCTGAGAGCTTTTGGGAAGCCCAGTAGAGACAGGGGAAGCAGGAGCCTGATGGCGGACGACTCTGGCTTGTTCACAGGTTCCTAAGCAGTTTTGAGATGAGGGAACCCATGAACTAG
>JAJDUS010000131.1 GCA_022826535.1 Prochlorococcaceae cyanobacterium jk18x1bzbins.87
TCAGCACCTCTGGCTCTGCGGCAAACGGTTGTAGAGGGTTTTGTGGGGGCCATCGGCAGCAGGGGCATCCACCCAGCGCAGACCCTTCTGAATGACAGGGATAATGCCGCTCAACACCCTCCTGTCATTCACCCGCTTCCCACCACGTTCCTTGGGGAACAAGGGGCGGATGCCATCAACCTGCCCCGCGCTGAGCCCCAACAACTGGGCCACCACCCACCTCCTCCTGATGCTCTCTTGGGAGTCCCTCTCCGCTGAGAGGATCATTCCTCACATTATGGATCCTGACCCTGGTCCCTTCTGCATGAGGATTGTCCTGATGCCAACAGTGCCCACTGATCTCCACGGGGCGGATCAAGGCGTGTGAAGCAGAAGAGCCGCTCACCCGCTTCTTCAGGACTGTCGGCAACGGCGCGGCACTTGAGCCGCCGTCTGCTCAGGAAGGCTTTGCGGCCTGCCTCCACCTCAGTGGCGCTACGGGCGATCATGCCCGGTAATCAGCGCTTCCCTCCTCATGCAGGTGCTTGGGGGCATGGGCCAGCAGGTTGCGGTGCTGATGAACGGTGCAGCGCGCCCTTGGCAGGCCCTCACCCCAGAGGGCGGTGAAGGCCGCCTCAAGACCAGGCGCCCCATCACAATCACCAACTCCGGGCGCCATAGACCGCGGGTATCCAACTCCTCAAGGAACTGTCGCCAGGCCGCAGTGCTCTCCCCTTCCCCTGTTGCTGATGGCCAGCAAAACCTTCTGTCCATCACGGCGCACTCCCACGGCGGCCAACACGGAGGTGCTGGTGGCTGTCTTGTCCAACCGCGTCTTGATGACCGTCCCATCCGAGATGAGGCGCACCCCCTCCTCCTCTGCCGGGCTGCGGTGGCGCCAAGGCTCCCAGTTCACCTTCACCTTACGGTAGTGCGGCTCACCACCTCTTTGCTGACGGCTCCCTGGAACAGTGGGCACAACGCCCTCTTCACCCGCCACCTGTTCACCCCTGCCAGACCTGCCGAAGGGATTAACCCTCGCCTCGCCTGGTGCGGCGTTGGTAGCGGCCAAGGGCCTTGGAGCGCCATTCCCTGCCGGCACCTTCCCCATCCAGTAGTCGGGCACGGGGCACCTCAACCCTCCTGGTCCCCAGAGTGCTGGTGAGCTGCCCCTGGCGGCCACCATGGCGTAGCCCTTCACTGGCCCCTGACTCCGGCTGGACTTCAGCCGACCCGGAAAGGCGTCCAACTCCTCCTCGACTACCGCCTCAATCGTGGTGCGGATGCTCCCACGCAGACGGTCCTCCATGGGATCGCAACCCTCTTCGCAGGCAGCAGGGATAGCCCTGCCTCCTCCTGTAAGCACTCCCATGGCGCGATCTCCTTGGCGGTTCCAGCGGCCAGTGGGTGGTTTTGCTGACCCGGAGATGACACCTCCTTCAATTTCTACCAGCTTCGAGACACAACCAGATAGAGGGTTGCCCGCGATGCTCCAGCCGGCTTGACTACTGACATCCTCATCATCCGAGTTTGTGCTTCCGCTACCCATGGGTTTTTCAGAACTTGTCGTAGAAAAGTCAAATATCAGGAGGTATGTTGTCTTCTCATCAATTTCGATGCCTCTACTGGATGTCGTAAAGTTCAAAACATGCTCCTCTGGATATATTTTACCCAAGAAGGGAAGTTTCGTCAGAGTGGCGACGATCTCACCGGGGAATCCATGGGAACTACGACACCGAATCGTGACCACAAGGGAGTCGTACACAACGGCGTTTTGGTTCGCAACGAATTGGACATCAACACTGCTCAAATTATATCTCAGACTGTTGCTGTCGCCGCCAGTCGTGAATGTTTGAGCGTGATTGGATGCGTCGCGTATGAAACCAGCTCTTGTTTGACCAATGCTGCTCACCAACATCTGCGCCAGCACTGGCGCAGAAGTGAAAGACAAGACCGGGGATGCAAACACCAGGCTCTGCCGCAGCTGGCGAGTGTCATGACGCTCACCCGCTCCAGCACGGGCGGTCGAAGTGCCGCAGCTGGCGGAGCAGGAAGCGGACCAGCGGGTATCGGAGCGCCCACCAGAGAAAAACTCGGCCATGGAGGCGGACAAGCTGAGGCAGCAGAACCATGCAGACGCAGATGGGGCCTTTCGTAGCACCAGCGATGCCCTTTTCCCGCTTGCCAAGGGGAGAGGGTCACTTTATCCTCAAGTGCTCCCGCGCCAATTCCCGACACCGGTTTCCTGATCCCGCCGTTCCCTGACCGGGCAGCCAGAAAAGAACGGCCTGAGTGTATCGATGGAGCCATGGAACAGGTGGCGCCTGACGTTGTCCTTGGCTTGTGCAGGATGCGCCGTTGACAACAGTTGCTGGTGCTCAGGAGGCACACTGGGGGGAATTTGATTGTTCGCACCCTGCCATGACCCCACTGCACTGGAGCCAGCAACAGCAGGTGGTGGTGTTGGGGGGTGGGCTGATGGGATTGGCAGTGGCCCACGGCCTGGCCCGCCATGGTTGGTCTGTGGGCCTCCTGCGTCGCGCACAGCGGGACGCTGCAGGCTTTGCCGCAGCCGGAATGGCGGCTCCCCACGCTGAAGGCCTCAGCGGAGCCTTGTTGGCGCTGTCCCAGCGCAGTTTGCAAATGATCCCTGCCTGGGTGGGGTCCATCGAGGAGGATAGTGGCCTCCCTTGCGGTTGGCTGCCCTGTGGCGCGGTGATGCCCTTCATCAGCCAAGTCCAGCGCCAGGCTTTTCCCACGGCAGCCACTGGCCATCCCCTCGACCGGACAGCCCTGGAGACTGAGGTGCCTGGCATCAGCCCTGCCTTTACCTGCGGGCTGTTGTTTCCCCAGGATGGCCAACTGGACAGTCGCCGCCAACTGATGGTGGCCCTGGAACGGGCCTGCCGCCAGCGCGGTGTGGTTTTTGAGGAGGGGGTTACGGTGGAGCGGCTGCGCTGGGAAGACGATGGCGGCGGCCATCGGCGCTTGGTGGCCATTGCCCTGCGCAGCCGTGATGGGGAGAGACACCGCCTATCCTGCGGCCAGGCGGTGCTGTGCTGTGGCGCCTGGAGCCAACAGTTAATTCCCCAGGTGCCGGTGACCCCCATCAAGGGGCAGATGTTCTCGGTACAGGCGCCTCGCCATGCCTTGCGGCGGGTGCTCTTTGGTCCTGAAACCTATCTGGTGCCACGGCAGGACGGCCTCGTGGTGGTGGGGGCCACCAGTGAGCAGGTGGGATTTACCCCAGGCCTCACCCCCATGGGGCAGAACCGGTTGGAACGGGGTCTGCGGGAGTTGTTGCCGGAGGGGAGCCGCTGGCCCCCCATGGAGCGTTGGTATGGGTTTCGTCCCTCCACGCCGGATCAACAACCTGTGCTGGGGCCAGGTCCGTTGCAGGGACTGGTGATGGCCACAGGCCACCACCGCAATGGGGTCCTGCTGGCTGCCGTGACGGCAGAACTCACCCAGGCTGTGCTGAGCCAGGATCCACCAGGCTTCCCCAACACCCCCTTGGCCGCCACCCTCCATCCCTTCCGGTGGAACCGCTTTGCTCCGGCCCCTGCTCAAGATTCAGTGCGCCAGCATTGATCTGCGGGCGTCCAGGTGCTGAGTTCTTCGGGTTGAAACCAGAGACCAATTTCAAATCGGGCAGTGTCCGGGCCATCAGAGCCGTGGACCACATTGCGGCCAATGTCCACCGCCAGGTCGCCCCGGATGCTGCCGGGGGCCGCCTCCAAGGGCTTGGTGGCGCCAATGAGGACACGGGCAGTGGCAATGACCCCTTCCCCTTCCCACACCATGGCCACCACAGGGCCGGAGGTGATGAACTCCACCAGTCCCCCAAAGAAGGGCCGCTCCCGGTGAACCCCATAGTGCTGCTCAGCCAGTGCCCGGCTGGGGGTCAGCAGCTTGAGGCCCACCAGGGTGAAGCCCTTACGCTCAAAGCGACCCAGGATTTCCGCCACCAATCCCCGTTGGACCCCATCAGGTTTGATGGCAATCAACGTGCGCTCGCGAGCCATGGCCAATTCACACAAACGGCAGCCATGGTCCATGGTGGGGGCCCCCTTTGGCAAGGGCCACCTGTCTGGGGAGTCTGGAAACCCTCAAAGCAGTCAACATTAAGACTTCCACTTCCCTCTCACAGCAAGGCTTGCCCAAGGTGGGAGCAGAACAGGTGTTTCCAGGTTCTCCCTCATTCAAGGATTCCTTACAATCCCATTTCATTGGGAGCAAGCCAGGTGGGTGTTGGTGGACGCTCCCCTTGGCATGAGCACCCTCTTGAGCCCATAACCCTCTTTGGGGAAACAGTAGATGGAAGAAGGAAAACGGTGGTCCTCTTTTGGGCAACACCGAGGGTCATAGGGGGCAACCATCTGTCTCTATGGAAATCTCCTTGGCAATGGCTCCCGAGGATTGGCAAAACGCTGCGTCCAGAGCTGCTTGCCACTCGACGTCAAGAACGAGTCCACGGCTGGGAGGTTGCCGGCGGTGTGCCTTCCATGCGGTAGTGGTACTGAAACAGTGGCGGAACGTGTGCTGTCGGTAGACAATGAAAGAGATACACTTAAAGATATAGTTAATGATACGATTAACATAATGATGGGCAAATAATCGCAAGACAAGAGGATTGCCAAGATCTGGGAAAGATAGCCAATGGGCGTCCCAGCACCAAGGGAGCCAGCTCGTCAGGCCTTTGGGTGCAATGCAGTACTTGACAGTGTTACAGGATTCAGCTAAACGAGAACAAGGCTTAAAGCGATGTGCAGCTTGTCGTGTTGGATCAGGATCCATGGGATGACTATAACGCCATATAACAGGCAGAACGACCAAGCCTAAAGGGTTCCTTACGGCAAGGTCAAAAATAGTTGTCTTAGGTGTATGGACTAGTTCATCAATATCGCAATTCAGAACAGCACGAGCTTTAGAGAGATACCGTAAGCGAACAATATTTAGAAGTGCAAATTGTAGATATTTTTCCCTATAAACACCGCTTTTGACAGGTGGCGCAACTGGTCCATGTTTGAGCGGAGCAGAAACAACAAGTGTTGCTTCAAGGTCCGCTTGACGAAGGATTTCATGTAGGATTTTAGGAGAATAAAGCGTAGAGCCATTATCCATAAAAATCGCCCCTTGAAGTCCATGATGATGAGTGTGGTAGCAGAGAAAGTCAGCGATCCAGTCTAGTTTATTATCTTTCTGAGTTGTGATTACTGTATTCAGTCCAGCAAAAAGTTGTGATTGACGTTGAGCAACATTGGTTTGACTTCTCCAAGAACCAATGACAATAGTAACTTGCCTAACTCGTTGAGATGATGCCCGCAAGAAAACCACATCATAGCGGTAATAAAAGCGAATGTGAAGAAAGGAGGTTGGTCTATCATCAATCCAGTATTCTGCTGATCGCACTGATGATGTCAGATTATTGAGCTTGGGACAGATTAGCTGTAGCTGGTTTCCCATCTGAATAGCATCATACCAAAGTGTATCAGCATCAAAAGCTGCTTCGTAGTCCTTGGGCGGATTGTTTGGATATAGCTTTGATCGACGCCTTAGGCCACTACCTGTTAGCTTGCAGAAATTCAGGGTCACCACAGCAGGGATTGTCACATCGTGATGCATGGCAGAGAGTCCAACGGCCCAAGAATCTTACCTGGTTGCTGCTCAGGCTGCAAAGACTGGCCGCTGATCAGCCCAGGAACCTTTGCATAAGGGAGCTTCTGAACAAGTCCCCTTGAGACCCTGAGAGCTTTTGGGAAGCCCAGTAGAGACAGGGGAAGCAGGAGCCTGATGGCGGACGACTCTGGCTTGTTCACAGGTTCCTAAGCAGTTTTGAGATGAGGGAACCCATGAACTAG
>JAJDUS010000027.1 GCA_022826535.1 Prochlorococcaceae cyanobacterium jk18x1bzbins.87
TCCCTTGCAGAGCAGCGGTCATATCCTCAAGCGGTTTGCGGTCGTCTCTGCTTCCATCCGTCATCCTGAAGGCCATGATCCGGCCCTTGTGATTGATGCGCAGATGGAGCTTGAGGCCAAAGAACCAGCCCATGGTGGTAGGACCACGCTTGGCCATCCCTGGGAAAACCCTGTTCCGGCTGATCCGTGCATTGTGGCAGACCGCCAGGTTGGTACTGTCGGCAGTAGATGCCGGTCTTCTCCCCACGGAAATCATGCAACAGCAGGTAAAACGGCAGCAGCAGTCGAGGCTTCAGGCTCACAAACCGGCTATAGCTGGGGAGTTCTCCGCAGCAGTCCCCATACTCTTGTCAGAGGCCGTAGAGCCGGAAAGGCTTGAAAGCCTTATAAGCTGAGATGTGAAACAGCACCATGATGGACAGCATCTCGCCGAGGGAGAGCTTGCCAGCTCGTCGGCGCTGGCGATCAGAGGGGATCAAGTGGTGAGGCTCCCCGTCCTCAACCAGCCTGGCACAATCATCGAGACAGCAGAACAAGGCAATGGTAGAATCCGTCATGAGGGGGCCTTCCGCTTCTGTGGTACAGGTGGATACTGAATCAGGTCATGCCTGATTTGGGAACCTCACCCCCACCCAAGAGCTGGACAGCCTGAAAGCAGGTCGCAACAGAGTCGCCTCTTCCCCTTCTTCCCTCTTCCCATCAGGCTTCCCACAGCACTCAACCAAGGCAAGAGGATCTTCCCTCCAATCCCCTTATACAGAACTCGGGTTAAGTAATCAGTGGAGCTGCTCTCTTTCCTCTTTCAAGAAGCTTTCTGAGTGTCAAAGCACTGTATATTGTCCTTGGGATGGCCCTGCTTAGGCTTGATAGCGGTCTCAGAATAGTGGGTTGACCACACTCCTCCTATGTTACCATCCCTAATAACTTCTTCCGTCCTAAGAATAAGTTGGTCAGGGCTGCTAACACCATCACCTTGCTGTGATTTTTGGCCAGGCCCCGTCGCCTGGCTTTCCGAAACCCAAACTGCTCCTTGAGCACACGGAAGGGATGCTCCACCTTGGCTCTGACATAAAGCCTTGGCACGCTCCATCCACCGTTGTACGGCCCCTTCTCCATCATCAGGTAGGTGGCGACGCTTCCCTGCTCTCATGGCGATACGACAGTCCAGCTCTGGTCCTGCCACCTCCTCTCGCTTCTCAAGGCCTTGGTACCCGGCATCCCCATAGATCCCTTCTCTTCTCCATGCAATAGCTCTACTGCCACCACCACATCACTGACATGGGCCGCCGTGGTGGCCACAGAGTGGATCCAGCCGGAATCCTTATCCACCCCAATATGCACCTTCATGCCAAAGAACCACTGGTTCCCTTTATAGGTTTGGTGCATCTGTGGTTCCCGGTCCCTCTTCTCATTCTTTGTGGAGGTGGGGGCATGGATGATGGTGGCATCTACTATCGTGCCCTTCCGCAGCAGCAGGCCCTTCTCTTCCAAGTACTGCTCCACTGTCTTGAAGATCTCCTCGGCCAATTGATGTTGTTCCACAACATGGCGGAACGCCAAAATGGTGGCGGCATCCGGGATGTTATCTTTGGCAAGGTCAATCCCGGCAAAGCCGTGGATGGCGCTGTTGTCAATCAGGGCACCTCCCATGGCTTTGTCCCTCAGGGATCCCAGTTCTACATCAGGTGAATCCGTAGCATAGTCTCCAACCCATAGGGCGACCTTTTGCCCCTTGAGGGCCTACTTGCGGATAGAAGGCCATCAGCTTCACCAGGAGTGAGAAGGGCAGCACCGCCTCCATCTCACAGAGGAACTTCTCCTTCCTGATCTGCTTCCTCACGCTGCTACGCTCCCAGTCGCTGAAGCCCAACTGTTGCTCCTTCACTCCCATCCTTCCCATCCCAATTCACACTCAGCCTAACCACCCTCAGACCGCTGGGGGGGGCAGAGGTCCCTTTGGGGGTTTCCAGACTGTCCTCTGGGCCTGTGGACAAAAACGCTCCAATGGGTGGCATTGGGTAGCGCACAGGAAAGAGGCACTGTGGTGTGAGCCTCTCCATGAGGGGAAAGTCTCTGTGGGAAAGTGCTGTTCTGCTCCCACAGATTCCTCAGCCTGGGGCAAGACAGTGTCCCCCGGCACCCATGGGGGAGAGGGGGACCTTCCCCAATCGGGCATGACTCGATTCAGTGTCCGTGTCACGACACAAGGGGAAGGCCCCCTCATGGAAGACTCTACCGTGGCCCTGTTCTGCCGCCTTGACGATTTTGCCCAACGCTTCCACCAGTGGCAACAGCACCATCTCCCCTCAGACCGTCAGCGCCAGCGACCGGGCAAGCTCTCCCCCGACAAGGACTTCAAGCATTTCTGGCGCTACGGCCTGGAGCAAGGGTTGGGCCACTGCTTTGCTGATCTCCCCAGCACCAGCAGGTTTGTGGGCTTGATGCCGCGACTCCTGCTGCCCTTTGACATCCTGCTCCATTGTTACCGTGGCCAGGAAACCGGAATCTACTTTGTCGATCACACCAAACTGGTAGTCTGTCACAACGCACGGATCAGGCGGAACAAGATGTTCCGAGGGCTGGCCCCGCTGGGCCGCACCTCTATGGGCTGGTTGTTTGGCTTCAAGCTCCATCTACCCATCAACCACCAGGGCCAGATCATGGCCATCAAGGTCAGGGGGACAATATCGATGATCGCCAACCGTTGGAGGGCATCACCTTTGCTCTACGGGGCAAGGGACTTGGCGATAAGGGATATATTTCCCAGTCCCTCATGAAACGCCTATGGCAGCGGGGTCTCCACCTGCTCACCGGCATTCGGCGCAATAGGAAGAACCACCTTCTGCCCCTACTGGACAAGCTGCTGCTGAGAAAACGATCCATCCTCGAGCCCCTCTTGGCCAAGCTGAAGTAGGGGATGGGACTGGAGCACAGCCGCCCCCGCTCTCCCATCAATGCTTTTGTCCACCTCTTCTCCTGCCTGGCAGTCTACTCCCTGGCCCCAATCAAGGTCAATATGGGCACAATCCACAACCTCTCCTGACCTTATCCGGAATTGGGGTTGGATAAGCTCATTTCCCATCCGGTCCATGGTTAAGCGGCTCTGATCCAGGACCAGTGACCAATTTCTGACCTCGGCTTCCCATTGAGACGGGTCACAAGGATGGGTTCAGAGAGTTCTGTTGGGAAATAGGGTAGGCTCCCCGCTCATCCGGCAATCTGCCAGCCGGATGATGTTGGCTCCCAGGGTTTCATAGCGTGCTTCGTGACACGTCAGGATCAGGATCTGGAGGGGGAAGTCTGCTGCTTTTGCTGCTTTCCTCAATGCCAGCGCCATTTGTCGGAAGCGTTCATCATCGCTGTTGACCAGCGGATCATCAAGAATAAGTGCCACCGGACTGCCCTTCTCGCGCAACAGTTCGGCCAACGCCAGACGGGTCAGCACAGCAATCTGTTCCCGTGCGCCGATGCTTAAACTGTCGAAGGGTTCCTCAACGCCGCTCCGTTGAAGCGAGACAATTTCCAGATTGTCCTCGCTCAGTTGCAATTTTGTCTCTGGGAAGAGCATACGCAGATAGGGCTGTAAACGCTCGCGCACAGGGCCGAGGAAGGTTTCCTTCGCCTCCCGTTCTGCGTTGCGTAGGGTCTCCAGCAACAGTTTCCATGTCTTTGCATTGGTCTCGACCCGCTCCAGATCACTCCGGGCAATATGGAGGTTACCCTTCTTTTGCGCCATTTCCTCCGCAAGGCCCCGCTGGCCCAAGGTGCGCAGTTCGATGGCAAGGTCCCGTTCGGCACGTTCATCATCATTGACCCTTTGCTGTAAATTGCGATAGGCTTCTCCGGCCCGTTGCTGTTCCATGCGCAGGCCCTCCGGATTCAGGGCCGCACGTTCCGCCAGCATCGTCTTGTATTGCAGACGGTGGTTCTCAAACGACTGAGCTTGTTGTTCCGCCTGCACCGCCAACAGTTCATCCGTTGCTTGGCGGCGAGCCTCCTCCAGGACATTCTGCAGGCTTGTCGCCGTCTCCACCTTTTGCCTGCACTCCGCACCTGCCTTGATGTAGTCTCTCTGCAAACAGTTGTACGATCTGTGGGCTTCGTTCCATTCTTGCATGGACAACTCTGCAGCACGCTCTGCCTCGTCGCGGTTCATCCGTGCCGCCTGTTCAACTGACTGCGCCGTTTCCAAATTGGGTGAATTACCATTATCTGGTCTGGCAAGGGCTGATAATCGCACTTGCTGCTCCTTCAGGACTTTCTGAAGGAATGGCAAGCCCCTGGGCGCCACACCTCTCAACTCACCATCCAGGCTCTTCACGTCAGCTTCCAAGGCTTGTTTCGCCTGCAAGGCCCGCTCCAGATCAGCCAAATTTTTCATTCCTAAACGGTGCAGTCCGCTATGCAGTTCATTGATCACTTTGCTCAAATTGGTGCGCAGTCGTGCGAGATCCTGCCCACCGGGTGTCACATCCAGAGTGCCAAAACCATGGAGATGAAAATGGCTGCTTTGGGTGATATGTATTGGCTGGCTTATATCAATCAGTCGTTCATCTAATGAGATACTTTGACCATTCTTTGGAGAAAATACAAGTGTGGCCGCTGCTGCTTTCAGTGCAGCGTCCAGGCGGATCTGCTGCGAGTGTAATCCCTGAAGGTGGCGGAGATGGTTCTCGCTCACCAGATTGCGCATGATCTCTTCTTGCTTGCGCTGGATTTTTTCGTGTAACGATTTGGCTTGCTGAAATCGCTTGTTGATTTCTTCTGACTCAACCATGAGCCTCGCCCGTTCAAGGGCTCGGCGCGCTGCATCCCAGGCTGCATTTGCCTTGTCCCGCCTTTTGTTGCAGGCATCCAGTCCCGCCTCTACTCCCGCAAGCCTGCGCTGGAAGTCAAGATAGTCGGGCTCCAATCTGTTCACCACAGCTTCGGCCTGGCTGACCTGCTGACCCGCTATTTTCACATCGTTGACCAACTTTTTCCGTCTTTCCCTGGCTTCCTCTGCCATGTCCTTGGTGCGTTTGGCCGTTTCCATTTTCGCATTTGCAGCCTCGATCCGGCTTTCCACAATTTCCAAATGGCGAACTGCAGCATTGCTCTTCTCGGCCTCCTCTTTTGCTTTGGCAAGAACACCGTCGCGCTCGCGGCGGGCAAGGCTTTCCTGTAAACGCCCAAGCTGCTTCACCTGGCTATCATAGCTCCGGAGTGCGCTGTCCAGTGCCTTACATTCTTCCTCAAGAATCTTGACACGCTGGCGAGGACCACTTAACTTCTCCCGTTCGCGGCCAGTATTGGTGAAATACTCTCTGGTGCGTCTTTCTACCTGATCCAGCAGCCGGCGGCCTCGCTCCCCACCCAGCACTTGCCCTACTTCCCCTTCGATGGCTTCCCTGAGAATGATCTGACTGTCCTGGTTGATGCCGAGGGGCTGGAAGGCGCGGCCCTGTTCCACCCAAAGCAGCCCGGCCAAGCCCCTGTGCTCCTCGTTGGCTGGGCCACGCCCCGGACGGGAGAAGCCGAAAAGGTCCCGCAACCTGTCTTCTGCAGCTTCCCCCTCCCAGCGATCATGACCACTTTTCAGTTGTGCGGAAGAATTCTTCTTCCCGAAGATCTTCTTCAGTCGGTAGTTAGTTCCTGCAAATTGGAAAGCCACCTCAACCGTTGGACTCACGCCTTGGGCGCCAAACGGCTTCATCTGTTCAAGGCTCTTCCCGGTTAAATTGTGCCGGTCGAAAAATCCACTCTGGAGCGCTTTCAGCAGCGTGGACTTTCCCTCCTCATTGTCGCCGACGATTACGGTGATGCCAGGTTGAAGGTTGTTGACGGCAACCCCCTCGGTAAGTTTCCGAAAGTCCCGGACGGTAAAACTGTCAATCTGCATCGCCCTAATTCCCTGTTCCCACATGGATTTCGTAGAGCCGCCGCAAGGCCATCATGGCGATAGTTCTGTCGGGGTCTGCCTCGTTGCGCGCACGGCTCTGCAGACGCTCCACGGCTGTGCGCACAAAGCCGCTACGGTCAATGCGGTCCAAGTCGTCATCACTGGGTTCGTCCAGGAGCTCATGGTCCCGAACATCCAGGTAGTGAAGCAGGGCGCCCCAATCATTCAGGCATTTGCGAAGCCTTGCGCGGGTGTCCAGATCTACCGCCCCAGACAGGGACAACCGTAGGAGGTATCGGACCGGTTCCGGGGCCAGCTTGTGGATTTTCCGATTGAGTGCCTCCACATCTTCAATGCTGCGAACCTCTGCTTCCTCGGAATGCCAGAGGAAATGACTTGTCGGGACCCTCTCCACCTCAGGCGGCTCACCCGGCTCATCAATGGTTACGATGAGGATATTGCCCGGCTCGGACGAGGAGAAGCTGTCCGTTTCCGGGGTGCCAGAGTACCAGGTGCGGCTGTTGATCTCCAGGGTCCCATGCCAATCCCCAAGCGCAAGATAGTCCAGACGTGCGGCAGCAGCCCGACTGGCGGTGACGGGATTCAGCGCAGCAGAATTGCTGGGGAGGCATTCAGGAACTGATCCGTGCGCCAGTCCAATGCGAATAGTGCCCGGTGGTGTTTCCGCTTGTTCGAACCATGCCGTGAGGTCGTCAACCTCATGCCTGCGCTGCAGTACAGCCGGCAACACAACGGCCCGGCCACCCGCAAGCGACAACGGTTCCGGCTCAGAGACGAGATGCACATTGGTGGGTGGCTTCCGCTCCCGTAGGCGGGTCCAGACCGAATCAGCCAGTGCCGCATCGTGATTGCCTGGAATCAACACCCAGTCTCCCGCAAACGCCTTCAACCCATCCAGCATCCGGATCAGAGTGCGATCAGCAACGGCGTTGGCATCAAAGGCATCGCCAGCCACCAGTACCGCATCCACACCCCGCTCCACCGCCAGCTTGGCAATGGCCTTGACCGCATCAAGACGCCGGTCCCGTAATACTGCACCCGCATCGCCAGGAATATTGGCAAACTGCTTGCCGAGCTGCCAGTCCGCCGTATGTACGAATCGGAAACTCAAGGTTCGTATGTGCCCCTGAACGGATGACATCCTGATCATGCCACAGAACGCCAGTGGTTGCCCGCGATAGCTGCTCCAAGTCCTACTGCGGGAGCCCCTGGCGATCTGCCCACCCTCTCAAACCATCACAACGACCCTTGACCTGATGATCTTTGAACAATTGCCGACCTGTCCCATGGGGCCGGTGCTTGCAGCCTCATTGGCAGATCCGTCAGGACAGCTTTAGCGACATCAGCAGGCGGCATGGTCCGGCTCTGCATCATCTGCGCATTGGCTTCATTGCAGGCATGGATCTGCAGGCGTTCTGCAACTACGCCCATGAAGCCGCCACGGCTGATACGGTCCAAGTTGCCATCACCGGATTCGTCCAGCAACGGTCCTAGGGTCAGGACCCATCATGTGAGGAATGATCCTCTCAGCAGAGAGGGAACCCCAAGAGAGCACAGCAGGAGGAGATGGGTGATGGCCCAGTTGTTGGGGCTCAGCGCGGAGCAGGTTGATGGCATCCGCCCTTTGTTTCCCAAGGAACGTGGTGTGAAGCGGGTGGAGGACAGGAAGGTGTTAAGCGGCATCATCCCTGTCATTCAGAAGGGTCTGCGCTGGGTGGATGCCCCTGCTGCCGCTGGCCCCCACAAAACCCTCTACAACCGTTGACGCCCCTGGTGAGGCAAGGGTGTTTTTGATCTGATCTCTTCTGAGTTGTCAGCATCCGATGCCGCAGAGCCAGAGGTGCTGATGATTGACGCCACTGACGTCAAAGCCCATCCCACGGCGGCCAGCCTCAACAAAGGGGGGGTGCCCCCGCCTGATTGGTGGCGCCAAGGGGGGCATGACCAGCAAGCTTCATGGGGTCTGTGACAGTAAAGATCGTCCCCTGCGACTCCACCTGAGGAGGGGCAATGCAGTGGCTTCACCGGTGCTGATGTGGTGCGCAAAGACCTGCCGCCTGCGGCCACGGTGGTCGGGGATCAAGGGCATGACAGGGACAAAATCCGTAAGATGCTGTCCCAGCAGGGCATCACGCCTTGCATGCCGCCCCGTCGCTGCCGCGAGAAACCAGTCCATTACAGCAAGAGGCTGGATTGCAAGCGTCATAAAATCGAGACGCTCTTTTCCCGACAGAAGGACGGGCGGCCCATTGCGACCCGCTACGACGGCTGCTTGCCCACGTCTTCCGCTCTGCCATCCTCCTGGCCGCCACCGTCCTCTTCTGGGATGAGTTCTGACCCTAAACATCCAAGTCGTGAAGCAATCCGTCCTCATCATCAAGGCGTTTGCGGAGCTTTGCGCAGGTGTCCGGATCCACCGCTTCAGACAAAGCGAACCGTAGGAGGCGCCGGGCCAACTCCGGGGCCAATCCTTCCATCTTCCTTCCTGTTGAATGCCTTTTGCGGCAAGAAATGGCGGGGAGGAGATTTGAACTCCTGACCTTCGGGTTATGAGCCCGACGAGCTACCAGACTGCTCTACCCCGCGACGGGATGGGTCCAGGCTGACAATGGGGCAAACACATCTGCCCAAATCTGCCCGGACTGCACAATCCTACACCATTGGTCCCGCTGGGTGCAACCCCCAATTCCCATGGAAGCGCCATCTATTGTCGTCATCCTGCTGCTGGATCCCCACCAAGTGGGAAGGCACAGGGATTTGACGCTGGCTTTCCCCAGGATGGTCGTCCTGCGGCCAAGGTGACCATCTCCTCCCTGCGGCTGGCCTCCGGCAGGTGAATGTTGCCGAGGTGCAGGGCTGGGTCCATGGGGTGCGGCCGCCTCCAGCAGCTGTGGACAAAAGGGTTCACCCCTTGAGGCGACAAGGGTGGCCACCAGGTTTGCGTTCACGGCATCGCTGTTGTCGGTTTTGCCATAACGAGGGGCACTGACCCGGTACTCCTTAGATCCTGGCAAAGAAATTCTCCATCAGATGACGCCGCTTGTGGACTTGCTTGTCGCAGGGTCCTCTGGTCTTTGCGGCTGCCCTGGGGTATGCGTTGCTCCACGGGCATCCAACACTGTGGGCAACCCATCATTGTCAAATGCCTTGTCGGCCAGCGGGGCGCCAAAAGGCGCCTTGTTGCTCAGTGGCACTGCTCCCTTGCTGTGGTGGATCTGTTCCGGTAAGTCAGGAGGAAGCCAATGAGGATGCCCAGCCCGTCCACCAGTGCCACCATCTTTGTGGTCAGCCCACTACGGGATCAGCCAATGGACTGATGCTGGATAGTCCCCCTTTTTGCGCCAGAAGCCTTCCGGTGAACCGGGACAATGGCGCCGTCGATGAGCACCACAGACTCCAGATCGGGATGGCCGCTGAGGACCTGGAATCACCACGCAAACACCCCGCTGTCTACCCATTGTCGGAAGCGGCGGAGCTGGCTGTTCCACTTGCTAAGACAAGGGGGTAGATACCGGCAAGGGGCGCCAGTGGGGCCCCTCCAGAACACGGCCTCTGGAAACAGACGGTCGTCCCGTACGGTAAGGCCACGATCATGATCTTACCCATGGCAAACCCCTTTGTCCACAGGCCCTAGCTTGTTCCATTGAAGCGCAGCGCCCCGGAAACCCGGAGGCTCAACTGGGGGGAAAGACGCTGAAAACAGAGTTGCAGGTCAGCCATGGCTTCAGGGGTGAGCCAGCCCAGTTGGTCCAGCAGGTGCAAGGCCACGGCATGTTTGGCCCGACTGGCCCCATCCTCCACTTTGATGGCCATACCGATGCCCTCATTCACCCGGCCCAGGCACTGAATGCCCTCTGCCCCGCCTTTGCTCACCAAGGCCCCCAAGCCAAGACGCATCACTTCCGTATCAAAACAGCCCTCCCCCGCCACCAACTCAGGGTGGGCCTCCATGGCCCGGCAGAGTTGTTCCAACTCGGGAGCCCCGGAACCACTGAGTACGGCAAACACCCGTGCCAACTGGGCCAACTGCAACTGCACCGTCGGGACGCCACAGTCATCCGTGGCCAGGGGAAACTCCGCCGCCGGCTGATGCAACAACTCGGCAAGGCGTCGCAGAATTTCCTGCTGCAGAGGATGCTTCGGGTCCATATAGGTGGCCAGGGGCCAATCCATCTGCTTGCAGATGGCCAGGAACGCCGCATGTTTACCCGAGCAGTTGTGCTGTAGGGGGCTGGAGCGGCCAGCCGGCGTGGGACATTGCAGCAGATCTGCACGCAATCCCGCCTTCCAGAGAATGTGGAAGGCGGCGCGGGCGTGGGTGACGTCACCACGATGGGAGGCACAGGCAATGGCCAGTTGCTTCTCCTGGAGGTGGTTCTGCTCCGCTGCGCCGGTGAGAATCAAGAGGCTGGCCTGGAGGGGCTTGAGGGCTGAGCGGCCGAAGCTGGCCCGGAAGGGATCCCCTGCGCCCATGAGCAACCGTCCCTGCTGATCCGTTACGGCGGCATGGACCCGATGCACCGATTCCACAATCCCGTTGCGGCATAGCAACACCTCCAGGGGAGACGGGGGGGTGCCTCGACGGGCCACGGTGAAGGGGGAAGGGGGTTGACTCATGGGGGGGACAAAAACCGGATGGCGGCCTTAAACGAGGCGACATAACACCGTGCCCAGCAGCAGCGCCACAGTGGCCATGGTCATCAACTGCTGCAACCCCAACAGGAGGGGGCGCACCTGATGCTGCGCCACCAACCAGTCCTTCTGGCGCCACTCCAGTGGTTTCTCCCAGATTTGCCCATCGTACCAGCCAGACTCTTCGTACTCAATGGACTCCGCCAGCAGACGGCGCAAGACAAAGGTCCAACCCAGCCACTGGCGCACCAGCAGCAGCAACGGGAGCACCAGAGCCCCCACCAGCCCGGCGGCCAGCAGTCGGGGGGGATCCTTCTGCAGGGGAACGCTGCCACTGGCAATGATGGTGGTGAGCGGGGTCAACAGCAGCCAGCAGAGGGCAAAGGGTTTGAGACAGGTGAGCACGTCGGGATCAGCCCAACGGAAAAACCAGGACTGGCGCAACTCTTCATATTGCTGCAAGGGGCGCTGCTCCAGGGGAACCGGGCAGATGCTGTCCATCAAAGCCACCACAACACAGAACACAATTCAGGGGGTCTCCGTCATGGGCCTATGGGTGTGCAGTTCCCCGTGGCTCCAGAAACCTTCCAAGTCATAAAAATGGCGTTCCTGGGCACCCATCACATGGACGATCAGTTCGCCGTAATCCAGGAGCACCCACCGTCCTTCCGAGACACCCTCCAGCCGCAGGGGACGGCGCCAGGCCTTCTCTTCCAGCTTCTCCTCAACGGAACGGGCAATGGCACGCACCTGTACGGGAGAACCGCCGGAGCAGATGACAAACCAATCTGTGAGATAGGCCACCTCCTCCACACGGATCAGCACAATCTCCATGGCCCTGCGGTCATCACAAGCCTCTGCCGCCACTTGGGCCATGGCGGCAGAGTCCAGCGGTTGCTTCCGGGATGCAGCCAAGGCGCCAGCCACCACTTCAGCCATAGACATTCTCGCTGCTCATGGCTTCCGGGCTGCCCTCGGATCGGGCCATCTGCGCCTGGGCCTTGCTGGCGCTACGCCGCAGCGCATCCAGACGATTTTCATAGAAGCTGCGCTTGCGCTTCTTGCGGGTTTGGGCAACCAAAGCTTTCAAGGCGCTCCCCAGGCTGCGGTAGGCATTGGGGAGGGAATACCCAAAACGGGTGGCCAGGGCAATGGCCCGCTCATCGGCTGCAATGGCTTCCTGAAGGTGTTTCTCAGGATTGTTTTTGAGGTACAGGCGGTAGCCGGCAAAGCTGGAAAGGCCCAAGGCCAATAACAGGAGCAGGCCATCCTGCACCCAGAGTTCGCCAATGGCGCCGCCAAGACCAATGGCCAGAGCTGCCATTTCCCATCCGTCCCTCGGAACGGCGTCGTTCTGAATACGGCCCACCTCATGCCAGAAGAGCAGATTGCGCTGATCCAGCGCCAAGGCTTCCCACGCCTCCAGGTCAACCTGAATTTCCACCTCGTCACGGCCAATTTCCTCAATGGTGATCAGAGGGGGATCAGCCGCAGCAGCGACTTCCACAAACACCCAGCTCTGCATTTCTGGTGGGAGAAGACCTTTGAGGCGCTGAAGTTCAGTCATACAGTGTCAGGACAGGGCGGGGCAGAGGAGAGGGGAAGGCCTGGCTACAAGAGGGGATGAGCCTAGCCTAGCCGGCCAATTTGGATCCGTCAGGCCCATCAGCACGGAGCCGGATGGTGCCATGCTGGATCCTTTGGCACTTGCACTCCCGGATGCCCCGACGCAGTGATCTACACCGCATTCTCCTGCTGGGTTCCGGGCCGATTGTGATCGGTCAGGCCTGCGAGTTTGACTACTCCGGAACCCAGGCCTGTAAAGCCTTACGGGACGAGGGCTTTGAGGTGGTGCTGGTGAATTCCAACCCGGCCACCATCATGACCGATCCGGAGATGGCGGATCGCACCTACATTGAGCCCCTCACCCCGGAGATGGTGGCCCAGGTCATTGCAGCGGAGCGCCCTGATGCCCTGCTGCCCACCATGGGGGGCCAGACAGCGCTGAATCTAGCGGTCAACCTGGCGGAAAGTGGTGTTTTGGAACGCCATGGGGTGGAATTGATCGGCGCCAGTCTGGGGGCCATCCGCAAGGCGGAAGACCGGCAACTGTTCAAGGACGCCATGGGCCGCATCGGGGTCAAGGTTTGCCCCTCCGGCATTGCCGCCAACCTGCTGGAGGCTGAGGCCGTGGCCCGGCAAATCGGCAGCTATCCCCTCATCATTCGCCCCGCCTTCACCCTCGGGGGCAGTGGAGGGGGCATCGCCTACAATACCGAGGACCTGCTCAATATCGCCCGCAGCGGCTTGGAAGCCAGCCCTGTGCGCCAGATTCTGATTGAACAATCCCTGCTGGGGTGGAAGGAATACGAACTGGAGGTGATGCGGGATCAGGGGGATAACGCTGTGGTGGTTTGCAGTATTGAGAATCTGGATCCCATGGGGGTGCATACCGGCGATTCCATCACCGTGGCCCCTGCCCAGACCCTCACCGACCGGGAATACCAGCGGCTGCGGGACCAGGCCCTGGCCATCATGCGGGAGGTGGGGGTGGAAACCGGGGGCAGCAATGTGCAGTTTGCGGTCAATCCTGCCGATGGAACCCTGATGGTCATTGAAATGAACCCCCGGGTGAGTCGTAGTTCAGCCTTGGCCAGCAAGGCCACAGGCTTCCCCATCGCCAAGATGGCGGCCCGCCTGGCCGTGGGCTACACCCTGCCGGAAATTCTCAACGACATCACCGGTAAAACACCGGCCTGCTTCGAGCCCAGCATTGATTACGTGGTGACCAAGGTTCCGCGCTTTGCCTTTGAAAAATTTCCCGATGCCCAGCCGGTGCTCACCACCTCCATGCGCTCCGTTGGTGAGGTGATGGCCATCGGCCGCTGTTTTGAGGAGTCCTTGCAAAAGGCATTGCGGGGCTTGGAAACCGGCCGTGCCGGCTGGGGTTGCGACGGGTGCGAATCCCCCATGGACCCGGACGCCATGGCCGTTCAACTGCGCACCCCCACACCGGAACGGATCTTTCAATTGCGGCAGGCCATGGAGCAGGGGCTGGATCAGGACCGGCTTCAGGAGTTGACAGGCATTGATCCCTGGTTCCTGGCCAAGCTGCGCCGCCTGCTGCAACTGGAGCGCCAGCACTTGCGGGGTCGGGGTCTCCAGGACCTGGATGGCGCCACCATGCTGATCCTCAAGCAGTACGGCTATAGTGACCGTCAGATTGCCTGGTCCACCGGCAGTGGGGAGTTGGAGGTGCGCCGCCGGCGGCAGCAACTGGGGGTGGATGTGGTGTTCAAGACCGTGGACACCTGCGCAGCGGAATTTGCCTCCACAACCCCTTACCACTACAGCACCTATGAAGCTGCCGGCGCCTGGCTCCAGGAGGATGGCGCCATGGAACGCCAGCCGCCAGCTACGGAGGTGTTGCAGGACACCGGGCGGAAGGTGTTGATCCTGGGGGGCGGCCCCAACCGCATCGGTCAGGGCATTGAGTTTGACTATTGCTGTTGCCATGCCTCCTTCTCCCTGCGGGAGCAGGGCTGGGTCACGGTGATGCATAACAGCAACCCGGAGACCGTCTCCACGGATTACGACACCAGTGATCGGCTCTACTTCGAGCCGCTGACGCTGGAGGATGTGCTCAACGTGATCGAGGCGGAGCAGCCCGCCGGGGTCATTGTCCAGTTTGGGGGCCAGACTCCCTTGAAGCTGGCCATGCCTCTGCTCCATTGGTTGAAGACCCCAGAGGGGCGCCGCACCGGCACAACGATCTGGGGCACATCACCGGAGTCCATTGATGCAGCCGAGGACCGGGAAGGATTTGAGCAGCTCCTGCGGCAACTGGCTATCCGTCAGCCCAATAATGGCCTGGCCCGCAGTGGGGCAGAGGCCCTTGCCGTGGCGGAGCGGATTGGCTACCCGGTGGTGGTGCGGCCCAGTTACGTGCTGGGGGGGCGCGCCATGGAACTGGTGCATAGTCGCTCCGAGTTGAGCCACTACATCAAGAACGCTGTGCAGGTGGAGCCGGACCACCCTGTCCTCATTGACCAATACCTGGATCACGCCATTGAGGTGGATGTGGATGCCTTGGCGGATGGCCAAGGCGGCGTGGTCATTGCCGGCATCCTGGAGCACATTGAGCCTGCCGGAATCCATTCGGGAGACTCCGCCTGCTGCCTGCCCAGCATCAACCTCACCGCGGCGGCCCTCCGGACCATCCGCCAATGGACCCACACCCTGGCCCAGTCCCTACGGGTGGTGGGACTCATGAATGTGCAGTTTGCCGTGCAGGGCGATCAGGTGTACATCCTGGAGGCCAATCCCCGGGCCTCCCGCACCGTTCCCTTTGTGGCCAAGGCCTGCGGGACTCCCCTGGCCAAGCTGGCAGCCCGGCTCATGGCGGGTGAGACCCTCCATCAGGTGGGCTTGACGGAAGAGCCCCATGTTCCCATGCAGGCCATCAAGGAAGCTGTTTTGCCCTTCAAACGCTTCCCCGGCAGCGATAGCCTGCTGGGACCGGAGATGCGCTCCACCGGGGAGTCCATGGGCAGCGCCCCCAGCTTTGCCATGGCCTATGCCAAGGCGGAGTTGGGGGCCGGTGAGGACCTGCCCCGCCAGGGAACGGTGTTCCTCTCCACCCATGACCGGGACAAACCGGGTCTGGTGCCCATTGCCCAGCGGCTGACGGCGTTGGGCCTGGACCTGGTGGCCACCGGGGGCACCGCCGCCCACCTGCGGAATGCCGGACTTGCGGTCACCACCGTCTTGAAGGTGCATGAGGGGCGACCCAACATTGAGGACCTGATTCGCTCGGGCGCCATCCAGCTCATCATCAATACCCCCATCGGCCGCCAGGCCACCCACGATGATCGCTATCTACGGCGCGCCGCCATTGACTATGCCGTGCCTGCGGTGACCACCCTGGCTGCCGCCCATGCCGTGACCGAAGCCATTGCCGCCCTGCAACAGCGGGAGTTGACCGTTGCTGCATTGCAGGATATTCATGGTCAAGCCCCTGGGCCGAAGCGTTGAAACCCATCACCATCACCATCACCTGCACTTTGCCAAACCGAGGGAACGGATGAACCATGGCGCTAGGCTCACAAAACAGATGAGATCAAGGCATGCCATCCTTGATTGAAAGGCGTTTGCAAGAGTTATGGAGCCAGTTGCAGGGCAAAAAGCCCCACCTCCCCCACTTTCTTGCCGAGATCCGGCTGCAAGGGATAAGAGGCATCAACAGCCTGAAGGCAACGTTTGACTATCCGGTCAGCGTCATTGCCGGTGGCAACGCCAGCGGCAAATCAACCGTGCTGTTCGCAGCGGCCTGCGCCTATCGGGTGCCCGGAGCTGGCGTGAAAAAGTTTGTTCCATCCACCCTGTTTCCCGATTATCGTCCCAGGAGCGGGGGGCGTGAGGATCACAGGGACGAAGTCGTCCTCAACTTCGAGTATGCAACGCCGGAAGGTCATCAATCCATGCGGTGGCGGCACGCCGCCAAAGGCTGGAATCGGAGCTTCGGTGGCCGCAAGGACGCCAGGCAGCCGGAGCGGCTAGTCTATCTCCGAACCCTCAGCAATCTCAGCAACCCGTCCGAAGTGCGCGGTGTCCTCAGCATGGGGCGCTCAGCGCAAGTGCCAACGGAAACTGCCCTGACGGCCTCCCAGGTGGAGCTTGCCCATCAGATGCTGCCGTTTCGATACGCTGAGGTGGTGACGCTGTCCAGCGGGAGTAAGGCCCTGCTCTTTGCTACCCAGGACGGTGGCGGCGCCTATTCGGAGTTACACATGTCTGCCGGTGAGCGGGCCATCCTGCGCCTGTCTCAGGACATCGCCCAACTCAACGGAGCACTCATCCTCATCGACGAATTGGAAGCGGGGCTGCATCCCTGGGTGCAGCGGCTTCTCATGGCGCAATTGCAGCAACTGGCGCTGCGCAACGACCTGCAGGTGATCATCACGACCCATAGCCCGGTGGTCCTGGACGCGGTGCCCAGGAATGGGCGCATTTTCCTCGAACGGGACAAGACGGGTGGGGTGACTGTTCGGCCTGCCTATCGCGATGTGATCCAGAATGCCCTTTATGGGCGCTCAGGAGACGCCCTCAACATCCTCTGTGAAGACAAGGCCGCGGAAGGCATGTTGCAAGGGGTGTTGGATGTTCTCCTGCCTGATCTGGAGATCAGGACGGAGTCGGTTCACATCGGCCGCGACACAGGGGCGGATGAGTTCCCATCCCATGCCGTTGCATTTCGGAAGTTTGGCCAGATCAGGAACTTTGTTTTCGTTCTCGACGGCGACAAACGCGGCAGCCGTGCGGAGGAGAAGCTCAGGGAACACGCGTCAGGAAATTCCGTGTTTTTTCTTCCCGGTACCCTGCCGCCGGAAGGCTGGCTCTGGCAGGCGTTGCAGCAGTTCTCCACTGACGAAGCCAAAGGATTGGGCCTCAGCAAAGACGAACTCACAGCAAAGTCAAGTCAATTGGACGCCCTCTACGATTTGGCGTCGGACTCGCCGGCCCAGATTGCCAAAACCAAGTTGCGTCAACTTGCTGAAGACCTGGGCCGGACTGAATCGGATATGGCCCGGGTGGTGGGGCGGCTGGAGGCCGGGAAACCGCAAAGCGATATTCAGCCGCTGGTGGAGAACCTGAAAAGCGCCCTGTTGCAGTGGCGGGATGTTGACGCGGTATCACACTGACCAGCAGACCGTTGCAGTTGTCTTCTCCGGTCGGTGATGCCTGGCGGGGTAAGGTCGGTCTTGTGGTTTCCCATTGATCTCCAGCGAGGGGTTGGACCCAAACCACCATTGCCTGACCTGCTGTTTAACCATGACTTCCACCATCGTGCCCACAGACCTCCCTGCCCCCACCCTGAAGCCAGGTGCCGATTGCCGCGAGGCCTTTCAGGCAGCCTATGAAAACCGCTACACCTGGGACCAGAGCTTCCCTGGCTACCGGGGCCGTTGTGAGGTCACCAGCGGGCGGGACACGGCAACAGGGATTGTTCAGGTGGGACCGGATCTCAAGGCCCATGTGGAGGACCTATCGGATCAGGACTTGGCCAAAGCGGTGCATAACCAACTCTGGGAGGTGGCCATTCACCGGGTGCGCCGTCCCTTTACCCAGGTGCATGGGGACAACGGCTTTGTTGCCGGCGAGACCAATGCCGTGGGGATGGAGGTGATTGTCACCGGTAAGGCCGCGGGGGACCGCTATCGCATCCGGGGCAATGTGGTAACCATGGTCCACCGCCATATCCATGGCCAAGTGGTGACCATCCACACCGAGGCCGTCACCGAGACGGGTGCGGGCTACCTGAGCCGCCACTATCGGAGCCGCTATGGCGATCCCCGCAGTGGTGAGCCCCTGGGCCCGGAGCAACAGTTCAGCGATACCTTTGCGCCACTGGCCACCGGCCACTGGACCTTACGGGAACGGTTGATCCGCTCTGGCGGCGATGAGCAGATCTTTCGGTTTTTGGAGTTGGAGCCTTTGGAGGCCAGCCACTAAAGCCGGTTGCCGGGGCCGGTTCATAGGGGGCCAGTTTGCTCGGTCCTGTTTCCTGGCCCCATGCTCCAATCACGGAGCTCCCGATGACGGGGGACTATTGGGATTCTGACTCTGGTAGGGGGTCAATGGTGCGCAGCTGTTCGTTGAGCTGCCTTGCCATGGTTTGACGGCCGATGGTCAGCAGCTTGACTGTGTCTTGATGCATTTTGATTTGTGCATCAGCCACCTGCATCCCGACAACAAGCTGCTTGATGTCGTCCGGCAGGCTATTGATGTCATAGCGCTTGCCTTCAAAGCTCAACACCGGTGCATTGCTTGGTGGTGTGACCTGCTGGTTTTCGTCTGCCATCCTTGTGGGATTAAGGTTGCGGCCCAATTCTATCACCTCGGGTCCGTTTCCAGGCCACCGCCTCACATGGTGTGAATCAACTGCTGGCGGCACAGCTCCCCGTACCGACCGGCCCGGGACAGAAGTTGCTGGTGGGTGCCTTGCTCAACAATGAGACCCCGCTCCAGCACCAGAATCTGATCCGCCCCCTGCACCGTGGCCAGACGATGGGCAATCACCAGTACGGTGCGGCCCGCCATGGCCCGCCTGAGACCCTGCTGCACGGCGGCCTCCGTCTCCGCATCCAGGGCGCTGGTGGCCTCGTCCAGCAGCAGCACCGCCGGATCACCCACTACGGCCCGGGCAATGGCCAGCCGTTGCCGCTGCCCACCGGAGAGGTTGGTGGTGCGCTCCTCAATCCTGGCGCCGTAGCCCCCCATGGCCAGAATGAAGTCTTCCGCATTGGCCAACCGGGCGGCGTGGTGGATGGCAGCCGGGCCATGGCCCCGGCCAAAGTCAATGGTTTCCGCAATGCTTCCGGAAAACAGCAGCGCATCCTGGGGCACCAAAGCCACCTGACGGCGCAACTCCGCCGCCCGCAAGCGGCACAGGTCCTTGCCATCCAGCAGAATGCGCCCCTTCTGGGGGACATTGAAGCGGAGCAGCAGGGAAAACAGGGTAGACTTGCCGGCCCCCGATGCCCCCACCAGCGCCACCAACTGGCCCGGCTGCACCCGGAGATTCAGGCTCCGGAACAGGGGTTGGGTTGGGGTATGGCCGAAGTGGACGTTCTCAAGAGATAATTCCCCCCGCACCTTGCCGAGGGTAAGGGGCCGGGGGGGATCCGGCGGCTCCTGCGGCTCCTGCTCCAGGGCCCGTAGGCGCCGCAGCGAGGCCTGCCCCTGCTGAAACTCATTGAAATTGGTGGTGAGGTGGCTGATGGGATCAATGAGCATCAGCAGGGCAACGCCGTAGCTGCTGAACTGCTGGGCGGTGAGGCTGCCGGTATGGATGCGCCAGGCTCCCAGCAGCAGGATTGCCAGGATCCCTGTCGCTTCAAGAAAGCCCACCACCGGATGCTGCAACGCCATCCACTCCAAGGTGCGGAAGCGGGCCCGACGGTGCCCGTCAATCTGCCGAGTAAAGCGCTGCTGGAGCCACTCCTCGGAGGCAAAGGCCCGCACCAGGCGTAGGCCACCGACGGCTTCCGCCAGCAAGGCCGCCAACGCGCTCACCTGGGCCTGGCTGCGTTCCGAAGCCCGCAACACCTGCCGGCCAAACCAGCCCACCAGCACCACCATGACGGGGGCCAACAACAGGGTGGCCCCAGTGAGCGGCCCATCCAGCCAGGCCATGTAGCCCAGCACCGCCACCAGCAACAGGGCGCTGGGGGTGCTGTCATGGATGGTTTTGTAGATCACCTCCCCCACCCGGTCTGCATCTTCCGTAAGGCGATAGGCCAGATCACCGCTGGACAGCTTTTCCAAGGCAGGGAAGGCCAACCGCTGCAGGCGGGCAAAGACGGCCTGGCGCAGGGTCTGGCTCACCCGTAGGGATGGACCGGCCAGCAGAGTGTCCTGGCCGTATTGGGCCAGCTTCTGGGCCAGAAAAATGGCCATGGCCACCGTAATGATGCGGAGTGCGTCCTGGAAGTGCCCCCCACCGATGGCGGGGATCAAGTTGCCGGCGACCTGGGCAAGGAGGGGGAATGTGCCCACATAGACCACGGTGCAGCAGGCCCCCGCCAGCAGCGGGAGCCAATGCTGGGCCAATAGGGGAAGCAGCAGCCGGAACCTTGCCGCAGAAGGGGTGAGCATGAAAACCCGCTGGGGGTGTGTCAGCCATTACACTCCCCCATGTTCCCCATTGCCTTCAGTCCTGTGGCGCGCACGGAATCCACCATGCTTCCCCTGGGAACCTCCATGCCCCCCTGGCAACTGCCACGGGCGGAGGATGGCCAGGCGCTCTCCAGCAGCCAGCTCCCCCCCCAGCAGCCCGTGTTGGTGATGTTTCTGGCCGTCCACTGCCCCTTTGTGAAGCATGTGGAGCCGGAGTTGGCCCGCCTGGATCAGGACTACAGGGGGCGCGTGAGCCTTGTGGGCATCAGCAGCAATAGCCTGCAGACCCACCCGGAGGATGGTCCCCGATACATGGTGGCCCAGAAGCAGCGCCTGGGCATGGCGTTGCACTACCTCCATGACGGGGACCAGGCCGTGGCAAAGGCCTTTCATGCGGCCTGCACACCGGATTTCTTTCTCTTTGACGCCCACCACAGGCTGGTCTACCGGGGCCAGTTGGACGGATCCCGGCCCAGCAACGGCGTGCCCTGTGACGGGGCTAATCTGCGGGCCGCCCTGGATGCGGTCCTAGCGGGTGAACCGGTGGCGGCCCTGCAGCGGCCCTCTGTGGGCTGCAATATCAAGTGGCATCCCGGGTCCGAGCCCGCTTGGTTTGGTTGAGGTCCGGTGGACCACCCGATGGCCGTGCCCCCCTTCGATCTGCGCAGACAGCTGGAGGCCATGGGACCGGCCCTGGATCAAGCTGTTCTGGAGGTGCTCCACTCCGGGCAATACATCGGCGGCAAGGTGGTGGCCCAATTCGAGAACGCCTTTGCTCAAAGTGTGGGCACAGCCCATGGGGTGAGTTGCAACAGTGGCACCGATGCCCTCATCCTGGCGCTGCGGGCCTTGGAGGTGGGCCCCGGCCATGAGGTGATCACCACCTCCTTCAGCTTCTTTGCCACCGCTGAGGCCATCAGCGCAGTAGGGGCCCGCCCCGTGTTTGTGGATGTGGACCCCGGCAGCTATCTGTTGGATCTGGATCAGGTGGAGGCCGCCATTGGGCCCCGCACCCGGGTCCTGCTGCCGGTACATCTCTTTGGCGGCCCCCTGAATATGGAGCGCTGCATGGCCTTGGCCCACCGCCACGGTCTGAAGGTGGTGGAGGACTGCGCCCAAGCCGCGGGATCCCACTGGGCTGGTCGCCCCGTGGGCGCCTGGGGAGACGTGGGGTGTTTCAGTTTCTTCCCCACGAAGAATTTGGGGGCGGCGGGGGACGGGGGCTGCATCACCACCAATGATCCCCGGTTGGCGCAGCGGATGCGGGAACTGGCGGTCCATGGCATGGCCGAGCGGTACGTCCACAACGCCCTGGGCTACAACTCCCGGCTGGATGCCCTGCAGGCAGCGGTGCTGCTGGTCAAGCTTCCCCATCTGCCATCCCTGGTGCGCAGCCGCCAGGAGCACGCCAAAGCCTATGGCCAGGCCTTAATCAACTTCAGCGGACTGGTGTTGCCCCGTCAGGAGGTGGCTGGCCACAGTTGGAATCAGTTTGTGGTGCGCATTCCCGGCGCCAAAGCCCAGCGCCGTAACCAGGTGCGGGACGCCTTGGCCCAACAGGGCATCAACACCATCATCTACTACCCCATCCCCATCCATCTTCAGGGGGCCTACGGCCATCTGGGGTATGGTGCCGGATCCCTCCCCGCCACGGAGCGTCTTGCCGATGAGGTGTTGAGCCTTCCCCTGTTTCCGGAACTCACCGTGGAGCAACGGGAGCAGGTGGTGGACAGTATGGGCCTTGCTTTGGGGAAGGTCACAACCCCATCCTGAGGCCCATCTGCCTGGGGCTGGATCCCTAGGAGGCATGGGCTCAGGGGGGTGGATCAATCACCGCTATCCCCGGAGTGCCCCATATGGAGGGGCTCAACGGTGAAGTCCCCATCCTGCAATTCGAAAAATTCCGCGTAGGCCAAGCAGTCAGCCGACTCATGTGCGGCGAATCTGAGGATCCCACAGGCGTCGTAAAGGCCAACCATCTGCAAGAAGGGCGCTTTGGTAGCTTTTCTAACAAGTGACCCTCCATTTTCTTAAGGAACCCCTCGGATTGATGTTGTGAATCTTAAAAATTCCTTGGGGGTGGAAGGCTGGACTGATGGCGCACCAAATCCCCCAGTAGACAGGACACGGGTCTTGCAGACGTGATGATGGCCCGGAAACGCCTTCCGTTTGGACTCATCCATGGCGCTGGCAGGAAGGAGCTTCACCAGGGGCCATCTCATGCACTGGCTGTTTCTGCTGCGGCAGGAGCAGGCCCAGCAGGTGTTCCAGGCCTGCCGTGACATTGGCGGGATGCAGGATGCAGGCCTCTTGACCAGGGATCAACTCTCCATTGCTCCACCAGCCCGTGCCCACGTGAACCATATGACTCAAACGCCTCCCCGTCCCGCCGGGAAAGGCGTTGAAGCGGCCCTGGCAAACTGCAGCGGGATGACCGCTGGATCAACCGCTCCATGGGGTGGGCAGGCGTTATCTCTGGTATGGGCAGGGGCGGCCATGCCGGCCCACGAAGCCCGCTCAACTGGCCGTCTACACCATTGGCCGAAGGTCGGGGCATTGACGGTCTGCTGAGCCACTTGATCCGCTCCGGCATCTGCCAGTTGAGTGATGTGTGCAAGAATGGCCTGTCCCATAACCATGATTTGGGGGGAAAGACCATGGCTCGGCTCTGTGTCGAGGTGGACCTTGCCTACATCCATGTGTCAGCCCTGACAGCCGATGATCGTCTTTTTGACCTGTGCGAAGCCACGATCCTCTCCGGCGCTGACGACGCCATGGCCTCCGTTGCAGATCCATGTACCCGGAAACCATCTGCCCTGATGTGCTTTGCAGCTCTGATCTGCTTCCTCACCCGGCTACGCTCCCAGCCGCTGAAGCCCAACTGCTGCTCCTTATTCACACTCCCTCTAATGCCACACTCAGACCGCTGGGGGGGGCAGGGATCCTTGGGGGTTTTTCAGACTTTCCCTGGACCAGCAGGCTTTTCCAGAGTTCGTGGTGCCCTGTAGCAGCCTTGATAGACTTGGACTGATGGAACTATAAAATTATGTGCCGACAGTCTCTGGATGCTTCCGTGAGTATGCACAACTTAAAAACCGCCAACAGGTTACCCCCCACAGGCAAGGGGGAAGTCATGAGTAAACCCACCATGACTCACCAGAGCCGACCCTCCCAAGGGGTGCTCCCCTTCTGGATGGGCTTGGCAGGAATGCCGCCGGTTCTGCTGGCACTGCTGCTGGCGGCCTGGTCGCCGGAAGCCAAGCCGCAGGCTGTGGCTGGTCTTGCCGACACAGATGCCCAGGTGGCGGGGGGGGGTAGCGGCGTCCACCATCAGCCTGACGTTCACCACCACCAACCACAACACGGTCCAGACTGTGACTGTGACCGGGGTGGACGACAACATGGACAATCCCGGTGGTGGTCGGGAGGTGACCCATCAGCCATCCAACACCGACCTGACGGGCGCAGGTGACGTGAGCGAGACCGATAACCTGGGGGATTTCAACATTAATGCACAGGCGCAGACGACGATTAACATCTGCGACCGCACCCCTCAGATCAAGGCCAAAATTCTTAGGGCCTTAGGCAAGACCGAGGCGGACTGTGGGACTATAATTTCTACGGAGTTGGCAGGGATCACAACTCTGGCGGTGAGAGAGGATCAATCCCTC
>JAJDUS010000004.1 GCA_022826535.1 Prochlorococcaceae cyanobacterium jk18x1bzbins.87
AAAATGATGGTTTTGGCAGGTCTAACCAATCTCTATCTGGCAAGAAATAGATTATTAGCAATGGCAGCATAGACGTGGGAGTAGTGTGTCAACACACTGCTTTCACGGTGTTATTAAGAACCATGAAGACCATTGAGAAGCGAAATAAGGCCTTTTGACCCAGAAAACGCTCTGTCAATTACATAATTCAGCTTTCTCCTTCTTATTATTGGCTTGAATCGGGGTTCTCCAGCGTTTCCTAAAGATTGAGGAATACCCTAATTTTTCAAGGTGGGGTATCCCCCTGTACGGGGCGGCAAGGTGGAGCAGAGACGCTGACGTGGTTAAGGCATTGCTTGACGCAGGGGCCAGCCCCAATGCCCAACTATCAGATGGTTCCACCCCATGGGATTTGATAGAGGACTTTAATTGGGACCTGGCAAGCACAGCAAGCGCCACTTTCCAAGAGAAAGAATTGCCCTGGTTTTTAAGGAACCCTGCTGCGAGAGCGGAGTGGAAGTCTGTGTGGATCTGCTTTGACGTTTTCCAGGCTTCCTCTTGTGTCCCTGGAGGCCATAGGGTGAAGGGCCATGTCTGATGGGGGGCCATGAAGCTGAGATACGACTGGACCGCAGAGGAGGCGCTGCAACTGTTGCAAGCGCCCCTGGTGGACCTGCTCTGGCAGGCCCAGTCTGTCCACCGCCAGGCTAATCCCGGCTACACCGTGCAACTGGCCTCCCTGCTGAGTGTGAAAACCGGTGGCTGCGGCGAGGATTGCGCCTACTGCTCCCAATCTGCCCACCACCCCCAGGCTTTGCGCACCCCTGCCCAGACCCTCACCGTGGAGCAGGTGTTGGATAAGGCCGCTGCCGCCAAGGCGGCGGGCGCCCACCGTTTCTGCATGGGTTGGGCCTGGCGTGAGATTCGCAACGGTCCAGCCTTTGAGGCCATGCTGGCCATGGTGGAGGGGGTGCGGGCCTTGGGCATGGAGGCCTGTGTCACCGGAGGAATGCTGACGGATGAGCAGGCCAGGAGGCTGGCCGCGGCAGGGCTGACCGCCTACAACCACAACCTGGACACTGGACCCGCCCACTACCACCAAGTGATTACCACTCGCACCTACGGGGACCGCCTGGCCACATTGCAACGGGTGCGGCAAGCCGGCATCACCCTCTGCACCGGCGGGATTCTCGGGTTGGGCGAAACGCTGGAAGATCGGGCAGAGTTGCTGGTGGTGCTGGCCGCCATGAACCCTCATCCGGAGAGCGTTCCCATCAATGCCCTGGTGCCCATTGATGGCACACCCCTTGGGGAGCAGCCCCCGGTGGACCCACTGGAGCTGGTGCGCATGGTGGCCACGGCACGGATTCTCATGCCCCGCAGCCGGGTCCGCCTGAGCGCCGGCCGCACCAGCCTCAGCCGGGAAGCCCAGCTTCTCTGTCTGTTGGCGGGGGCTGATTCCATCTTCTACGGAGATCGCCTGCTCACCACCCCCAATCCCGATCTCTCCAAAGATCAAGACCTTCTCCAGGCGGCCGGGGTGTGCTGGCGACACCCCCCAATGCCCCAACCGGAAGCGAAGCCGGAAGCACGGGCAGAAACCTCGCCAGCAGCCCGGAAGAAGACACCTCTTGAAACTCAGGCAGGTCCAAAGAGCTAAGGAGGCCTAAAGCAAGGGCTCATCGCTGTGGGCGTGATAGCTGCTGCGCACCAGGGGACCACTGCGCACCTGACGGAAGCCCATGGCCCGGGCGGCCTGGCCCAGGCGCTGGAAATCCGCTGGCGTCCAGTAGCGTTCTACGGGGAGCTGATCCAGGGAGGGGCGCATGTACTGGCCCATGGTGACGCGATCACAGCCCACCCGGCGCAGATCCCGGAGGGTGGCCAGCACCTCGGCTTCCTTCTCCCCCAGACCCAGCATCAGCCCGGACTTGGTGGGAATCTCCGGGGCCAGTTGTTTGCTCAGGGCCAGCAGCCCCAGGGAGCGGTCATATTGGGCGCCACGCCGCACCTGCCGTTGGAGCCGTTCCACGGTTTCCAGATTATGGTTAAAACACACCGGCTGGGCGGCCAGCACCATGGCCAACCGCTGGCGCTGGGCGTTGTGGGCAGCCATGGGTTCCCGGTGCCCACCCCAGAAGTCAGGGGTCAGCACCTCAATGGCCACCGTGGGGTCATGGCAGCGGATGGCCGCCATGGTCTCCACAAACAGGCCAGCGCCGTGGTCCGGCTGATCATCCCGCGCCACCGCCGTGAGCACCACATAACGCAATCCCAAATTGGCCACCGCCTCCGCCACCCGGTCCGCCTCCTTGGTGTCCAGAGGTTGAGGGGCCTGGCCCTGATGCACCTGGCAAAACGCACAACTGCGGGTGCAAATGGAGCCGCCCAGAAGGAAGGTGGCGGTTCCCGCGGCGTAGCACTCCCCCCGATTGGGGCAGCGGCCCTGCTCACAGATGGTGTTGAGGCGAAGGCCCCTGACCTGCCCCTGCACCCGGGCCAAGGCGGAAGCCGTTCCCAAAGGACGGTGTAGCCAGCGGGGCAAACGCTGCTGGGGAGGGAGGGCCCGGTAGGGACTGCGCATTGGGGCTCACTGGGGAGGGAAGAAGGGTGGGGCGGTCAACCACCAGTGTCGTTGATCCATGACGCTCCCCCACAACAGGGGTCGGCTGACTTGTGGCACCTGGATTCAGGCTACCTGCAGCCTGCTGGCAACTCCCAGGGCTGCGTACTACACCACCTCACCCATGACCACCATCATTCCTGGAAATTAAGGAACCTCTGAACAAGTCCCCTTGAGACCCTGAGAGCTTTTGGGAAGCCCAGCAGAGACAGGGGAAGCAGGAGCCTGATGGCGGACGACTCTGGCTTGTTCAGAGGTTCCCTAAGAGGTATCCCATAAGCTAAGATTGGCTCCTATGAGCCTGGAGGGCCATGCGTTTCAATCAGGTCTGGACTGGCTGGCTTGTCCCGTCCAAATGGGCAGTGAGCGCAAAGGAACCCATTGGCCAACGTTGGCGGGCGGGTTTTGATGATGCCGGTTTCAGGAAGGCCGATGGGAGACAGAAAATTCCAGTTGAGGCCGGGATTAAAACACTGGGTGTAGTCCTCCTCCTCTCCCTGGCTTGTGGGGGGGCCTCTCTTCCCCACAGCGGGCACAGGCGCAGACGACAATTAACATCTGCGACCGCACCCCTCAGGTCAAGACTAAAATTCTCATGAGGTTGGGAAAGACGTCGGCGGACTGTGGCAGTGTAACGGCTGCGGAGCTGGCGAGGATCAGATGGCTGCACGTGGTGTATTCCTTTGGTTCCCTCACTACCTTGAAGACTGGCGACTTCGACGGCCTCACCAGTTTGAGAGAACTGCGGCTGAACGGCAACAGCCTGAGCAGTCTGCCGGCGGGCATATTCGACGACCTCACCAGCTTGGAGGAGCTGGCTCTGGCTGGCAACCGTCTGAGCAGCCTGCCGGCAGGCGTGTTCGACAAACTCACCAGCCTGACTAACCTGGATCTGGGCCATATCCTAGGGCCAGATGGGCGTAGCAACAATCTGAGCAGCTTGCCAGCAGGCGTGTTCGACAAGCTCACCAGCTTGGAAAAGTTGTGGCTGGATGGGAACAATCTGAGTAGCCTGCCATCAGGCGTGTTCGACAAGCTCACCAGCTTGGAGCACCTGCGTCTGCCCAACAACAATCTGAGCAGCCTGCCGGCGGGCATATTCGACAAGCTCACCAGCTTGGAGCACCTGCGTCTGTCCAACAACAATCTGACCTGTCTGCCTTCCATTCCTTCCTCCGTCACTAGCTTATGGGTAGACGGAGGGGTATCCTCTTGCACCGTGATCGTCACCGAGTCCGACGGCACCACCGAAGTGAGCGAGGCGGCGGGGACGACGAGCACCGATACCTACACCGTCGCGCTGGATAGCGAGCCAACGGCCAATGTGACCATTACCGTCACCTCTAGTGATACGGGAGCCGCGACAGTGAGCCCGGCCACCTTGACGTTCACCACCAGCGACTGGAACACTGCGCAGACAGTGACGGTGACCGGCGTAGACGACTTTGTGACTCAGAGCAGCGACCGTAGCGTAACCATCAGCCACAGCGCCACCTCAAGCGATGACAACTACAATACCATCATCATCGCCGATGTGAGGGCCACAGTGGTGGATGATGACACGGCGGGAGTGAGCATCAGCGAGTCCAGCGGTGCCACGGCAGTGAGCGAGGCGGCTGGTGCGGGCCACAGCGATAGCTACACGGTGGCGCTAGATACCCGACCCACCTCCAGTGTGACGGTGGAGGTGGTTTCTGGCGACAGTGGAGCAGCGACGGTGAGCCCGGCCACCTTGAGGTTCAGCACCACCAACTGGAACAGCGGGCAGACAGTGACGGTGACCGGGGTGGATGACTTTGTGGCCCAGGGTAGCGACCGTAGCGTAACCATCAGCCACAGCGCCACCTCAAGCGATGACAACTACAATGATATTGCCATTGCGGACGTGACGGCCACCGTGGTGGATGATGATAGCCCTGGTGTGAGCATCAGCGGGTCCGTCGGCATTACGGTCACTGAGGCATCGGGGACAACGAACAGTGACACCTACACAGTGGTGCTGAATACCCAACCAACAGGGAAT
>JAJDUS010000058.1 GCA_022826535.1 Prochlorococcaceae cyanobacterium jk18x1bzbins.87
GGGGCATCAGCAGTGCGCTGAGGGGACACACCCTCCTCGCCCATGGGGAAGAAGAGTTCCAGGAACAAGGTCTGGCCCTCTCCTTCTCTTGGGAGCCATCCCCCTCCAATCGCGGTCCCTCCCTCTCCCTGAGCCACGCCATGGGCGCCACCACAGCAGGCGGCATGGGTGCCCTGTTGAACCCCACCACCTTTGAGGGGCTGGATGCTGACCCCAGCAGTGGGCAACGTTTTGAAGCGGAGCTGGCCTATGGCTTCCCTGCCCATAATGACCGCCTCACCTTCACCCCGGCAGTGGCGTTGGCCCTCTCCCCCACCAGCAGGAACTACAGCCTCCTCTGGTCTTTGGCGCCCTACCCTGACCAAGCCCAAGCTGATCCTTGGCAACTCTCCTGGCAGGGGAGCGGCAGGAGCCCACCTCTGTTCCATCACCAGTGGAGCATTCCCTGAAGCTAACCTTCTCCACCCTGTTCTGAAAGGAAGAGGCGGACGGCTAGCCTCCCTGAAAAGCCGTCATTGAAGGGGCTTCTCAGCGATCCGCCGCCCTGGCCTTACGGGCCGCCTGGCGGCTGGCCTTGGCTGCTGCCTTGGCCCGCATGGCGGCGGCTTTCTCCTGGACAGCCCGGGCGCGAACTGCGGCGGCGGCGGCTTCTCGCTCCTCAGCTTTTTTCTGGCAGTAGTAGGCGTAATCCCCTTGATAGAGCACCAACTCCCCATCCCGGAGTTCCACAATGCGGTTGGCTGTCTGGCGGATGAAGTAGCGGTCATGGGAAATCATTAACGCCGATCCTTCATAGGCCTGGAGGGCCTCCTCCAGCATGGCCTTGGCGGGAAGATCCAAGTGGTTGGTGGGCTCGTCCAGGAGCAGCAGGTTGCAGGGGGTCAGCAACAATTTGGCCAGGGCGAGACGCGCCTTTTCTCCGCCGCTGAGTTGCGCCACCACCTTGAACACCCGATCCTCCGTGAAGCCGAAGCGGCCCAGCATGGTGCGCATCTGGGTCTGACTCCAATCCGGGACCACTTGGGTGACGGTGTCCAGCACTGTGATGTGGGGATCCAGGGCCTTGGCCTGGTTCTGGGTAAAATAACCAGGGATCACTTGGTGTTTCCCCAGTTGGGCTGTCCCTTCTGTCGGTTGCTCCGTGCCCATGAGCAGCCGCAGCAGGGTGGATTTGCCGGCACCATTGGGCCCCACAAGGGCAATGCGTTGCCCCCGCTCCACATGGAGTTGGGCGCCGAGGAAGAGGATCTGGTCCCCGTAGGTGTGGGTCAAATTCTCAATGCGGGCCACCTGCTGGCCGGAGCGGGGCGCCGGTGGGAAACAGAACCGGGGGCCACCCGGTTGGCTGTCGGTGGCCTCCAGTCGCTCCACCTTGGCCATGGCCCGCTCCCGGCTCTTGGCCTGACTGCTGCGGGTGGCGCTGGCGCGGAAACGCTCCACAAAGGCCTGTTGGACCGCCAGCTCCTTTTGCTGCCGTGCAAAAGCTGCCCGTTGAGCCTGGCGCTCCAGTTGTTTCTGGGTCACGAAATCGCTGTAGTTGCCCAGATAGGTGCGGGCCACACCCCGCTCAATCTCAACGATGCGGTTGCAGAGGCGATCCAGGAATTGCCGGTCATGGCTGACCACCACCATGGGCAGCTCCAGGCCAAGGAGATAACCCTCCAGCCATGCAATGGTGTGCAGATCCAGGTGGTTGGTGGGCTCATCCAGCAGCAGCAGGTCCGGCTCCTGCAGGAGGATGCGGGCCAGGGCGACGCGCATCTGCCAGCCACCGGAGAAATGGGCCACTGGTCGCTCCAGATCCGCGACCGTAAACCCCATGGTGGGCAGGATCCGCTCAATCCGGCTCTCCAGGCTGTAGCCATCCAGGGCTTCAAACCGTTGCTGGAGGCCCCCCAGTTCCTGGATCAGCTCGTCCAGGGCAGGTCCTGTGGCAGTGGCCATGGCCTGCTCCACCTCCATGAGGCGTTCCAGCACCCCACTGGCCTCCTGGAACGCCCGAAACAACTCCTGGCGGACACTGTGCCGGGGGTCCAGGTCCAACTCCTGGTGCAGATAGGCAGCCACCAGCCCGTTGGGGCGGACCACCTGGCCTGTGGTGGGATCCTCCAACCCGGCAATCATGCGCAACTGGGTGGATTTACCAGCCCCATTGGCCCCCACCAGGCCAAGGCGATCACCGGGTTTCACCTCCCAATGCACATCTTTGAGCACCTCGCCGGTGCTGTACATCTTCGAGACGCCCTCGAGACGTAACACAGACAATCCAACAACCCAGGCCTGCAAACCTTAGCAAAAGCGCCTAGGCTACGGGCGGGCTCCCTTAGCTCAGCGGATAGAGCAGTTGCCTTCTAAGCAACCGGTCGTTGGTTCGAATCCAACAGGGAGCGTGCTGGGCTTCCCAGGCAACCACTGCTGACCTGTCGCCGGTCGCGAATTGCCACCGCCCCCACGGCAAGGGATTCAAGCCGGGTGACCTCCCATCCCTGGCCTTCAGTTTGGTAACTTCAGTTGGCCGAAGAGGGGGCAGGTGGAGCTTGAAGTCAAGGAACCAGCCCGTGGCCGCGGAGATCAGGCCATGGGCAAAGGCATGGGTGGGGAATTGGTGGCGGGTGTGTTTCAGTCCGCTTCCCATCGTCTTGGCACAGACCGGCTTTGCCCTCGCCGGATCCCCAGTGCTTGCGAGGGCAGGGCAGACCGGGTGGAACAGCTTCAAGCTTGCTTCACGATGGCGATGGCGATGGCCGCCCATAAACAGCCTAACCCCAGCTCCGGATCAGCGTCCATTCTCGCCAGAGAGGGAGCCCCAAGAGAACAGCAGGAGGATGGGTGATGGCCCAGTTGTTTGGGCTCAGTGCGGAGCAGGTTGCCCGCATCCGCCCCTTGTTTCCCAAGAAACGGAGTGTGAAGCAGGTGGATGACAGGAAGGTGTTGAGCGGCATCATCCATGCCATTCAGAAGGGTCTGCACTGGGTGGATGCCCCTGCTTGATCTGATCTTTTCCGAGTTGTCAGCATCCGATGCCGCAGAGCCACCCGACCCCGCAGAGTCACCTGATGCCCCAGAGGCAGAGGTGCTGATGATTGACGCCACTGGTCTCAAAGCCCGTCCCACGGTGTCCAGCCTCAACAAGGGGGGATGACCCCCCACCTGATTGGTGGCACCAAGGGGGGCATGACCAGCAAGCTCCACGGAGTCTGTGACAGCAAAGGTGGTCCCCTGCGGCTCCACCTGCGTGAGGGGCAATGCAGCGACTTCACCGGTGCTGATGGGGTGCGCAAGAATCGGCCGGCTGCGGCCACGGTGATGGGGGATCAAGGGTATGACAGGGACAAAATCCGTAAGATGCTGGTCCAGCAGGGCATCCCACCTTGCATCATGCCCCATCGCTGCCGCAAGAAACCAGTCCATTACAGCAGCAAGAGGCTGTAGCGCAGGCGT
>JAJDUS010000031.1 GCA_022826535.1 Prochlorococcaceae cyanobacterium jk18x1bzbins.87
TCACGGTGTTATTAAGAACCATGAAGGCCATTGAGAAGCGAAATAAGGCCTTTTGACCCAGAAAACGCTCTGTCAATTACATAATTCAGCTTTCTCCTTCTTATTATTGGCTTGAATCGGGGTTCTCCAGCGTTTCCCTAAAATCTCGGCAGCCCATTGGCAAGGGTCCCTGGGACCAGCGGTGGGTCATTCCTCCGCCAGCGGGAACGACGGTTTCCCAATCCCGTTTCCCCATGGGGACACCACAAAGAAGGGGCCAGGGGTTATCCTGCCCCTTGCCTGAACCAGGGGCAACCATAACAACCCCAGGAATCCGGCAAACTCTTTGCCAGGCTGTCCTACGGATTTGAACCCCACTGCCGGGACAGTGCTCCTGAATGCGCTGCAGCAGGCAGCGTTCACCCTTCCCCTCCATCTGCCCGCCCATGGGCGGGGGCGGGGGTTTCCACCCGCGCTGGCGGCACTGCTCACAGGGCCACTGGGTCCCCTGGACCTGCCGGAGCTGCCCAGCCTGGGGGGACCACTCCTGCCCCATGGCGCCGTGGCTGAGGCCCAGCAAGCCACCGCCAGGCTTTGGGGTAGCCGGTCCTGCTGGTTTGGGGTCAATGGCTCCACAGGCCTGCTTCAGGCTGCTCTTTTGGGGGTCCTGCGCCCGGGCCAGCGGTTGCTCTGCCCCCGCAATCTGCACCGTTCAGTGCTCCATGGGGCCGTGCTGGCCGGTCTTGAACCCATCTACTACGCCCTCCCCTTTTCCAAGCGCTGGGGGCTGTCCCAGCCCATGGACGTGGCCTGGTTTCAAAGGGTGCTGGGGGCCGTGGCGGCCCGGAACTGCTCCGTGGATCTGGTGCTGTTGGTGAATCCCACCTATCAGGGGCTGAGTGCTCCCCTGACGCCGTTGGTGCGGCTTTGCCATGGTCAGGGTCTGCCGGTGTTGGTGGATGAGGCCCATGGCAGCCATTTTCGCGCCCATGCCGCCCTGCCCCGGGATGCCCTGGCTGCTGGTGCCGACCTGGTGGTTCATTCCACCCACAAATCCCTGCCTGGGCTCACCCAGACTGCTGTGCTTCACCACTCCGGCACCCGCATCTGCAGGCACGACCTGGAGCAAGGCTTGCTGCTGCTGCAGACCAGTAGCCCCTCAGCATTGTTATTGGCAGCCACGGAGTTGGCGGCGGCATGGCCCCATCAGCAGCCCCAGGCCAGCCATCTCCTCAGCCAGGCCATGGATCGTTGGACCCATTGGCGGCAACAGTTGACGGGGACAGGCTGGCGGGTGAGCCCCAGTGATGACCCGTTGCGCCTGCGGTTATGCACCATGGCATGGGGACGCAGTGGCCTGGCGTTGGATGAATGCCTGCTACGCCTCGGGGTCGCGGGGGAGTTGCCGGAGCCGGCAGGGCTCACCTTCCACCTGGGATTCCAACCGCCCTGCCAGGCCCTGAGCCGATTCCGGAAGGCCTTGACGCAACTGGGCTGGTCCCCTCTGGAGTCGCCAGGGGGCGTGGAGGTCGCCCCCCAACCAGCCCCCACACCGCTGCTGGCCTCCTCTGCTGTGCCGCCCCGCATCGCCTGGTTCGGCCCCACCCGACGTCTCCCCCTCAAAGAGGCGGTGGGCCATGTAGCGGCAGAGGCCATTACCCCTTACCCACCGGGTATTCCCCTGCTCCTGCCAGGGGAGCGGCTTGATGAAGAACGTTGCGCCTGGCTACTCCACAGCCAGCATCTTTGGCAACATCCGGATGGGATGCTTGATACGGTGAAGGTTCTGAGGTGATGGTTCAGGAGGCTCGCCCCCATGCCCATTGCAGCGGGTGATGCAGCCTCCGGCCAACACCACCCTGACGACCGGTTTCAATGGGACTTTGTCACGCCTGGCATTCCCGACGGCGCCTTTGCCAATGCCCCCGGCTTTTCTCCAACACCCATGGAGTTGCGGGTCATGCTGCTGGCCCATCTGCGGCCCCAGCCCGATTCCCTGGTGTGGGATGTGGGGGGCGGCACAGGCGCCTTGGCGCTGGAAATTGCCCGGCTGCTGCCCCGTGGCGCAGTGCTGGCCCTGGAGCGGGATCCGGATGCCCTGGATCTTCTGGCCCGCAACCGGCGACACTTCCAGGTGAACAACTTGAAGATCATTCCTGGCCGTGCGCCGGACGATCTCGGTCAACTGGATGGGGAGCCGGACCGGGTTCTTCTGGAGGTGTCCCGACCGGATCAGGCCATTCTGGATGCGGTGTGGCCCTGCCTGCGTCCCCATGGGCGCCTGGTGATCAGCACCAGCAACCTGGCTGGTCTGGTGGATGCGACAAATGCCCTCCGGCGCCTCCAAGCCGCTGACCTGCAGGTGGTGCAGGCGACGGTGCATCGCCTGCAGCAGCGGGGGCCTGACGTGCGGCTGGCTGCTGCAGAGCCCCTGTTCCTGATTGCTGCCGAGCGGCCCAGGGTACGATGAGTTGGGGATCTCCACGGGTGCTCAGTGGCCTGGTGGCTGCCGGTTTGGGGGTGCTGCTCATCAGTCTGGGGGGCTGGTGGTTCACCCTGCTGGTGGCGGTGATCGTCCATCTGGGCCTGGTGGAATTTTTCCGGCTGGCCCGTAGCAAGGGGATCCGCCCTGCCAGCAAAACCACCTTGGTGGCCTGTCAAGTGCTGCTTTTCCTCAGCTTCCACGCCGCCAACCCAACCCTCAGCTCCCAATGGTCCCTGGGGGCAGATGCCGTAGTGCCCTTGGCCAGCCTGGTGATCTGCGGCTGGCTGTTGTTACAGCCACAGACGGGCTCCATCACCGATGTGGCGGCATCAATTTTCGGGTTCTACTACTTGGGGGTGCTGCCCAGCCACTGGCTGCAACTGCGGGCCATTGATGGGGTTGCTCCCGTCCATGTGCAGCACTGGACCATGCCCACCGCAGACCTCAGTGCCGGTTTGGCCTTGACCCTGTTCACCGCCGCCATGATCATGGCGGTGGACATCACCGCCTATGTGTGTGGACAATGGTTTGGTCAGCGGCCCTTGATCCGGGTAAGCCCTGGAAAAACCGTTGAGGGGACCATCAGTGGTTGTGTGGCCGCCGCCCTGGTGGGCGCTGGTGGCGCCATGGTGCTGGGTTGGCCCCTGGCGCCATGGAGTGGCTTGATGCTGGGGGCCCTGGTGGCCCTCTCCGCCCTGGTGGGGGACCTGGTGGAGTCCATGCTGAAGCGGGATGCCGGGGTGAAGGATTCCGGTCGCCTCATTCCGGGTCATGGGGGCATCCTGGACCGGTTCGACAGCTTTCTGCTGACACCTGCTGTGGTGTTGTACTTCGTGGTGCTGGTGCTTCCCCTGTTTCCCCAGTGATGAGGTCCATGGGCAGAGGGAATCACCCCTTTGTGGACAGCGCTGTCACCTGCTCAGTGCGACAGAGTTGCCACCAGCGGAGCCAGAGTCGCTCCCGCAGCAGCCAGAGCTGCTCCTGCCAGACCTGGGCCGTGGGCCCCTCTCCTGTTGGCAGGTGGCCCAACCAGGGCAAGCCCAACTCCAGGGCAGGGTCAAAGTGGGGGGCATGGGGCTCCCCAAGGCTGGCCACCCCCAAAAGAGAAACCCGGCTCTGGCACGCCAGGGCCCCATAGGCACGGGCTTGTCCTTCCCAGCCTGCCTGGGGAGTCGCAACCAGCAGCAAAGGCCGGCGGAACGCAGCCAGGGCCCCACACCAACTGGCTCCGGGACCGTGGTGGGCCGCCAATTCCCTGGTCACCAGCAGCCAGGAGCCATGGACCGAGGATGACGCCGCCGGCTTGTCTGACGCCAACTGCCCCAAGACATGGAAAGGATCAGCGTCTGCTGCGGGCCTGAGGGGACGGCGCCCCCCCAGCACTGAGGTCATGATCTCAGCCACCGCCTGGGGATCCACCCCATGGAGGGGATAAATGACACCAGCAATTCCACCCAGTCGCCCTTGGGTTGTGCCCTCGGATGCTCCAGAACAGGGTGTAGCTTCTAGCATCAGCCTTGCCAGGTCTCAACGACTGCCAGTGACCAGTCTGACAGCCAAGCCTCACCACCATGGCCTGTACAGGGAGCGCCAGGATCACGGTCGCTTACGCCTGTTCAGTGGCAGCGCCAATCCCCACCTCACCCGGGAAATTGCCGCCTATCTGGGCATTCCCGACAGTGTGGTGGTTCGCAAACGCTTTGCCGATGGGGAGCTTTACGTCCAGATCCAGGAATCCATCCGCGGCTGTGATGTGTTTCTAGTGCAGCCCACCGGTGCGCCAGTGAATGATCACTTGATGGAGCTTCTGATCATGGTGGATGCGTGCCGGCGAGCGTCGGCGCGCCAGATCACCGCCGTGATGCCCTACTACGGCTACGCCCGCGCTGACCGAAAAACCGCGGGACGGGAGTCCATCACCGCCAAGCTGGTGGCCAACCTGCTGGTGCAGGCGGGCGTCAGTCGCGTTCTGGCGGTGGACCTGCACTCGGCCCAGATCCAGGGCTACTTTGATATCCCCTGTGACCACATTTATGGGGCGTCAGTGCTTGTGGACTATCTCAACACGCGCCAGTTGAAGGATTATGTGGTGGTGTCACCGGATGTGGGTGGTGTGGCCAGGGCCAGGGCCTTTGCCAAACGCTTCAACGATGCCCCCTTGGCCATCATCGACAAGCGGCGCGCTTCCCATAACGTAGCGGAAAGCCTCACGGTGATTGGTGATGTGGCCGGCCGCACGGCCGTCCTGGTGGATGACATGATCGATACCGGCGGCACCATCCACCAAGGGGCCCGCCTGCTGAAGGCTCAGGGCGCCAAGACGGTCATCGCCTGCGTTACCCATCCGGTCTTTTCCCATCCCGCCCTGGAGCGCCTACAAGAGCCGGGCCTGTTTGAGGAGGTGGTGGTCACCAACAGCATCCCCCTCCGGCTGGAGCAGCGCTTCTCCCAGTTGACGGTGCTCTCCATTGCCAATGTGATGGGCGAAGCCATCTGGCGCATCCATGAGGAAAGCTCCGTCAGCTCCATGTTTCGTTGAGGACGATGCTAAAGGTGAGGTTATCTGCAAGGAGATCGGCAATGCAACCCAGCGCCTCCCGAATAAAAGCCCAGAGAAAGCTGCGGGGAAGGAAGGCCTCGCAGTCCATCTGCCTCCTGCTCCTCCTGTTGCCCTTCGCCGTGCCAACGGAGACTTGGCAGGTGAACTCACCTCTGGTCCCAGGAGAGAAGCGGCGGCGGCGATTAAGAGGTTGGAGGAGCTGCGGAAGACCATCAAGCCGCACGGCTCTGACTGGAGAACCCTGCGTTACACAGGGGGGTTACCCATCAACGGCAAGGAACTGGCCGGCAGGAATCAACCCATCTATTCCATAAGCTGATGGGAGACCCTGTTAAGGCATCTCTGAACAAGTTTCTACAAGTGGTAAGATAAAGGGATGGTTGGAGCTTCCCTGGCATGAAGAGCATGGAGAAGAGCTTTGCTGACCTTGAGTAGGAGACCAAGAAGGGGAAGACGGGGCGGGAGCTGTTTCT